>JAAVHR010000041.1 GCA_014799595.1 Clostridiales bacterium | reverse complement strand
GTGGTGATATTAACAGAAATATCACCAAAAGTCATGACCTTTTCCTGTCCGGTAAAGCCATAAGTCCTTCGGATAAGAGCATTTACTCTTGAAAGGAGTTCTTTCATGGAATAGGGTTTCGGCAGGTAATCATCACCACCAATGTCGAAACCTGTAATGCGGTCAGTTTCACTGGTGCGGGCACTTGCAAAAATAATGGGTATCGTTGTGAACTGACGTAGTTCTTTACAAAATTCAAATCCTGTTTGAACAGGTAGATTTATATCAAGTAAAATAAGGTGAAAACGATTGTCTGACAGTAAGCGAAAAGCTGTTTCGCTATCAGGAGCACATGTAACACAATAACCATAGTTTTCAAGCATATCAGAAACAATCATAGATAAATCTTCGTCGTCATCTATAATAAGAATTTGTTTTTGGGGCATTCCTATACACCTCTTTATTGTTTAATTTAATAGGCTTATTTTATCATTATTAAATAGATAATACAAGGATACTTAGTAATAAGTAGTTGCAGAAACGTAACAGTTCAGCCGAGGGCTGACCTGTTACGGAATGGGGCAAGCTTCGCATATAAATTGCCCCATTCCCTTCCTGTTTTATTCTTTTATACGGTTTGCACAGCGGAGTGTGCAGACCTACCTGAACTGTTACGCAGGAACGACATTGTTATGAGTATATGCTATAATTGGAGTGTAACTCTGGTAATTAGAAAAATTATGAAGGGAGTAATGAGGGAATGATATCACATGTTCATAAAGAAAATCTTATGGAATTATCCAATAATATTAGTGAGGCAATAAGATACATAACAGAATATAGCAGTAAAACTCCAAATTTTCTAAAATATTTAATTATTATGAAGAAAAATATACAAATATGTATAGAATGCAATTATGATGGAATAGAAGAACTGAGCAGATATTTATGTGAAGATTGGAAACAGTTGTTTAAAGAAAATGATGGAATAGAAAGCTGGTATATTCCTATTGATAATATTGATTTAAAGGCTTGCACAAATATCATGCTGGAAGATTGTTTGGAAAAGATAGATAGACTGTTGAATGTAAACTTTTTTATAAAAAGAAAATGGTATAGTGAAAAAGAATTGATGGATATGGGTGAAAGTTTTTATCAATACAAAAAAATTGGAATAGCATAATAAATGATATACAGAAAAAGAATGGTTCTATAAAATCACCAATAACACAAATACCAAATGATATTTGGATGTTTGCAAAATATTTTTTATGTATTGCATCAACAGATGAAATACTAAAAAAATGGTTTTTTAGTGATATACCAGCATTTGGATACATTTCTCCTGTTGAGATGACAAAACTTGAGAATGGGAATGACATTTTAAGGACTTTTTTAGTGAATACACATTTGTTATAAAGAAAAGAGTTATAGAACAATAATTACCAAAACGTCCTCTAAAATAACCAATATTGCAGGGCAACAGCATTTACTGTTTTGAAAAAGAGAGATAAAATAAGTAGCATGGAGATAAAAAAATTAAAAGAAGAAATTAAAAATATAAGTGAGCCAAGATGGACACAGTATGGAAATATCCGTCATAAGCTTGAAGACATCATAATCATTGGGTTGTGCACTATAATCTGTGGAGGGGAAGATTTTGCCGATATGGAGGAATTCGGTAAAAGTCGTAAAGAATACCTTGCGAAATTTCTTGAACTTCCAAACGGTATACCAGATAGTGATACTTTTAGGAGGGTGTTTGAAAAACTGAATCCGTCTGAACTTTCTTCATGCCTTTTAAACTGGATATCTGTGGAAAGGGAAAGCCGGAGTGTAGTGGCAATAGACGGCAAAACCATACGTGGCAGTGGAAATTCCCAGCATAAGGCATACCATGTCATCAGTGCATTTGTTGCTGAGAACCAGATTACTTTGGGGGAACTGACCGTGGAAGAAAAAACAAATGAGATTACGGCAGTTCCTGAACTTCTTGATTTAATAGATGTAGAAGATTCCATTGTAACAGCGAATGCCATGAGCTGCCAGAAAAAGATTGTCGAAAAAATAACAGATGCAAAGGCAGATTACACAATAGGGTTAAAGCAGAACCAGCCAGCCCTGTATAAGGATTGTGAGGAATACTTCCAGGCATTTTCATGGGAACTACCGTCTGTAACCACGCAGGAGAAAGGGCATGGACGGGTAGAAAAGAGGGAATACCGCCTCCTTAATGACCTTTCGTGGCTGGAACAGGCAGAAGAATGGCGTGGCTTAAAAGGAATTGGAATGGTAAAATCGACGATAGTGGAAAAAAAGGAAAACCGCCAGTTTACAAGATATTTTATCACATCGCTGACAGATATCGATGAATTTGCAGATGTCGTGAGGAAACACTGGTCTATAGAAAACCAGCTCCACTGGTGTCTTGATGTAATATTCCGTGAGGATGCATCAAGGGCAAGGAAGGACAATTCACCGCTTAATCTTAATATACTTCAGAAAACCGCCCTAAACCTTGTTTCACAAGCACAGTATGGACGAGTTAGCAAAAAAAGATTAATGTTTAAAGCTGCTCTCGAATCTGAGTTGTTTTTAAAGATTTTGTTTTCTCCTAAAAAGTAAATGCTGTTGCCCTGCCAATATTGCCTGTATGGTTGAACAAAGATAAAAATCATGTTATTCTGGAATTATGCATTAACATAACAGCACGAAATTATAAGGCAAATTAAGGAGTGTGTAAGGAGAAAATATAATGGAAGAAATCATTGAATATTTGGAAAGCATTGAAGCTGGAATCAATAAAGGAAATTCTGAATTATCAGAAGAAATTCCATTTATAATGAGAGAATTATATGAAAAAATAAAAAATGCAGAATTGCCTTATGGAAGAATTTTCGATATTGAGGAGGCAATAAAAAAATTATTATCTGATATGGGATTATCGGAAGAATATTTATACTTTATTCAATTCAATCTTGAGGAAATTAAAAAAATAGATAAAGAATATCTGGTTATAGGACATGATTTTGGAACGGATATTTGTGTGAATCAAAATGGTGAGATAGTTTCTGTTGACCCAGAACATGAATATCCAACTAGATTTATAAATAAAAACTTGGAAAGCCTTTTTGGATGTATTGCTGTTTATTTGTCATATGCAAATAAAATAACGGATGCAACAGATGATAATATACTTGGAATTATAAAAGAAATAGAAAGAAAGTTTGACCAAATAGATGTCCAAGCATTAAGCAATGAGGAAAATTGGTGGTCAATCATATTAGAACAATTAGAATACTAAAAAACAATTATTATAAAAACAAATATGAAAATGAATAATTAAATATAAAAAATTGATGGAGTAAATATTATGAGTGATAAGTATTATAGTAAGATATATAATAAAATGAGTGAGGAAGAAAAGAAAGCAATTAAACAATTAATGTCTGAGAATGGAGTTACAGACTTTGGTAAAATAGAACATATCCTGACTTTATGTTATACCAAAAGCCAGCAAAAGTAGTGTTTTTTAATAGTAGCAATAAAAATATTAAATCTTTAGAAGGAATTAAAGACTGGGATTTTATTCATGAAGTTGAGATATCTGATGACAATCATGAACTACAAGCAAACCTTGAACCTTTATGCCAACTAAAGAATCTTGAAGTCTTGACGGTTTTTAATGCTGATGGCAGGAAATTGGAAGAGATTAAGAATTGCATAAATTTAAAGAGAATAAAAATAACAAGAAGTGTCAATGATATTTCATTTATGCAGAAAATGAAACAAGTTGAAGAATTGGATTTGTCGCATAATCCAAAATTGTCAAATATATCAGCACTTGAAAATATGACAAAAATGAAGAAGCTGGTGTTAAGTGATACGAATGTTTCAGATATTAGTGTTGTGAAAAATATGAAAGAATTAGAAGTATTAGATATACAGGGTACAAAAGTAGAAGATATATCTGTGCTAAGAGAGTTATCTCATTTGAAGAAAGTATTGATATATGATGTACCTATAAAGGAGCTCTCTTTTCTGGATCAACTTTCTGCATTAGAAGTTGATGTAGAAAAGGCAAAAGTAGGGGATGTATCAACCTTTGAATACAAACGCCGTCCTGAGTGGCTATATAGTGATATATATAATCAATACATGAATGAGGAAGAAAAGAAAGCAGCCAGACAATTAATGTCTGAGAATGGAGTAACAGATTTTGGTAAAATAGAATATATTTTGGGGTTACATAACACTAAGCCGGCAATAGTATTATTTTCCACTGATAGTAATAAGAATATTAAATCTTTAGAAGGAATTAAAGATTGGGATTTTATTCGTGAAGTTGAGATATGGGATGACGATCATGAACTACAAGTAAACCTTGAACCTTTATGTCACCTAAAGAATCTTGAGGTCTTTATTGCTGAAAATATTGCTGAAAGAAAATTGGAAAGAATTGAGAACTGCATAAATTTAAAGAAAATAAAGATAGAATGGAGCGTCAATGATATTTCATTTATACGGAAAATGGAACAAGTTGAAGAATTGGATTTGTCAAACAACCCGGAATTGTCAGATATATCCATGATTAAAAATATGACAAAAGTAAAAAAACTGGTGTTATCAAATACAAATATTTCGGATATCACTGTTGTAAAGAATATGAAGGAATTGGAAATATTAGAGATAGAGAGTACAAAAGTAGAAGATATATCTCCATTAAGAGAGTTATCTCATTTGAAGAAAATCCTGATGTATGACACTCCTGTAAGGGATATCTCTTTACTTGCATCACTTCCTGTTTTAGAGTATGTTGATGTAAAGAAGACAAACGTGGAGGATGTATCAGCTTTTGAACAGGCAGGCAAATTGGAAATTTTCTATCATTATAAGGAAAATTATGATGAGGAAATGTTTAGGGCAATACAGCAATTGATGAAAGATAATGGATTGAGTCTGGTTACAGATTTTTATAAAATCTCTCGTATTTTTGCTTGGTCCGAAACAATCATATTAGAGGGAGACCAGGCAAAAAATATTAAAACTCTTGCGTGCATTAAAGATTGGGATTTTATTAAATGTGTTATAATAGAGGGAAATGAACTGCGGGCAAGTCTTGAACCTTTATGTTATTTGAAAAATCTTGAAAGACTTACTGTCAGAAAATTTGATGGAGAAAGACTAAAGGCAATTGAAAACTGCATAAATTTAAAAGAAATATGCTTAAAAGAAACAAGTGTGAAAGATATTTCGTTTTTGCGGAAAATGGAACAGGTTGAAGAATTGAAATTAATAGATAACCCTGGAATATCCGATATTAATGTTGTGGCGAATATGAAAAATTTAAAAGAATTAAATATAAGTGGTACACAGGTAACAGATATATCCCCACTAAAAGGTTTATCGCATTTAAAAATGGTGTGGATGTATGGAACACCAATAAAAAATATCTCTGTGCTTGCAGAACTTCCTGAAATTGAAGACATTAATGCACTAAAAACCAAAGTAGAAGATGTATCTGCTTTTATAAAGGCAGGCAAATTAAAAATACTTGGGATAGAAAAAAGTAAACTACCAAAGCCTGTAAAAAAGATATTTCAAGGGAGATTAGCGGATTAAAAGAAAAAATAACTAAGTTAAAGATTCCATTTAATGAAACCATATCCGAAGAAGAATTGAAAACATTTGAGGAGAAATATAAGATAAAACTTCCCGAAAACTATAGAACATTTATAAAAGAAATCGGTAATGGATGGAAGGTCACACAGATAGGCGATAAGGAGTTAAGACGTTGTAACAGTCTAACAGAATGTGGATATGATGAAAAAGGAATCAGCAGAAGATTCAAATACACAGACTGTTGGATATGGGAAGAGGATGAAGAAGCCACAGACCGAAAAATAAACAATGCATTAAAGAATGGAAGCATGAGTTTGATGGAGCTGGGAGATGGCATGACCTATCAACTGATTGTCAATGGACCAAGTGCCGGACAGATATGGCTGTTTACAGGAGAAGGGGTAACACCGTATAGAATTTGTTCAGATTTTTTGACTGGGTGAATGATGTGCTGGATGGAAATATGGAAATGTAATAGGAGATGAAGAAATGTATGGTGCTGTATTTGGAGATATTATTGGTTCCACTTATGAATTACATAATGTAAAAACAGAGAACTTTGAATTATTTCCATCAGGAAGTCAATTTACGGATGATACAGTTTTGTCAGTTGCAGTAGCTGAAAAAATTCTTAATGAACAAAATGCATGTGTAAATGATAAAAAAAGTTATGCATCATGGTACAAACAGTATTACAGACGTTATCCTAATGCTGGATATGGCCAGTTATTTTCTTCATGGGCAAAATCTGAGGATTTATTTGTGCAAAGAAGTTTTGGAAATGGTGGGGCAATGCGGGTAAGTGCAATTGGATATGCTTACAATTCTATTCATGAAATAAAAAAACAAGTCAAATATAGTTGTCATTACACACATCATCATCATGAAGCGGTAAAAGGTGCACAAGCCATTGCAATAGCTGTTTTTATGGCAAGAAAAGAATGTGATCAGGATGAGATAAGAAAATATATTGTTAAAAACTTTCACTACAAATTGAAAACTACTCTTGATGAAATAAGAGATGAATATGTGTTTGACAGCAGAACCGCTTACTCTGTACCACCTGCCTTAGAAGCCTTTTTAGAATCAAATTCTTATGAAGATGCTATAAGAAAAGCAATATCTATTGGAGGAGACAGTGATACCATTGCATGTATGGCTGGCGGTATTGCTCATGCATACTATAAAAAAATTCCAAAAGAAATATATGAGCAGGGAATGTGGTTTTTAGATAGTGGATTGAAAAAGGTATTAAAAGAATTTTCACAAAAATATAAGATATCTTTATAGATATTCACCCTTTTTAGGTAGAACCTTGCACTTTGCTGCAAGGTTCGTAAAGCACCAAGTGCTGTTTTTGCACTTGTGTGCATCCGCGTTTTCGAAACACCCATGCGAATATATTTATGGTGATGCCACAGTTTACAAGGCATGGGTGTTTTGTAACTGTTCATGGTTCTGAACAGTTACAGTGCTGGATAATAAAGAAAAGAAAATGTAACAGTTCAGGTAGGTCTGCACACTCCGCTGTGCAGACCGTAAAAAAGACTAAAACAGGATTGGAATTGGGCAATTTACATGCGAAGCTTGCCCAATTCCGTAACAGGTCAGCCCTCTGGCTGAACTGTTACAAGAAAATCAGTATTGTTGGAGGTAAAGAAAATGAGTTTAAATAGTACAAGTAAATATATTAGTTTAATATTACGTCATAAGCCAGATGTAATTGGTATTACATTAGATGAGCATGGCTGGGCAGATGTTGGACAGCTTATTGAGGGAATTGCTAAAACACAACCATTTGATATGGCAACATTGGAGGAAATAGTAAATACAGATAATAAGCAGAGGTATTCGTTTAATGAAGATAAAACCTTAATAAGGGCAAATCAGGGACATTCCATACCTGTTGATGTAGAGCTGGAAGAAATGGTGCCTCCAGAATATTTATGGCATGGAACTAGTCATAAATATGTAAAAGCTATTGATGAAAATGGATTAGTTCCCAAAAGCCGGTTATATGTCCACTTATCAAAAGATTGCCAAACTGCCATTACAGTGGGGAAAAGACATGGAAATCCTATTGTATATCGTGTGCATAGTGGTCAAATGGCACAAGCCGGTTATAAATTTTTCTGCTCTGTAAATGGAGTATGGTTGACTGAAAAAGTTCCTGTGAAATACTTGGAAAAGACTACAATTAAGAAATAAGAGTAAACGCAGAAACTTTACATTTTTCGAGGTGATTATGTGGATGTAAAAAAACGAATACACAACCTTATATTAGAAAAAAATTATTTGCAGTTGTATAAGGAATATCCATTAGTTCTAAATGAAATGCTTTTTATAGAAAACCAAGAAGAATTTGAAGACTTCATAAAGGAAAATAACGAAATCCAAGAAGATATATTTTGGCTTTTTTATTCTGCATCAATTGGAAACAGTGTGTTAATAGGCGTTTATGAAGCTAATGTTTACGAAAAATTTATATCATATCTTCAAACAAAACTGCCATTTGAAATTTTGGAAAAAATAAAAGGAGCATTTGATAGTATTTACATGAATATGGATGAAAATAAAATAGTTGAACCATTTATTGAGCAATGCAATAATCTTTTGAAAGATACAAAATATTTTTGTATAGCACAATTTGATGATACATACTGTGCAGGTGTTTATTTTGTTGAAGTGATTATAAAGGAGTAGAGAACAAATAGTGTAATATACAATGTTCATATCTTATTAAATACATAAAAAACGTTGGAAAATTAAGTGTTTCCAACGTCTTTTTTTTCTGAGAGTTTTTTTACTAAATTCAAAATAAGCAGATGTTCATCAAAATCCAGTTTCATAAAAAGCTGATGTAGTTCGTGACTGATAGCAGGATTCGCATTTTCTGTATCAAAAAATTCTTTTGGTGTAATATGAAAATATTCACATATATTTAAGAATTCTGTCATTGAAGGCAGAGTTTTTCCTGATGAAATATTATTAATATACCCACGACTATGTCCTAAGTCAAGACTTAATTGGTATTCGGACAATTCTTTTTGCAATCTTAAAAATGTAATTCGCTCTCGGATAAATTGTTCGTCCATGATAAATCACCTCATGTATATCATAAAATGAAAATAAAATTGACTTGCCTACTTAAAGATGTTAAAATACCTTAAATAACATTTATAAAATGTATTTTTTGTGAAAATATATGTTTAAAAATGATAAAGCATAATAAAAAAATGAAGTTTAGAAATCTAGAAGAAGACTTATAATATATGGTAAAAAATAAGAAGAATAGATAAGAATTATTAGTAACTATTTAGGTAGAAACACGCATTTACTGCGTGTTTATGTAGTAAAATGTAAATTTTGATTGTTCTAAGCCCCTTCGCTGAAGGCAAATTTTCATGGACTTAGAACGTAACTGTTCATGGTTTTGAACAGTTACAATTATTATATGCAAAAAGGGAAAAAATAGACAAAAAAGTTCAAATTGTATATGGAGGAATAGTTATGAATACTTTTCCATTTAAGGGAGACATGAATAACAGTAGCATACAATATATGTTTGAAGAGTGGATTACTACACCAGAATTAGAGGCTCTTGTACATTCTTTTGGTGGGACTCTTCAAAAGAAAGGGACATTAGTAGAGAGAGTAAATAAACTAATAAGATTTTCTGATATATGGGATTTTAAAAGTAGACAAAATATGGCTGATATAGAGAATGTAAGATGGACAAACGGAAAAGAATTAAGTAGTGAACAGCAAAAGATTATCTTGGCAGCAGCAAGAAAATTAGGGTTTATTGGATGTACAATGCCATCTCAAAAGAGCTATGATTATATTCTTGTGTTAGGTGATGAGGAAAAATCTTGTTTGCTCCAAATGAAGTATGCAAAGGAAATTTGTGACAAATATGGTATCTCTGATTCAAACATGGTTGGACTTACAGGAATGAAAAAGATTATAAAATCTGGACAGACAACCCAAGATACCTATGCATCTAATGCAAAAACAGAATTTGACTTGATGGAAACCGAAGTACGGAAAGTTTTTGGTTCACTTGAACCAAAAGAGAGGAAAGCGTATATCTCTAAAAATTCAAATAAATCGTGGGTGAGGGAATACTATTATAATAATATTCCCATCATACTGCTTGTAACATTATCTGAAGAACCAGAAGAACACAGATCAAATATGGAAGATACATTTACATTTTTTATGAAACAGTTGGAAGTGGGGTGTGGGATAAATGTATTATTAGTTACCAGCTCGGTTTTAGTTCCTTATCAGCAGTTAAAAGCAATTGAAATGTTGGGTATACCATATAATGATTCGGTGGAAACGGTAGGATTCCCTAATGAATGGTTAGACAGTTTGGATGAAACACAAAAGCCAGAAAATTATTTGCAAGAAATCCGAACTGTTTTACAGGTGATAGGAAGGTTGTTGGATGACTTGAAATAAAATAGTAGGAGAATATTACATGCAATTATGAATAAAACGTAACTATTCATGTTTCTGAATAGTTACAATAAAAGTTCAAGTGAAGAATGAATAGCTGGGACTATCCCAAAGATTGTTAAGCATGATAAAGGGGATGTTGCACTAAGACATCCCCTTTGTTTCTATCTAAAATAGTAAATAATACAAACTAATTCTTTCCTCCTGCCTTGAAGTTATATACTGGTTTAATAATTTTATCAATTGTTACAGTTTCTCCAATTACATTAACAATATCTTCTAATTTTCTATAAGCAAAAGGTGATTCATCCAGAGTATCTTTATTCACACAAACGGAATGGATGCCTTTCATTGCCTCTTTGAATTCAGAGACTGTGTGATGTTCTTTCACTTCCGAGCGTTTGTAAATCCGCCCGGAACCATGTGGTGCAGAACAATTCCAATTTTCATTTCCAAGACCTGTACCTAGAATAATTCCATCACGCATATTAATGGGAATAATAACTTTTTCATCTGCATTTGCCCGGATAGCCCCTTTTCGTAAAATCGGAAGTTCTTTTGAAAAGTCAACATAATTGTGAATACATGTGTAGCTGTCAAGAATACGCCATTTCATGCCACGGACAATTTCATCAATCATAGCCTCTCTATTTATGCGTGCATAATCCTGTGTAATAGCCAAATCATGAAAATAGGATTGAAGTAAATCACCTTCAAGACAAGTCATTTCGTATGGAGCATGCCCCTGTTTTTTCATCTGTGACTGTTTTTGACCTTCTTTTAGATAATATTCAGTTACTTCCATTCCGAGATGGCGGCTTCCGGAATGAATAACAAGATAAAAAGCATTGTCTGAATCCTTGTCTACTTCAATAAAATGGTTTNCACCACCTAATGTTCCAATGCTTAGATTCGCCTTTGGTTCGTTAATTGCTTTATAACAATGTAATTTACCAAGATCGATGGTATGGCTCAATTTATGTGCAGTTTTTCTGATTTTTCCTCCAGAAGGAACATGTTCACGAACAACCGTATCCAATTTCTGATATTCAATATTTTTTGCTTTGATTTTTGCAATAGTCATGCCACAGCCAATATCTACACCAACCAGACTTGGAAGAAGAGAGTTTCCAACTGTCATTGTAAGACCAATGGTGCCAACCTTACCAGGGTGGACATCTGGCATGATGCGGATTTTACTTCCTGCAGAACTTGGATGATTGCAAATCATTTGTATTTGTTTACGGGCATATTCATCAATTGCATATTCTTCATTGTTGGTTGTATAAACGACAGCATTTGTATAGTTTCCATATATTGTAATCATAATAAATCCTTTCATAAAAAAATACCTTAACGAAAGGTGTGGATTATCGGGAAAGATACATTGTAACTGTTCAGAACCATGAATAGTTACAATACATTACTTATATGAAATGCTAAAGAAACATGTAAAGATTCTATTTAGAAAATTCCAAGGACAATCACACCTTGTTGACAAGTTATTAAGTTTGAGTTTGTTTTAATCATACACTGCATATTGTCCTCCTTATCTAGCTGGGGTTAATAGTTACCATACAAAGTTCGAGCTTCTTTGTTTGGACATTAGTATACCAATTGATTTGGAAAATGTCAATAGATTTGATTGATTTTGTTACTGTTCACTCACAAGCTTGACATTTGCTGTCAAGCTATGTGCAAAAAACGTAGAACAGCCAAGAATCCAGCCTTTCGCCGAAGGCGAATTATAAATAGGATGGATTCCGTTACTGTTTGCACCATAGGTGTGAACAGTAACTTGATTTCTAAAATAAAGGTATATATAATTATAGAAAAAGATGAGTTGAATGGAGGTGGCAGGAATGAAGTATACCTTGATGCATAAAGAGATTCCTGTGGCAGATATTCGTCTGGATGAAGCAACTGGTTATATTCAAAAGATTGATACAATTTATAATGAAGTACATTTTCCATTAGGAGTTATAGTGCATAAAGGCATTGCTAATCGTGCAGCACTCAACGAATGGTGGATTGATCGTTCGATTCCTGCAAGCCGTTCTGGTGTGAAAAGAGCTTTAGAAATACTGAATCTGCCTAATACAAAAATACTTTTGACAAGATGTTTTGGGTTAAGTCTTTCAGATCAGTACTGGATCAGATTGCAAGACAGCAGAGTTATGTGGCAGGATGCCAATTTCTTTGAGAATCCGTTTTCAGAGGATATTGGTGATGTTTTGATTGGAAAAGAGGGGAAAAGGGACATAGGAATTGATTTTCGCTCACCAGATAATACTTCAAATGGGTGTCTTAAGAAACGGTGGAAGATTATAGACGGCAGGCGATGTCTAATTAAAGCAGGCAGTAATCCTTTTATGCAGTAGCCATTTAATGAAGTGATTGCTTCGGCTGTGGCAGAACGTCTTAATATACCTCATGTACCCTATACGCTTGTGTGGGATGAAGTGATTCCTTATAGTGTATGTGAAGATTTTATCACACCTAATACAGAACTTGTCAGTGCATGGAGAGTTATGCAGACAGCTAAGAAAAATAACCATACATCTGTGTATCGCCATTATCTTGATTGTTGTCAAAATCTTGGGATAAGAGGTATGGTTCATGCAATGGATCAGATGATTGTATTGGATTATATTATTGCAAATGAAGACAGGCATCAGAATAATTTTGGTCTTATGCGTAATGCAAATACATTGGAATGGATGGGGGCAGCACCTATTTTTGACAGTGGTTCGTGTCTTGGGTACGATAAGTTACAGGGGCAGATTCTTTTAGGAAAGGGTGTAGAGTGTAAACCATTTAAGAAAAGCCATGAGGAACAAATCAAGTTGGTATCTTCTTTTGACTGGATGGAATTTGAAAGTTTAAAAGGTTTGGAAGAAGAGGTGTTTTCTGTATTTGATGGAGCAGATACATATATAGATAATACAAGAAAAAGTGCTATTGTTACTTCCATGAAGAAACGGATAGAAAATCTTGAAACTTTTGCTAGGTCAAAACATTTTGTCAAAGATAATATAGAGGAAGATGTAGAAGAAGATATTGCACAAGATTATCGTTTTTAAAGAACAATTAAGGTATAATAAGAAAAGAAGAACGTTGATTTTGCATTTTATTGTGTAAATAGATTCAAAATCAGCGTTCTTCTTTTCATGTTTTATTCTTCCCCACCACTGGTGGCTGCCATAACATCTGCTACATCCACTATTTCAGGAGCATTTAGAGAAAGTTCAGCAGAATCTGCAACTTCGTGTGGGTCGGGATTTTCTCCTTTATCTTTTTCCTCATCCCACAAAGATTCATATTCTTCTTTTTTCTTTTGCATATTTATCATAGCCAGGTTTTTTGCTGACATATACATTTCCATGTTGTATTCCATGAGTTTTTGTTCATCTGCGTAAGGAACCTTTGCACCCTTTGCGATTCTTCTTGCAACCTCCATAATTTTCACTATGTCCTGAGTATATTCAGCCATTGCTTCTCCTTGTTGTTTTGATGCCTCAGCATTAAATAAAGCTGTATGAAGAGTGTTAATCTGTTCCATAAAATTATGATATTCCTCATATTTTTCAGAAACAGCATTATAAGATAATTCCAAAGTAGCCGCTTCTTGGGCAAACTGTTCCTTTCCGTTTGGAATTATTTTTGCTTTTTCTTCTAACTGTTTTTTCTGTTTTGCTAAAGATGTCTTTTCTTCCCGATATTTTTGTAATTGTGCAGAGTAGATGGCTCGTGCTTCTCCTATTTTCATAATATCACATCCTAACATGTAGATTCCGTATTGCTATATATCTTAATATATATATCGGTAATTATATTTTTCCATATTATACAACAGTTGAGAAAACTTGGGTATATTGAAAAATCGTATCAGTTCTGGTACTGAATAGATACGAAACCCTCATGCCTTGTAAACTGCGGCATCACCATAAATATATTCGCATGGGTGTTTCGTAAACGAGGATGCACACAAGTGCAAAAACAGCACTTGGTGCTTTACAAACCTTGCAGCAGAGTGCAAGGTTCTACCTAAAAAGAGTGAATATATAGAAAAAATCCATGAAGAAAAGGCATATTATTGTGAAATTCCAATATAGTATCATATAAAGATGTATTAGGAGAAGATTTATTAATGGAGCAAAAAATGACCTCTTTAGTTAATACATGCAGTTTTGCAGGTGTGAAACCAATTATGGTGGATTTACCATATCCTTCAATTCAGGTAGAAGAAAAGAATCAAGTTTATGCTAATTTACTTAGCTTAGATTATTGTGGTGCTGTGTCAGAATTGTCTGCAATTACACAATATATTAACAATGAGAACCGTTTATCCAATGAAAAATGTCCTATAGCAAAAACTATATTGGGAATTGCAATGGCAGAAATGATGCATTTACAAAAATTAGGAGAATTAATTTGTCTGTTAGGTGGAAATGTTGACTTTATAGCAAAACAGCAGAATGGAAGGCATAGAATGTGGACACCGGAATATCTGACTATTCCGGAACAACCAAGAAAAATGTTGTTAGCTGATATAGAAGCAGAGAAGGCAGCCATTAACCAATATAAAATGCATATAAATATGATAAAGGATAATTATATCAATGCAGTATTAGCAAGGATTATCATGGATGAAGAGTATCATATTGTATTGCTTCAGGCTTTGCTAAAAGAAGTATAACGAAATACTTAATGTAACTGTTCAGAACCATGAATAGTTACTACTTGATAACTAATAAGAGTGATGGTATAATAGGGGACAATAAAAGGGACTATATCCAGTTTGTGATATAGTCCCTTTTTACTTTAAGGTTCGTTGTATAAAGGAAAAAACTCCATTTGAAAAAATGACAAAGAGACTGTGAGAATTTCAGTTGAAAAACGTTTAATAGATGTAAAGTACTTTTACAGAGGATTTAAACAATTAAAAAAATAGGAGGTTAGGTCATTGGATAACGGTGCAAGTAGCTACCGCCGTTTTCTTGATGGTGATGATAGCGGTATTGTAGAAATTGTAAGGGATTACAAAGATGGCTTGATTTTGTATTTGAATGGGTATGTAAATAATATTTTTATAGCAGAAGAATTGACAGAGGATACATTCTTTAAGTTGATGGTGAAAAAGCCTGGATTTTTGCCTAAGTATTCTTTCAAAACATGGCTATATACAATAGGAAGAAATGTTGCATTAGATTATATCCGTAAGAGAAAAAAAATAGCCACAGACACTATAGAGAATTATGAATTTCTGGCAAAGGAGGAAGATACACTTTTACAAGAATATCTTAGGGAAGAACAAAAACAAATGATACATAAGGCGTTAGAAAAATTAAAATCAGAATACAAGGAAGTATTGCAGCTTACCTATTTTGAGGGATTTACTAATGCAGAAACTGCTAAAATTATGAAAAAAAGTAAACGTCAAGTCGAAATGTTAGTCTATCGGGCGAAAAAATCGTTAAAAACAGAGCTTTTAAAGGAGGGCTTTGGATATGAAGAATTATGAGGAAATGGCAAAAGCTTTATTGGCAAGAAAGGAGGAATATGAACGACAACAACAAAGAAAAAAAAAGAGAAGGGAAAAGATCGCACTTTGTGTAGCAAGTATTGGTATATTAACAATTAGCAGTTTTGGTATTTGGAAAAGCGGCATCTTACTACAAGATTCTGAGGATGTTCAAATGGCAAATGTAGAAAAGGAAGAAGAAAGAGAAGCGGAAAAGAATGATTACCAGATAGTAGTATCTGAGGAAGATGCTACAAGTTCCAGCAAGAAGAAAAATAAGGTAAATGGTAAAGATAAAAGTGTGAATGCAGTGAATCCTGTTGATTTGAAAAAAGAGGATTATAGCAAAGTGGTGGAAGAAGATGTAAGTTCTCTAAGCAGGTCTTCTTTAGAAGATTGTATGGTTTCAACAGATTTAACTTACTTGTCAGAACAGGCAACAGAGATTGTAGCAGGTACAGTAAAAAAAGTTACATATGATATAATTAAGGGCAGGACATGGACAAAGATAGATATCCAGATAACAGATGTTTTCAAAGGGAATCTGATAACTAATGATATAATTTCTGTATACCGGCTTGGTGGTTACATTCCTCTTAAGGAATATGGGAAATATCATAAAGATGTTGCCCGGTTTGAGGTAGATACCAAAGAAATGGAACACATTCTGTTAAAACAGATCTTTGAAGGAGAAGAATTTTCAGAAGTGGGAGAGAAAAGTGTTTTTTATCTAAACCAAGTTTCATCGGAAGCTTTGCTGCCAAAAGGTGTTTATGAAAGAACTGGTGGCAAATATGGTGAGTTACGAATTGTGGGAGATAAATTATTGCAATATCAGAATGATGGGACAAAATTATATACTTGGAAAGAAGTACAGAAAAGTACTGATAAATGGAGTAAGTAGAAAGAAGGAATGATTATGAGAAGAGGAAATTGGGAACAAATACAAAAATATCTGATGTTGTTTTCTTTGATAGGATGCATTGCTTTGTTGGTCTCTTGTGGAATACTGGAAAATACTATAACAGGAGGAAAAGTGGTGTCAGATGCTGCGATAGAGGAAAATGATAAAGAAAGGAATGATAAAAAGCAATACAATGTGCAAATAAAAAATACACCCCAAATTACAAAAGAAAGTATACCTACAAATCAGACTGATAAGGAATCACAAAATTTACAAGAAGGAAATACAAAAGTGGAATTTACCATTCATAATGAAAATTCCCATGCGATTATGGGAGTTACATTACCAAAGGGATGGGATTATGGTTTTGTGGGTTCTACACATGAGAATATAAGTAAAGATAATAAATGTTGCTGTTCAGATCCAACAGAATCTGTGCGGACAGCATGTACTTGCTTTAGTACAGGAAGGGATAAAGAATCAGCCCGGATTTGCCAAAATGCATTCAAGGGAAAGGGAGAGCAATCTACAAATAAGGATTTAGAAGAGTATGGAATTTGTTTTTGGAAAGAAGAGAAACCTGAAATGAAAATCCAATATCTTTACCATAAGGACAGATTGCTATTCTGTGGAACAGGAGTGATAATTGGAAAAGAGACTTTCAATAATGCTGGAATACCATTAAAGGCAGAAAGTCTTATGGAGGAAATAGACAAAAATATCTGGTATACTTTGATACTTGATAGAACGGGCTTTATAACTGGAAATGATGGAGATTATGCCATAGAATGTGACATAGAGAAAAAATTGTGGAACAAGTATCAAAAGGAAATTAAAGAGATTATAGAAGGCATTACTTTGAATAAATGCCGGTAGTAGTAATTATGTAAATTTTCAATTGCCTAAATCGAATAAGATAAAGTAAAAAAGTTGCGCTTAGGATGTGCACAGATGCTTCAGAATCAGATTTTTCTTGTCGGGATTATGACAATAGTAATGGCTATTTACATAGCAGTTGCATATAAATATTTTATCAGTAGTGTCATCATATTTTGTATTTTATTTTTTATTATTCTGGAATAGGTAATTTAGAAGATTTTACTTTTGCAATAAATAGTTGCTCCATTACCACTACAGTTTTTGTGACATATCTGATGGTTTTCATTGGCTGTGTGATAGCTTATTTTTTAACCTGTTTGTTTTACAAAAAGAAAATGAGTGTACTTGGACAGCCGGCAGATTTGAGGAAATATTTAAAATAATAGAGAGAATAATGAAAAGGCATAGTTGTATTGATTTGGGCTATGCTTTTTTTGTTATATAAACACGCAGTAAATGTGTGTTTATACCTAAATAGTTACAATAAAAGGTTACAGTTCACACCTACAGTGCAAACTGTAACGGAATCCAGCCTATTTGTAATTCGCCTTTGGCGAAAGGCTGGATTCTTCTCTGCCACCACTTGTTCTTACGTACTTTGCAACAAGTGCAAAGTACTACCTGTGAACAGTAACAATAAAAGTTTCCCACCAGTTGATTTTTTTTCTTTAAGTTTCTAGAAAATCCATCGTGTATTTTTATTTTGTCTGGTAGAATAGGTGTAGAAAAGTATTAAAGTAATACTATTCTTAAAGTAACAAGGAGGGTATACATGCTAAGATTATCAGAAAATATAGCATTTCTTAGAAGAGAGAAAAAAATAACTCAAGAGGAACTTGCAGATTTTGTAGGAGTTTCAAAAGCTTCTGTATCAAAATGGGAAAATGGTCAGAGCATGCCAGATATATTGATCCTGCCACAGCTTGCTGCCTTTTTCGATATAACAATAGATGAGTTAATTGGATATGAGCCCCAGCTTGACAAAGAACAAATTATAAGAAAGTATCGGGAACTGGCAGAGAATTTTGTAAAAATGCCTTTTGAGGAGGCTATGGAGCAGAGCCGGAAAATGGTTCAAAAATACTATTCCTGTTATCCTTTTTTATATCAAGTAAGTGTACTCTGGCTTAACCATTATATGTTAGCAGAAGAAGGAAAACAACAAGAGATACTTGAAGAAATTTTAAAGCTCTGTGAACATGTTTTAGATAATTGCAAGGATCTTTATATTTGTAAAGATATCACAGGAATTCAGGGGATTTCTAATCTTCAGCTTGGAAGACATGAAAAAGTAGTGGAAATTCTGGAGGAAGTGGTTCACATGGAACAGATGAATATGCAATTGGAAGGTGTGTTAACACAAGGATATTTAATGGGACAGAAGAAAGATAAGGCAGAGGAGACAGTACAGGCAAGTATGTATATGCATCTTTTGAGCCTGATGTCTAATGGGATACAATATTTACAGATTCATATAGATAATCTGAAAGTTTGTGAGGAAACAATAAAGAGATTAGAACAATTGGAAGAAAGCTTTGGTTTGAAAGAATTACATCCCAATATTTGTGCTCAATTTCACTATCAGGCAGCTACTATTTATAGTATTTTCCAAAAAGATGAAAAAGCATTTGTTATGTTACAAAAATATATAAAAGATGTGCATAGACTTATGGTAATAGATAAAGTTGCATTGCATGGAGATGCATATTTTAATAAACTGGAAAAATGGATGAAACAGGAAGAAGTATATAGTGGTTCACCTAGAGAAGATGAATTAATTTGGAATAGTGCAATAGAAGCTTTGGCAAATCCATGCTTTGACTATATTCGTGACAGAAAAGAATTTAAACAAATGAAAAAGGAATTAGAAGGAGGAAAAATCCATGGAAATTAAAGAAATTTTACCATTCTTGATACCACTTATTATCATAGAATTTGGTTTAATGTTCTATGTAATCCGTCATATTTTAACTCATAACACATATAAGAGAGGTACCAGAGGAATATGGCTTTTAATAACCATTATTGGTTGTGAGTTTATTGGACCAATTTTATATTTATTACTTGGAAAGGAAGAGGAGTAAATGAATATGTTGACAGTAAGGGGGATTTCAAAATCTTTTGGCAGTCATAAAATTATTGAAAATTTGTCCTTTGAGGTGCCAGAACATTCCATTTTTGGATTTATTGGGCAAAATGGAGCAGGAAAAACAACCACTATGAAAATGATACTTGGTCTGCTTCCGGCGGATGCAGGTGAAATTCTGGTAAATGGAAGAAAGGTAACAACAGGAAATAATAAAACAAATGGTTTGATTGGATACCTGCCTGATGTTCCAGAATATTATGAATATATGACACCTAAAGAATATCTGATGATGTGTGGAAGAATTACTGGTTTAGATAAGAAAAATGTGGATAAAAGAGCAAATAAAATGTTAGATATGGTAGGTTTATCCCCATATAAAAAGAAAATACGTGGATTTTCCAGAGGAATGAAGCAGCGTCTGGGGATTGCACAAGCACTTCTTCATAAACCTAAGCTACTAATTTGCGATGAACCAACATCAGCATTAGACCCTCTTGGAAGAAAGGAAATACTGGATATCTTATCTTCTGTTAAAGAGGAGACTACAGTTTTGTTTTCCACACATATTTTAACAGATGTGGAACGGATTTGTGATAATATTGCTTTTTTGAATCAGGGGAAGATTGTATTATCTGGTTCTTTAGATGAAGTAAAGAATTCCCATAAGACTTCTGAAATAGAAATATTATTTGAAAATGAAAAAGATGCCAAGCAGTTTTTGCAGACATTCCCAGAAGGAAAACAGAATCATACCTGCCTGCTTCGGTATACTCAAAAATGTGAAGAAGATTCCTTTGTTTATATGAAATATATTGCCAAACATCAGCTTCAAATTCAGAAAATGGAGTGGCTGGAACCTACTTTGGAGGATTTGTTTTTGCAAATATTGAAAGAAAAGTAACCGGTCAGCCCCCGGCTGAACTGTTACAAAACTCCCATGCCTCGCACAATTAGGCATCACCATAAATATATTCCACATGGGAGTTTCGTAAATCATGATGCACACAAGTGCAAAAGCAGCACTTGGCACTTATACGAACCTTGCAGCAAAGTGCAAGGTTCTACCTAAAGATAGTGAATATATAGAAAGAGAATGAAAAAGAAGAGGAGTTGAAAGAAAAATGAGAGCTTTCCTGGAATTTTTAAAGAAAGAATGGCTAGAAATTTCCCGTACTGGTAAATTATGGATTCTTGGAATTATTTCTTTGGTATTTGGAATATCAAATCCAGCAATAGCAAAGCTGACTCCCTGGCTTATAGAGATGATGTCAGAGGATTTATCCGAATTGGGCATGACAGTATCAAAAGTAGTTGTAAATGATCTAACTTCATGGACACAATTTTTTAAAAATGCAAGTATGATACTTATTATATTTTTGATAATGTTTAGTGGTACAATAACTCTGGAATATGAAAAAGGGACTCTTATTCCAATTTTAACAAAGGGGATTCATCCTTATACAATACTTGCAGCAAAGACTACCATGCTTTTTAACGGATGGACAGCTGTTTATTGGTGTGCAGCTGGAATTACCTATAGTTACAATAACTTCTTTTGGGGAAATGTAGTCGCAAAACATCTTGTATTTGCTCTATTTGGTTATTATTTATTTGGGGTTTGGATGATAGCTGTCTTGATATGGATGTCTTCTATTTTACATAGTAATATTGGAGTTTTACTTGGAACGAGTGCAGTATTTGGAGTAGACTTTGTAGGAAGAATGTTTCCAAAGTTTGCAAACTATTTTCCAGGAAAATTAACAGCCTCTGGGGAACTTTTGGTTTGTGCAACCGAACCAAAGGACTATGAAAAAAGTATAGTTATAACAATGGTGTTGTCTATAATTATGTTAGGCATAGGATGTTATTTTATAAAGAAAAAGAAAGTGTAGCTAGTATGGATAAAGATTTGTATTAAAATTTAACAGGGATTATTTACGATCCAGATTGCAGAACATGAATAATCCCTGTTGGTTTATGTTTCATAAATAATATGCAAATCTTTTCTCTGATGCAGATAAGAGAGTTCTTTTTTATCCCGATTGGTATGAAGATGGTATTCACAGTTTCCATTAAAAAGAATGGAAACTTTTTTTTGATACATTGTTTCCTTACCTGTAAATTCCTCTATTTGTATGCTTGCTTGATACTTTTGTAACAGTTCGTATGTACTCATAAGACCAATTCCACTTCCACCATCTTTTTTGTGGGTAGTATATTGTTTTCTTCCAAAGTGAAGAAGTGTTTCTTTTGTAAATGGAATCCCAGTATCCCACACGCTAATGGAGTAGCATTCATTTATAACACCAATATGTATTAAAATTTGAGTTCCTTTGCCATGTCTGGTGGCAATCAAAGCATTCTCAAGCAAATCTGCAACAAGTGTCAGAAAATCTTGTTCTTCCATTATTTCTTCAAGAAAGTAATGTATATTCCCAGTCAAAGAAACTTCTAAAGAAATGCTATCTGTTTGTCCTTTATGAACCATATAATTTAGCAAACAATTTACAGAAAGTATGTCAGTAAATGAAAGATTTTCAGGTTTGGAAAGATCAAAAACCATTTGCTTACGTCCACAATTCTCCTTTTGCAATTCTAGCAAAAGCTTGTCTCCGGCTTTTTTTTGGGATTCTTTCTCCTCAAAAGGAGTGGAGAGAAAAGTTTCTACAGCAAGCTCTAGGGCAGCAACCTGTTTATTATCCCGATGAATCAATTTTGCCAGCTTCTGGTTTTCTTCCTTTAGAGAAGTTATGGTATTCTGACAGTCCTGCAATTCGTCTTCTAATCGTTTGATATCCCGTTTTCGTAACTGTTCCAGATAAGTCCGCTGTAACTGGTTTCTCCACCAAATAAAGAGAAATAAAAACAATATAAAAATAAAGAGAAGAAACAGCATTGTCCATTGAATCTGTTCAGCTTCTTTATAAGCCAAGCTACTAAACAACATAGTAGAAAGTAAAACACACAAACCAAGCAGAGAACCAACAGTAGTTACATGTTGTTTTTTTAAAAAAGGCATTCCCTTTTTCAATCGTGTAATACGAAATGGAATTTGGCAAAACAGGAACATATATGGGCAAATTGTTAATTGAATGATTATATCAGGCATGCCCATTTTGTTCAGAAAAAACCAACATATGGATCCTAAGACCAGTGCATTTAGAAAACCAGATAATAAAAATATGCAGTAGCACAGACCATAAGACAGTAATAGGGTTACGAAAATTGTGTCACTGTGTGTTCTGGTTGAAATTCCATAGTATAAGAAGTGAAACAAAAGAAGCAAGGCATAACTTAAATATTGGATAGATTCTGGTAAACAGGATAACAAGAAGAAAAAAGGCAAACAAAATAAACGGAATAACCACTTATGAAATTTGGAAGATTCCTTAATCAGTAATAATTTTTGGTATATGTAATCACTGCATAACAAAATAGAAGCATATCGTATCCACAAATGCAACATACAAAAACCCCCTTTTTTCTACAAAAAATATACCCCATGTACCAAAATCTTTTTTCTCTTAAAAAAGATATTCTTATGCTATCAAACAATGAAGGGAGTTGATAGCATGGATTTTTGGAAATTCATTTTAGGATTTTTTGGTCAAGGTCGCTAATTTAAGGCTCATTTTTTAATTTGTTCGCATAATAATAAACAAATTCGTTTATTGTAGGAACACCTTTTGACGAACGGATTCTAGCCGTATAGTGCAACAGAAGTTCATCAATATCCATTGTATTCCAAGCATGATTAATCGCATTTTGCATATTACGTTCTACACTTGAGGGAGACTTTCCATATGTTTGTGCAATAATTACAGTAATGTTAGAAGAGGTATCTTCTGCGACCATGAGTATGGCATCAATTAAGTATTTATAGCCAAGAAATTTTGGATTAATACCAACATAATCCAACTCTTTTGAAATAAGATGTTTAAAACGTTGTTTCTTTTGTGTTGGAGTCTCTTTGGTAGCATGCAATGGATTTTGATGTTTCTGGTTAGAAAAAATAACAGATGATATGGTACGGAGAAACTCAATTACTTTTGTTTCTGAGTAATCATCCTGATGCTTATACATAATGAAATCAGCCCCATTTTCTCTTGTGTATTGGTAGGTGGTGGGACTGGAATTATTGGTAGTAATTAAAATGTATGGCGAAAAGGGAAGGTGAAGATTTTTTAGTTCTTTGAGAAACAAAAGACCATTTCCTTTACCATAGTGTAATTCTAAATCTAAAATAATTGCATCAGGAGCCTCTTTTTGTACAAGTTCTAAAGCATCATAAGAATTGTTAGTAACACCAATTAAAGTTATATCCTCATGTTCATCTATTTCATCCTTAAAACGTTTGCAGACATCCTGCTCATCCTCAATTATTAAGATATGCAATGGTCTGTTCATTGTATTCATCTCCTTATAAAAACATATTTTAAATATACCACAAAAACCCACAAAAATCTACAAAAACCTACATGAACCTACAAAAAACCACAAAAACCTACAAAAACCCACAAAAATCTACATTTGACCCACAAAAACCTAAAAAAACCAAAGAAAACCTAAAAAAACCTAAAAAAACCAAAGAAAACCAAAGAAAACCAAAGAAAACCAAAGAAAACCCACATAAACCTACAAAAATTAGGTACATAAACCAAAGGAAAACCTAAAAAATATGAGGTATTATAAATAAGTTGGAGAATATTTAGAGGAAAAATGGAGGTGTCCTATGAATCCATATAAGGTGTTAGAAATTCATAATTCCGCCAGTAAGGATGAGATAAGAAAAGCTTATAGAAATTTGGCAAGAAAGTATCACCCGGATTCTAATCCTGGTAATAAAGAGGCAGAAGAAAAATTTAAAGAAATCAACGATGCTTATGCGATTTTAAGTGATGAACAGAAAAAAGAACAGTATGATCGGGAAGCATCTATGAAAAAATCAAGTATGAATGGAGAAATGTTTCAACAAAAAACAAAACAAAGTAGTACAAAAACGACACAACCCACAAAAACGTCATCGAATCGTGCAAAAAGCGATTTTAAAATGGATAAGGAGAGTATATATAGCCAATTTAACGATTTTTTTGGCTTCAAAATGTAAAGAATAGTTTTACAAATAAAAAAGAAAGAGGACAACAATAATGAAAGTAAGCTATACAGAAGATGGATATTTAAAAATTCAAGTAGAAGATTACATAAATGTAGATTATTCCCAACTGCAGGGTATGAACAGTCTTCCTTATTTTATTCCATCCTTGAAGGATAGATATGAGGATAACGTAATTTTGTACCACAAGGGGGAATATAAATCCATTACAGAACATGTACAGGGGAAAGTGTATTTATTTAAAGATTTTCAAGCATTGTTATTAGTATTGCTTGAAACATTTGCAGAAGTGGAGAATAAAGGATATATATTAGGGAATGCTTGTGTTTCCTTGGATAATATTTTTATTCATCCTCAAAGTGGCAAAATGCGAATCGTTTATGTTCCAACAAAAGAGCAGCTAAACACAAAGGAAGATTGTATAAAGAAATTGTTATCAGAACTGTTTTCTAAAATCCAAACAAAGGATTGTGCATTGTTATTAGGAGTATTGTTGGAAAATAAGAATTGTGAAGAGATTGTATTAGATAAGATTATAGAAGATGTAAAAAAAGCTAAAGAAAAAATTACAGATGTATCCGAGCGGATAGTGGAGAAAAGAATAGAAGTGCCAATTGAAAAGATAATTTACAAATCCAAAAATTATAGCATTTTTTGTGGAATTGTTATAGCAATTGAATGTATGTCTGGGTTTTTTCTCCCAATCATTTTGAATGGTTTTATGGGACATGATGGAATTGCATTAAAAAATATTATTACTATAAATGGTATTGCAGTTTTCCTCACTATTATGGCAATGGTTTTATTGCGTGATAAAGACATAAAGGAAGAGGCACCAGATTCTCTTCAAAGTAATCATGATGAGCTGATAACAAAACAAGTACAGCCTCCAGAGAGAAAGAGCATACAAGATGAGAATAATAATTTAGATTTTGCACGAAATGACATGTCGAATGCAAGAGTTTCAAGAAATAATATGCCTGTAAAAAGTGTGGAAACAACAAAGAAGCAAAATGAAAATCGCCATATTACAGAGCCAGATATACAAAGTGAATTTGTGGAGGAAGGTACTTGTGTATTATATGGGGATGCTACAATGCTGCAGGCATATTTTCTTGAAAGTGGGAAGACAGGGCTTATGGACAGAATCTTTATTGATAAGTCTGAATTTGTTATTGGCAGGGAAAATGGAGTTGATTTTAAGATTGATGATAGTTCTGTGTCTAAAAAACATGCCAAAATACTAAGTAGGAATGGGAAATATTATATAGAAGATTTAGAGTCCAGTAATGGAACAAAAGTAAATAATGTTTTCGTAAAAGATAAAGTAGAATTAACAGAAGGAAGTCAAATAAAACTAGGAAATAAGATATATGTTTTTCATAATGAGTAGGAGGTTCTTATGGAGTTTGTTTCAGTAGCCGTAACAGATGCCGGAAGGATAAAAAAAGTAAATGAAGATGCATATTTGATACAGACACAAGAAACTATACATGGAAATGCTTGTTTAGCGGCGGTGTGTGATGGAGTGGGAGGATTACAGTATGGAGACAGAGCGTGCAAGTATGTACTCAACCGGTTAAGCAGGTGGTTTCAACAGATTTCAAAAGTGAAGTTTGAAGTATCTGCAAATATTTTACAACAATTAAATGCAGAGATTGAAATCATTAATGAGGAATTACTAAAAATGGGGCAAGACGCAGGAACTAAGATTGGGACCACATTGTCTGGAATTTTACTGATTGCAGGCGAATATTTTTTGTTTCATATTGGCGATACCCGGATTTATATGTTTTCAGAGAATTTAAGATGTCTGACTTTCGATCATACTGTTGTAGCAGCGAAACTTAGAAATGGGCAGATAACAGAGCAGGAGGCAGAAAGTGGAAATGAAAAACATGTATTATTGCAGTGTATGGGGGTGAGTCCTGTTTTAGAAATACAAAATATGAAAGGGTATGTACATAAAGATGATGTATTTTTCTTATGTAGTGATGGGCAATATAATACATTAAATATTGGAGAGGTGGAAGATATTTTAGAAGAAATGAAATATATGGATCAATCAGATATGCAGCAAACAGCAGAAACATTGGTTGGCGAGGTAATGAAACGAGGAGAAAGAGATAATATAACAGCAATTTATGTAAAGATAAAAGAGTGAAGGTTATTACTTGGATGTGAAAGGGATGAAAATATGAAATGGCTTGTAAAACAGATATTTTATATAGGAATTGTATGTTTGCAGGTTGTATGTGGCATAATGGTATTTCCCATTTCCCATTATGTAAGGGCAGAAGAGACAAGTAATCCAGTGCTAAATATACAACAGGCAGAAGAATGTGATATTGTGTTTTTGCTTGATATTAGCGGATCTATGAAAAAGACGGATCAAAATAAAATATCAATTGATATTATGAAAATGATGACAGATATTTGCAGTATGGGCAATAATTGTGTTGGATTTGTGGGATATAATGATACGATTGCATATTCTTATCCTCTTACAGATGTAACAAAAAAAGAAAAAAGAAATGCCTTGAAGAAGTACATGGAAAATGTGGAATTTAAAGGAGAAACAGATATAGGATTGGGATTAAACAAAGCAGTGTCTATGCTGTCAAAACGTAAGAATAAAAATCATTTACCAGTCATTTGTATGTTATCAGATGGAGAAACAGATCTGGCAAATAGTAATACAGGAAGGACAGAAGAACAATCCCAAGAGGATGTAGAAAAATCCATAGCAACCGCCAAAAAAAATAATATAAAAATATATACAATAGGGTTAAATAATCAATTTAGTGAGATTGTAGATTATCTTCAAACAATATCAAAACAAACCAAAGGGCAGTCTTATGCAGCAACCAGTCCTTTTCAATTATTGGAAATTATAAATGGTGTAATGGCAAACTATCAGGCTTCGGCTTTGGTAAATCAAACTACAGAATTAGCAAATGGAAAGATACAGCAGTTTAAATTAAAACTTCCCCATTGTTCTATGGGGAAATACAGAGTAGTAGTTCTTTCTTCATCCAGAATAGAAACATCTGGTATTTTGGAAGAAAATGAAAAAATAAAAAAGATAGGAAATTCAAAGTATTATACAATATATGAAATAGACAGACCAGAAAATAAAGAGATAACACTGTATTATAAAACGAAAAAAGGTGCAACAGTAAGTATTAATACTCAGGGATTATATGAGTTTGTTGGGAATTTTGAAATGAAAACCAAAATGAACACAGGAGAAAGTACAGAATTTACTTTTTGGTTTAAAGACGGACAGAATGGAGAAAATTTGAGTAGTCAAAGTGAATTTCAAGATTTAGAATGCAATTTTTATGCAATTCATGTAGATACAAAAACGGAAGTACAGCTTAGCTCAAAGAAAAATAAAAAAGGATATACTGTAGGATTTATTCCTAATAAAGAAGGGGAATATTACTTTTTAATGAAATATAAGGGAAGTTTGGGAGAAGGATTTTATAAATCAGGTATATATGAAATTAAAAATAAAAGACCACAAATTGTGGATGAACTGCAGAACTGCCTTTGTATTCATAGAAATAAACAATATGACCTAAATAAGTTGTTTGAAAGTAAAATTGATAAAGACTTAACATATTCTATTAAAACAGAAGAAGGAAATTGTATCACTGTGAAAATAGATGAAGATATCTTAAAAATCCAGACAGAACAACTGGGGACACAAAAGATTAGTATTTTTGCAGAAACAGAAAAAGATAAATACCAAATAGATTGGACCATTTATGTAGGAACTTTTTGGGAAATTTATCAAGAATATATTATAGCAATTGCAATTGGCAGTCTTGTGGGTGTTACTGTTCTTATATACATTTTATTGTATGTAATACAAAAACGCAGACGAAGAAAAGCATTAACCAAGAAGTTTAATGGTTCATTTATTGGATATTTTACAGATGTAAAAAGTGCAAATGATTTGCCTGCAATGGAATGGAAATTAGAGAATTATCCCGGTGTAGGAGTCACATTGCATACATTGTTAAAAGAGGTAAAAGTCAGGGATTATTTTCTGGGAGCTGAAAGAATATGGATTTATCCGTATGATGAAAGTAAGATCACCATTGTACACAATTTGCATGGAAGTATTTTTTTGGGAAATAAATTGGTAGAGAAAAACATGCCTGTTCATTTATGTGATGGTGATGTGATATATATATGTTTTGAGGAAAATGGAGCAGAGATAGAGTTGCATTACAGGAATATTGGAGGTTTAAGAAATGGCAGAGAACTGGGATAAAGAGGTTTTCGGTCAATTTGCTGATGTGGGACTATCTCTGGATAGTGCCTTAAAAGGCGGTGTATATAAAATTAAGCAATATGTTGCAATGGGGCATATTAATCTAGTGTATTTAGCAGAAAAGAAAAAGGATGACCAGATAAAACAAGTATTAATCAAAGAGTTTTGCCCTTATGATTATGCAAATCGAGATTTAGATAAAAAAACATTGATATGTAAGGGTAATGCTTTTAAAAGGCAATATGAAGATGCTAAAAAGATGTTTGAAAGAGAGTGCCATATACATCAAAAAATAAGCACATTTCCCTTAAAACAAAGGCGTAATATTGTGCAATTTTTGGAGTGTTTTGAGGAAAATAATACAAAATATTTAGTGTTGGAATACATTTCAGGAGAAGATTTGAATCACTATATAAAATCAAAATCTGGATTATCCTTTAAAGCAATAGCTAAGGAAATTATACTTGCGGTGATGCAGATTCATAACATGGGAATCATACATAAAGATTTAAAACCATCCAACCTAATTGTAGGTGAAGATCACAAAATATATGTAATAGATTTTGGGATAGCAGAATTTGCAGAAAAACAACAAGATGACAGCACGATTTTTGTTAGCAAAGCATTTTCGGCACCAGAGTTATATTCTAAAGGTAAAGTGTCATTTCAGGCAGATGTATATAGTGTAGGAGCAATATGTTATTACCTTTTAACTGGATACATGATACCTAGTGCAGATGAAAGACTTTATGAAGATAAAGTAATAGCATTATCTAATTTTATTACAATTCCATGGATTTTAGAATGGACAATTATGAAATGTCTGCATCTGTTACCAGAAAAAAGATGGAGCAGCTTATGGATTTTATATGTTTTATTAAGGTAAGTATGAAATTATGTATGAAAAAATACAAAACATACATGGTTTTATAGTTATAAACCGAGATTATTCACGGCCTTAAGCATGTACTAAGTCTTATCTAAGCCGAAGGCTTAGAAATAAAGACTTAGCCATGCTTAATAGGTCAATTGACGATGATTGCAGACAGGTGACGCTGCCAAGCGGCTCCTAGCTGTGATAACAGCGGTCTGCAATATAAGTCGTGAATAATTGAGGATAAACTAAGATTAGTCATGCCATTAAGCGTGGCTAATTGAGGATAAAATATTAGATAAAGGAGAGACAAAGATGGAAGTTATCAAACAAACCAACCGTACTATGTTATTTGAAGAGATTAATCCACAGAAGTTAGACCTGCTGACTTTAGTTGGGGACGTCAAAGATGTAGAAAGCTTAAATGATGCCAAGATTAAGGAAATCAATGAACAATTGTTAGTTCGTGATTTTGATGAATTTCTGGATAAATTTGAGCCAGTTGTATATTCGTATTTTAGTGCTGGGGAGCAGAAAGTATTATATACATTGAAGAAGCCGGAGCAAATTCCAGAGGAATATGTTACAGAAATTCCTCTAAACAGACAGAATGATTTCTTAAATATGCTGTTTACATTAATTGAAACAAAGCGATCACAGGGAATTATTAATGTTGATTTCAAATTTGAAAAAATATTGGATATGATTTCCCCTAAAAAGATTATGGATGATATTAAGCAGGTTCGAAAAGAAATCCATTATTTGTATGAGAAACATGAGGAATTAGAAGAAGGCGATCCAAATAAATATGAGATTGCAGACAAACTGAATTATAAGTTTGAAGAAGCAAGTAAAAATTACAATAATGTTATGGCAATGCTGCCACTTGCAATTGAGGATATTAAAACAAGACTTCTGTTAACCAAATCATCCCAGGACGATGATGCAGCACCATTACAAATTGGCGTATTAAGTATGGGGGATGATGGGGAGTTAAAAGTGCTGGAAGCACCAAAAGATGAGAAAAAAGAACTGGTTGCCATTACAGATAACAATATGGCTGGATTAATCGAAACTTTTGAAGATGATTATGATGCAATCAGTACAGATGAACCATCGGATTATGTGAGAAGTCTTGTGGTAAGAACATTTTGTCCATTAACGGCAGTGGTAGATGATCAGATTAATGTGCCAGCAGAAGTAGAAAAGTACAACAGTTATTTGGAATTTTACAAAGAAGCAAAGGATGAGTTTGTCAAGACCGTAAAGCCATTAGTAGAAAAGATGCTTGGGGTAAAAATGTTCTTTGACCAGTACACAACAAAACAAAAAGGAATGACACCATCTTTGCTCATTACCAATACAAAGTTAGATATGCTGGTAAAGAGTTCTAATTTACCAAGATTAGAAACTTATCTAAATACAGTCAATACAAAGAATGAATATGCAAATACCGTATGGTTTGGTATTGTACCAGATATTGAACTGGAAGTATCTGGAAGAGTAAAGGTGCGTCGGGAACGTTTTAAGGGTACAAAGAAGGAACAGCGAGATGAAGGCAATACAATGGAATCTTTGGCAACTCTTCTTGACACCATTCATAGATACAAAGTGCAGACATTTTTTAATTTCCAGAATGCAGATACTACCACATTCAATTATGTTGCAACGGCTGGTGTGGATGATTTTATTAACAAATGTGAATTTCTGCAAAGAAAAGATTACAGTGAGTATGTTTCCTGCTGTTTACCGAATTTTACAATTGTACCAAAAGAAAAATCAGGGGTAATCATAGATAACAGAATGCAGGTTAACGAAAATGGCGGAGTAATGTTATCCAAAGAGAGAGAAGATATTTTGAAATTGTGGATTGAAGGCGTATATGTTGGTGCGGCTTATGTAGCAGCAGGAATTGTTGCGGCATATCAGTGTCCAGAATACTTAAAGACCTGCTTTAGAAGAGTAAGTCCAAAATATCCGGGAGTCCGTTTTGATATTGAGGCAGATGACAATGCATTAAAAGTATTGACAACTATGGCACAAGAAATAACAGGATATACAAACGATATTAAGGCGGCAATTAATAATAGGGGATTTGGATTTGTTTTTGCCTCAGAAAATTCTCAGTTAGATGGAAAGGATATTAAGAGGGTAACAGTATACAAAGCCAGAACCATGGCGATGGTGGATGATATTTACGATTCTGTATACAAAACATTAGTTAGTACATATATAGAAAGAATGTTACGTTTTTATAGTAACGACTTTAAGCAGGATAATGTTATCAAATTTTTCAGTAACAATCCTCAGAGTCAAAAGTCTTTATGGCTTAATGACAAAGATTTTATCAATGCGATTGTGCAAGAGGGTGATGATATCGGATGTACAATTGATGAAGAGACAAATCTTTGTAATATCAATCTTGGATTCAATGGTAATATCAAGAATCTTGAAGTCGAGATTACAAAATCAACTTCAGCAACAAGGGTATAATGGATGATTAGCAACATTATGTTGTTATCATAAATAAATTAAGATTAGGAGGAATGAAAATGGGATTTTCATTAAACGTATCAGGTGGTCCAGGTTCTTTTAAACTGGATGACACAATTGTAACATCAGTAAAACTGATTTCAGACACACCAAATGACAGTAATGCTCGATCCAATGATTTAGCAATTGGGTTGCAAGTAAAAGGAAGAATCATTGCAGAAGAGATTAGTGGTGATCCTACATTGCAGTTGGCAAAATGGTCAATGATTCCTGTGGAAGAGGCAACATGTTATGGTCAGGTTACTGTGGAATATGTTCATGCAGGAACAACTGTACGCTCTGTAGAAATGAGCAATGCTTTTGTGGTGTCATACGAAGAATCATTTGATAACGAAACTGGTGTAGGTACTTTCGATTTGTTATTAAGACAAAAGAAAGATCGTAATAAAGAATACAAGTGTAATGGTAATTTTTAAGAGAAAAGGAGTGTTGTAAATGGGCGTAAGAGTTGACATTGATGGTATTCAATTAACAGAAAAAGAGATTGAGTCTTTTCGTTTCATATCAGAAGTGCCAGAAGATTCTAATGCTAGAACATCTAGCTTATCTGCTACAGTAGAGATTAAAGGAAAGATTTTAACGGTGCTTGGTGGTGCAGAGTCCACAATTCAAATTGAAGAATGGTCCAGAGTAGCAGCGACCGATGCAAATTGTTATCGGAATATAACAATTAAAACGGTATCACAAGGACAAGTCGTAAGACAATATGTGCTAACAAAAGCTTTTGTTGTAGACTATATAGAAGATTTTGATATTGAACAGGGAATAGGTCACTTTACCTTGATTGCCAGACAGAAGAAAGATAATCTGACAGATTTAGCTATTACAGGTGGATTTGGCGCATAATTAGTAATTTGTACATAAAAACAACAAAAAACCCGTAATATGATAGCTATATGTTTATGATGTTACGGGTTTTCTTGTAACTAAGAAAGATATGGTAATGTGAAATGAAAAAAAATAATAAAAAATATGGGATTATAAGTATAATTGATAATCTGGTATGGGCGGCAATTGGTGCATTATTTGTTGTGATTGGGTATATGGATACTAGTAAAAATACAAAAATAATATATGCAGTAATTTTGGCTGTGTTTGCTTGTATATATATGTGGTTTATATATGTGAAAGCAACAAAGGATTTGATAGTTGCCACACCGGTGGAAATGATTCGGGAAAATAATACACATATACGAAAACTTATTTTGTTAAATGATGAGTATCAAATGTTAAAGCAATGGAATATAGAGGGAAAAGCCGGACTTTTAATTGGTAAAAACACAAAAGAAGAAACAGTAGATATTGATCTGTCTGATACTGCATTATCCGCATTAATTTCTAATGAACATGCATTATTAAATTATACAAATGGAAACTGGTTTGTAGAAGATTTTGATTCAGAACAAGGTACTGCAGTACAAAAAGTAAATAAAAGTGAATTGCAGTATTTAACAAAGTCTGAGCCTGTGCAATTGGAAGCAGGTGATTATATTTATATCGGAAAAACTATATTACAAGTGAAGTAGAGGAGAGATTACTATGGGATTAAATCGATGTGTAAATGGACATATGTTTAGTGCTAGAAAATATGGAGATACCTGTCCATATTGTAATACAGAACTAGATAAAGCAAATGCAAGGGATAGACGGATATTAGTGGATGATCCGGATAAGACGATGCCATTAACTACAAGTAATGGTGAATTTGATCCAGTAGTTGGATGGATTGTGTGTATTGAGGGTCCACAGTATGGAAAAGATTATAAGATTAAAGCTGGGAAAAATTTTATTGGAAGGGCAGATAATATGCATATTCAGATTATTGGTGATAATGCAATTTCCAGAATCAATCACGCTGCAATTTCATACGACCGGAAGAATAGAACGGCATACTTATTGCCTGGGGATTCTTCTGGATTGGCATACCATAACAATGAAGCAGTGTATACTCCAGTGGAATTACAAGCTTTTTCTATTATTGAGATGGGAAACAGTAAATTTATTTTCATTCCACTTTGTGGTGAGCATTTTGAGTGGGAAAGCGGAGAAGAAGAATGATAAGTATAGTTTATGTGGGGGTTATATTAGTTATAGCACTTATGATATTAGTAGGCATTAGTATATATTTGCGGAAGGAAATTTTATTGCCTGATAAGAAAGAAGAATTGGAATTGGGAAATGGCCAATACATAGGAACCAGAGAAAAACAAGATGATTCTTTTGGATCTTATCAAAAAGATTATGGTCTGTTTGCAGTAGTTGCAGATGGAATCGGCGGCTATCTTAATGGTGATGTTGCCAGTAAAATTACAGTGAATACATTTTTACGGGAATTTAAGAAAAATAATCTTACTGGTAATGTAAATTACTTTTTTCAGTCGGCGGCACAGAAAGCAAATTTTGAAATCCGGAAGAAATTTGAAGATACACCTTGTGGGACAACTGTAGTTTCTGTGGTTATTAGCAAAAAGCAAATGTACTGGTTTTCTGTGGGAGACAGCAACATAGCTGTTTATAGAAAAAATAGGTTAATTCCTGTCAATCGAAAGGAAAATGTAGAAAACTGGCTAGAGGAGCAATTCCTATCAGGAAAAATCAATCGGGAAGAGGCAATGAATCATCCTCAAAAAAGACGGCTTATGAATTATGTGGGTTTTGACGGTTTTGAGGGTGGTCAAGTGTGTGAACAGCCAATTACCTTACAAAGTGGAGATAAGGTGTTATTGTATTCCGATGGGGTGGAAACACTAAATCAAATTGAGTTAGAAACAATTTTGGCACAAAAAGGGACAGCGAATGATATGGCAGAGAGAGTTATTGATGCAATAAAAGTGAAAAATGTGAAAAGTAAAGATAATGCAACTGTAGTAGTAATTAAAGTGAAGTAAAGATATAGGTGTAAACAATGAGGAAAGATAATTCAGTATTTAAGACAAAATTTATTTCAGAACCAGGAAGTTTCTTGCGAAACGCAGATTATTTTGCATTTGTAGAATTACAGGATTATGCATGTTATTGTATTGCAGATGGAATTGATGATGAGAAAAAAAGAGAAAGTGCCCAGCTAGCGGTTAGTGCAGTAATGGATCGTTTTTATTCCCGAAGTGGTATGTCAAAAAGATTAATGAAACGTTATGCATTAGCTGCTCATAAAGAACTTCTAAAAGAGTCCCATGATATCCGGCTGGAAGCTAGTCTTTTAATCGTAGTTACAAATTATAAAAAAATACGTTATGTAAATGTGGGAAATGCCAGATTACATCATATCAGAAACAATAAAATTATAAATCAGAGCAAGGATCAGTCTCTTAGTCAAAATATGGCAGAACAAGGTGAAATTCCTTTAGACAAGATAGAGGAACATGAAGAAAGACATAACTTATATTGTTATCTTGGACAGCCGGGAAGGTTTACACCTTATATTTCCCCAAAGATAAAACTAGAAGATGGAGATATTATTACTTTATGTACAAGGGGAATATGGGAAAATACAGGAGTAGCAGAGTTGTTAGATGCAACAGAAGAGGCAAATGAGCCAGAGGATGTCTGTACGAGTATAGAAGATATTATTCTTAGCCAGAGAATGAAATGGATATCCAATTATACAATTGCCTGTATTCATATAAATAAAGTATATAAAAACCCAAAAAAAGAGAAAATTATCAGACGTGTTGTTGCAATTTGTATTCCAATTTTTATGTTAGCTATGATTTTAGGAATCACGATGACTGTGCGAAACATTAAGAAGCAAAACAAAATAAAGCAAATGTGGAACCAAATTGATGAAGGTATCGTTGATATAGATAAGAATGGAAAAATATTAGAAGAAACCAATTCGTTGAAACAGGGGGCATCCAGCTATGAAAATTTTCAGTCCTCTGATGATAGCAAAAAGTCAACGGTAAAAGCTGCCAAGCCTTACATAGAAGCCTATAATCTTATGCAAAGTATTCAGACATTAGAAGCAGAAAATGAAATTGCATATATGGATTTGTATAAGGAATATGCTAGATTATTAGGTATTGCTAAGGGAAAGAAATACATAGAGCAGCAATTGCAAAAAGGAGAGATGGAAGGGGACGATTATAAAATATCTGTTTCAGAATCCGTTAACTTTGATTATTTAAATGAGGAAGCAAGGGAAAGTTTTGAAAATGTAATAGCGAAGTATGAAAAAAATTTTGAATCAGTTATGCTGAATGCAAAATTGGAAAATATCTATAACAAAATTGACAGTCAGTATAACAAGGCACTGGATAATACAGAGGATTATGTGAAGTCGGCAAAAAAGAATTTAGTATATAGTTTTCAGAATGATGATATTTTGGGACAAAATAGCCGGGATTTGGAAAACTATCTATCTAAATTTGAGACTTCTAACATGTTGGATGAGAACTTAAAAAGTAAGATAAACACCTTGCTAGGGAAGTTAAGTGAGTTTAAGAATACCATTATTGGTGAAGCATGGACAGATAAGGCAAATGCCGCAAGAAAAAAAGGAAAGTATGCAGATGCTTTGGATGCATTGGATAAAGCACAGAAAGCGTATAACAAGGCCGGAAATAGTGAAGCAGCAAATGCCTGTAAGAATAGTTCTTCTGAAATTCAGGACAAGGTAGAAGAAAATAAAATACAAAAAGCAGAAGCAAATGCACTACAAGCATTTAATGAAGCAGAAAGCCTGTTTGAAGCAGAAAATTATGAAGCTGCAAAAACAAAGTATAAAGCAGCAAAATCAAAATATGAAAAACTAAAAAATGATACAAAAGCATCTGAATGTAGGGAAATGATGCAAAAAATTGATGACATTATAGCAGCAAAAAAATATGAAGAACAGGCAAAACAAGCCTATAACAGCAAGAAATATGAAAAAGCAAAAAGTTTATTTGAGAAAGCACAAGCTTTGTATGAAAGTGCAGGATTGACAAGTAAGAGTTTGGAAATTGAAGACAAACTGGAAGTTATAACAAAAAAAATAGAAAAAGAAGAAGAGAAAGCGGAAAAAGAGAAGGAAAAAAATGAAAGAACAAATAAAAAATAATTTAAATAAGGTCACCGAATTAGAAAAGAAAAAGCTGTTAAAAGAAACACTAAACTTTGTTTTTTCAGGCATGATAGACTACACCGATTATGTGTATGAAAAGATACATCAAAGAGTATTTGAAGAATTAAATTTGGAAGAACAGAGAAAGAAAATTTGTGTGACATTACAAGATAAGGAAAAGTATGATTTACTGGATGATTTTATGTTTCCAATGGATATGGGTGACATACATAAACCAGAGGTTACCACAAATGAATTGAGACAAAAAATGGAACAAAATCAGAAAATAGTATTGGGGACTACTTATATAAAGGAAGATTTTTTAGAATTGGAGAAATTAGATTCCAATCAGGTATATGATGGAGTTTTAGTAACAGATGTAAAAAGATATCCAGTAAAAATTAAGCTTGAAAAATCGGAGAAGTATTTACATAAGATAAGGATGTTGTATCAGTATTATCAGCAAAATAATATGGAATGGGTATCTATCAATGCACCCTATTTATCGAAATATTATGATTATGTCCTAACAGAAAATGTGGAATTAGGGGAAGAGGAAAAGGTAATTGATATTATATTGTCACTTGGTCATTTGGATGCAATTAGTTATAGCAGTTTAATACCATTCTGGAATTTAGAAGAAACCTATTTAACCAGTGCCAACTTCCCTACCGCTACAGGTGAAAGCTTGCGTTTTCAACACACCTTTTCTTTGGATGATGGAGAAGCGGTATATGGGTATATTGTACGGTTTGAGGAAGATCATGACGGATATGTAATTCGTGGGGAACACACAATATCTATTGTTATAACCGAAGAAAATATGTCAAGCTGGCCAGTGTATAAGTTTCATGATAAGAATCCGGATATCCATTATGACTATGAATATCCGGTATATTCAAATGGAAATATAGATAGTTTTATGGTTGGTTTTTCCAGATGCCAGAAACGGGCGATTCGCAGTAAGGCAGAATTGGTACGAATTTTAAAATCCTATGAGGTTTCAAATGAATTTGAAATAAAGAGCATTGATATTGTAGATAATGTTGAATGTAAAAAAGAAACTTATGATATAAATCCTTTTATTGAAGATGATATCCGGACAGATATAAAACGAAAACAATTAAGAGTAACAATGAAAGCCAAACAGGAAAGCTATCTTTCCAGGGATTTAATGAGTTTCTTAATTGGAGAACTGCAAAATTATTTCCCTGAATATGAATGTGTTGGCAGGTTGGCTGGGAGCAGTGAGAAGGTGTCATGTATTGAATTGTGAACTCCGCACAAAAGTCAAAGAGTAAATTAAGTTTCGCAATTGACTAATGTGCTGTCTCATTTATTTGACGAACTGTGAACGATACAGCAGACTAGGTTTAATCATTATAAGAGGTGTATTATGAATTATGTATGGGATACGGTGATAAAAGCAAGAAGACTGGGAATAAATGAGAACCAATTATATTTTATTATAGCCAAAGAATACTCTCCATATATGGAGATGTCTTTTCAGGCAATTAATGAATTACTTGTAAATGAAGATCCAGACAAAGAAGTAGAGGTAGAAATCAATCCATATTACCGATATCATGAAATATTTAAAAATATGTTTTCTTTGGAATACGATGAAGATAAAGAATTAAAAGAAGAAATTTTTAACTGGTGTATTCATCTGTTAGCAAAAGTGGATGTGAATCATGGATTGAATCTTAGGGAATTTCTTCGCATTTTCGTGGAAGAAGAAATAGAAGCTGGAAGATTTGGAGAAGACATGACAGAGTATTGGCAGGAATTTTCCTTAGAACAAAAAGAATTTGTTGCCCATAAAATTATTGATGAGTACCATCTGGGACACCAGATACATTCCCTGAAAGAAGCCATCACTTATGTATTTCCAGATAGCTATATCTATACCAATCATCTGGAAAAATCAGAAATACTAATCTATGCAGGAAAGAAACAAAGGGAAAAATACGAAAAACAAATGGAATTTTTGAAAAAAATGTTTTTACCATTGGAATATAGCTGTCGTGTTTATTGGAGTAAGCATTTTGGTATTATTGGAGTGAATGAAACAATGATGGTTGGGAAAATTGCGTTGTACTAATAATGTAGCAAAAGTAAAGGATATATGAAAGAAAAAGAGAAAGGATGGCAAGAAAATGGATAATAGTGATTTGGAAGTAGCAAAAATGCTAAATGAACATAAGACAAGGGCGTATGGAAGTTTGGAAGAGGGGGTGTATATCAAAGAAAAACTTTATGAGTTTGAGAGAGTAAGTTTGTTTGAGAATAAGTTTAGTATTATGCTGCCTAAGGACTTTGTTGATATGCCAGAAGACTTGAAACGAATAAAGTACATTTCAGAGCAAAGACCACAGATTATCAAAATGATATCAACTGGCGGGGTTGATTTAGGCTTTAGTCTATTACCTGTTAAGATATCCGACAATCAATTAATGGATAATTTGATAATAATGAAAAATGTATTGAAAAAAGTAAATCCTGCTATTAATGTGTTTGAACATAAAGTGATTGAGAAAAATGATAAGACTATTGTTTGGATGGATTTTTCTAATCCAGGAATTGATGATACAGTGTACAATATAATGTCTCTAATGTCAGTAGGAATACAGACAATGCATGGTGTATTTAACTGTCGATTTCAAGAAAAAGAACAATGGAAAGATGTTATGATAGAGATTCTTTGTTCCATTAAATTTACAGATAAAGGGGGAAAATAAAGTGAAAGCTAACAATGTTGAAGTTGAAGAAATTGAGTTTTTATCTATACATAAGTGTGAAATTAACAAGTATGTAAATAAGCATGGAAGAGCATCTATTACTGGATTGATAAAAGATGAAGATGAAGAAAAGTGTATAAAATTAGGCTCTGAAGATAATTTCATACATATTAATGCAATCAATGGTCATGAAAAAAAATGTGTTTTTTGTGGTGTAATTGAGAATTTGGAAATCCAAAAGGAAAATGGAAAAATTGTTAAAATTGATTTAATAACAGGAACAAAACTGTTGGATTTAGTTAAAAGAACAAGAACTTTTCAAAATAATGAAATGAGTTATAAAGCAATGATTACAAGTAATAATTCTTTAAATATGGATGTGGGAGCAAGAACAATTTTTTATAAAGGAGAGCAGATACCAGGGAAACTGGTGGTTCAGTATAAGGAGACAGATTGGAAATTTGCCCTTCGTATTGCATCAAAGTGTAATACATGCCTGATTCCTTCGTGTAAGACAGAGGGAAGTAAATTTTTTTTGGGGTTACATGAAGGTGGAGTAACAAGAAAAGTAAGTAGTAATATAATGAACTTAAAAATACAAAAAGCAATAAGTGAGTTTAAACATATTAAAAAGATGAATCAGTATACGTATTTTGAAGAAGATTCGTATTATTATATTTTTGATAGTAGGGAACTTTTTGAGATGGGTGATTGTGTGGATATTGAAATGGGTGAGAAGTTATATGTCTATAAAATAAAATCAGAATTTGATGGTCAAGAATTATTAAATACATATACATTGAAGACGGCTAGAGGTTTCGCAGAATTAAATAAATATAATGACACTATAATTGGAGCATCTTTGCAAGGAAAAGTTTCTAGTGTTTCTCGGGATCAAGTAAAAATAAAGTTAGTAACAGATTCAATATATGCAGATACAGGAGAGATGTTTTTTTCATATTCTACAGTATATTCTTCACCAGATGGAACAGGATGGTATTGTATGCCAGAAGTAGGAGATGATGTAAGATTGTATTTTCCATCAGAGGATGAGACTGAAGCCTACGTTATTAGTGCAGTACATCAGGAAGTTGGAGCAGTTACATCTTCATCAAATGGAGATAATCCACCATCTAGAACTGATCCAGATTATAAGTCCTTTAAAAATAAAGCTGGAAAAGAGATCTTGTTTACACCCAATAAGATTGAGATTAATAATCCCAATCATGGAAAGATTGTTTTAGATGACATAAATGGAATTACAATTTCTACAGAACATTCTATTCGTTTTAGGGCTGACCGCGTGATAGAAATGCATAGTTTAGAGGACAATATTTTGGTTAATGGGGCAACAGCAGTTTGTATGAAACAAGGAAACTCTAAAATATTGGTACGTGATGAGGAGATTAATATGCGAGGAGCAAAGCTTAAATTACAGGAGAAAAATGAATGATACAAATTTTAAAAAAAAGCTATAGTGATAGAAAAAAGGAAATTCTCCAAAAAGAGATGGAGGGGATTACTACTCTTGTAGAAAGTAAAATGATTACGCTATTAAATGAAATGGAAGTGGAGAACGAGAAGTATAGTAGAGATTTTATACTTGCTTTGGAACAGGTGTTTTTAGAGTGTATAGAATTTCAAAAATTGAAAATAAAAGAACCAATTGAATTTGTTACTATTTATTTTCTTAGAAGCAGTATAGTAACAGGAAGTTTTGATTTCTTAATTCAACTTTATGATGAGAATTTTTTGTGGGATGAAGTAAATGTTGAAGGAATATGGACACCACAATGGTTGTTGCAAGAGTATCTTTCTACCATTAATGAAGTTAAAATTAAAATAAAGCATGACATTTTAGGGTTTTATGATAGTGATATTGACTTTTTAAACTTAGAGATTGGAGAGAGTTTCATGAGATTGATGTTGACATTTGTTAATAATCAAATAGAGAAGATTATAGAATTGGAGAATTTTAGAAAGATGAAAACTAATCCAAAATTTAAAATTGTTTTTGGGGATATTTATGGCAGGTTAGTGACTATATATTCAAATCAGAGCGAAAAAAGAGGTGTAGGATGAAATATTTTATAGTAGAGCAAAAAAAAGGGTTGCCCAATATACCAGATTTATTAAATTGGTATAAAAAAATTAATGTTGAAGTAATGAATACAGAGGGATATCTAAAAATTCCTAGGCATGTAACTCTTTATGCAAGAAGGGATCCCAATATTGAATTTTATGATATTTTAGGTTTTCCATTTTTTATGGTGAATGAGAAGGTTTATAAAGTAATGAAATGTTTTGAACCTAATCTTTTGGTTAGAGAAATTGATATTTTTGAATTGGAGCATAATAAAGTGGGACGGTATTTTGCACCAATTTTAAAAAGATTTTCAGATATTACAAAGGATGTGGAAGAGAAACTTCGTGTGAAAAATTATAAGGATATTACTTTAGAACTTGCAAAGGGTATGGATAACTATATATTTCTAATAGAATCATACGGAAAGAAAAANATTGTTATGAGATTGGAACTTGTGGAAGCATTATTGCGACGGAAGATACGGGGAATTGAATTACATGAGATTAAAGTTTCTTGATATGAAAATTCACAAGAGTATGTTATATAGAAACGGCTTAATTTTGATAAGAGTAAATAAAAGAAATAAAATGAAGGTGAAAGTTATGGCAGATGAAAGGGAACAAAATGAAGAGCAAATAGAAGAGTTGTACTTAACAAGAGGAGCATTGCTGGTATGTGAGTGCGGTTCGCATCCAAGAAGATTACAATTACTAACAGACCACGGTATGATTATTCATTTGGAAGATGAGTATGAGTTCTTACATCCTATCGCAGATTCTTGTGATTGTGTATTTGGAGAGGATGAAAATATAGGTTATTTTGGTATATGTTATTCAGAAGCTTGTAAGGGAGAGGAAACAGTGGTATTAAAGAAATATACATCACCAAATGAAAAACCTTCAGAAGAAACGATAGAAGGTCCTAAGTGTTGTGCTATTCTTGATACAATGTGGAGCAATGTGAAAGAAGATGTATATACGAAAGACCAAGAAACTGGAAAACTAATTGTTGTAACCAAAGATACAGAAAAGAGCAATATTATGGGTGCTAAAAATTTAGTGACAACGAATTCTTTTGTTTATTGCAAGAAGGGAGGTGCACGTATTATTCCATATACATCAGGATTAGAATATAAAGGAGAGCAAGATATAAAATAGATGATATTGCAGAGTGATAATAAAAAATAGGAATTGTATTAGAAATAAGAAAAAAAGATTAGAGGTGGAAAAATGGGAACAGTAGAAGGAGAACTTATAGTAACACAATTTCCTGAATTAGAACACATAACAAGTTATATATCAGAGCAATTACCAAATGAACATCCAAAAGTAAAATTACAAGGAGAAATGAAAAAAGGAAAAAACGTTAATGATATATTAAAGTCATTGAAAAATAGAAGGGTGATTGTGAATCGTAAAAGATTAACAGGAGAATTAGTAAAAGTATTTAATGGATATGTTGAGAAATATACAATAGAGGATAGGGGAAATGATTATTATAGAATTAAGTTGGCATTGATTGGTAGTAGTAGTCAATTAGATTATAAGAAGAGAGAATGCTCTTTTCAGAATGTTTCATGGACACATAGACAGATAGTAGAGCAAGTTGTGCATAGTGAAAATCTTTCTGTAATTAGGTGGAATGTAGCAGAAGAATTTATAGGTATGCCAGTGATTCAATATAGAGAGACTGATTGGGAATTTATCAAAAGAATGGCATCAATTTATCAAGTACCAGTCATGGTTGATGTAAGGACAGATAAGGCTCTATTAAATATTGGAGTTTTAAAAACAAGTAAAAAAACATTAGACAAGAAGTTTTTCACAACAGGTATTTCTTCTCATTACTACGAAATAGGTGGTAGTAAAGCGGGATATAAAAAGTCAGCATTTCAGTATTACAAGGTTGTAGTATACGAAGACTTTCAACTAGGAGAACCAGTTACTTTTAATGGGATAGATTGTTATGTGTGTGGGAAATGGGTTAAGCTAGAAGGTACTGAATTATTATATACATATCTCTTAGGAGGTAAAGAATTATTAACCGTGTCACCTATTGAAAATCAAAGTTTAATAGGGTGTACTATTAAAGGTAACGTTTTATTTACAAGGAATGAGACTGTAAAGTTAGATTTACAGTTAAAAGATGATAGTCATGACATTTCTTCTGCTTATGCGTATGATTGGAAACCAGAAAGTGGAAATATATTGTATTGTATGCCCCAAAAAGGCACAATATGTTCTCTTTATTTGGGCGATGCAATAGAAAGTAGTGCTAGTGTGGTTAATTGTATCCGAACAAATGGGGCTACAAGTGCCAATATGGATAATCCATCAAATAAACACTTTAAAACAGAACATGGTTTAAATTTTGATTTGGAGATGGAGCAAATTAACTTTTCTGTGCCCCAGACAGAGAGTATAGATAATAATGCAGTGCTAGACTTAATTGATAAAACAGCAGTTCTTTTTGATACAAAGGCAAATATTATTATGGTAGCACAAAAAGAAATTTCTTTTGAGTGTGATTATTTTTTCTGGGGAGCGTATCAGGGAAATATAGGAATTATTGCTTCGCCTTATAATAACGAGTCTTCCATTATAATGTTTTATCAATTTAATGTGTTAGGAAGTTACACAAATCTGCAATTTACACCATCTGATATTGCATATCCATTTATCAATGATGCACCTATTGAAGCAGAAAAAGAGGGATTTAGCTGGATGAAGGCTATTGGAAATATAGCAGCAGGAATTGTTACAGCAGGAATTGTTACATTAGGTGTTTGTGTGGCAGCAGCAGCAATTGTGGGTTCAGGAGGTCTAGCTGGTCCAGTTGTTGTTGGAGCGGCAATTGGCGGCTTGAGTTGTGGATGTTTTCAAGCAGTTGTGATGACAATGGAGGATTATTCAAATGATACTAATACTAGTATTGGGGATTATATGCTTCGATGTGGTGTGCAATCTTTTATTGGGGCAATTGTGGGGGCAGTATCAGGAGGACTTGATAAAGCTGCAACAACATCAGGAGTTCAATTATTAGGAAAGACGAAGCATCTATCCCAAGGAGTAAGTAAAGGACTAGATTTAGTTATTGATGTAGGAGGAAATGTAATTTCGGATGTAGCAGATAAGTATATGACACATTCTGATATTCATTTACAGGATNAACTTCNTATGGCAGCAAGTACAGTTGGAACACATTTTATACCATGGAATAAAATATTTAGAAAAAAAGATGTAGATGCCACAACTACATATGATGCATTGAAAAAAATTAAGAAAGAAAAGAAAGTAATATCCGAAACTGCAAAAGAATTAGAAGAAGCAACACAAAAACATTCTGATGAAGTATCAAAATTGATGTCTGAGAAAAAGCCAACAAAAAATAAAGGAAGGTATAAGAATAAAAAATATAATAAAGAAGTGGTACAGCCTAAAATAGATAAAGAAAATGCTGATTTTGCAACAACATCCAGTCAATTAAAAAATAAAGAAATGGCGAGCAAAAATGCAATAGATGTAGCAAAGGATCAAATGAAAAATAATGTAAAAGATTTTGTAGCCGCAGAGGGTGGATTAAGTGCTAGATATGTACTTCCTAAGGTAAAAGAGAAAATATCTGAATCATTATTAACTAACAATGGAAAAGAGAATAAAGAAGAAATACAAACAGACGAGTTTAATTGGGTAGAGGCAATGCCTGAAGTATTTCAGTGATAAAAACTTGCTTTATGGAGGAGTTTTATGTTTTTAAGTGGATTATTATCATTTTTTTCGTGGATCATAATTTTATGTGTACCACGCATACAAACTTTTGATAAAAAGAGTACAAGAGTGAAATGCAGGTTTTGGCTTTTGTGTGCAATTGTACAAGTGTTTTGTACGATCATTTTTTTTAACATTGATGAAAGCAAATTAAATTATACAAAAACAGAAGGAAGAATAATATCCGAATGTTATGTAGGTAAAAGAGAAGTAAGTAATCTAATTCCAAGAAGTAATAGTGTTAAAGTATATTATGTGTATGAAGTGGAATATAGGGCAGAAGGAAAGATATATCAATCAAAGCACTATGAGACTTTGAATTGTATGTATAGGTTTGGAAATAAGGTTGCTATATATTATAAGAAAGATAATCCTCAAAAGATATGGAAAACGGATTTTGACCAATTAATAAGACTTTTATTGCAATTAAATATACTAAGTGGAATTATCTTTCTTTTTGCTGGTATACCACTTAGAAAGGAAAAAAGTATAGATAGTGAAAAAGAATGGAAGAAAACTTTTAGAAAAATGGGGTATTCTAAGGAAGAAGCAGAAGAACTTGTGAAGTGTGTTATTACTGTAAGAGAAGAAGATAGAGCAGATATTATTTATAGTGAAAAAAAAAGGAGAGTGAATATAGAAAGAGAAAGTATAGAGAAGCAGTCAGATATTGAAAATTTTTTTCAGGGTAAGATTAGAGAAATGGAGAAAATGGAAGATTTCTTTGCAGATGAAAAGAATATAAAGAAAGATTTGGATTCTTTTTTTGTAAAACAGATGAAAATTTTACATGCGAGACCAGTAGTTGCAGGTATAAAAGTTGAAATGGTTTGTCTGATACTTCTGGGTGGAATTTGTGTCTTTTTTGGTAGAGAAGAAGGTGCAATAATGATGTGGGGACTATTTTTTTGTTTGCTTTTTATAGCAATCTTTGCATTTAGTTATAGGATATACATAAATTCAAAATATAAATATTCGTATTCAAAGGCAAAGAGGAGTTTTCAACAGCTATATTCTGATTATACAGATTCCATACTAAAAAATGAAATAGTAAAAAGCGACAACAATAAAGTAATTATTCAAACTGGGTTTGCACCAGCAGAGCAGTTTTATATATGGTTTTGCAATGATTTTCTTTTGGCTTGTAAAATTAGAAATTATGAATTTGTGTTTATTAGATACTCAGATATCTTATATATAGAATATTATAAAATTCAAGAAGATAAGACAGGAATAGGCACTGTGGCGTATAATAGAGGAGTTAGTGTAGCTGCTTTACATGATTGTGTTAAAATTCATTATCAAATAAATAACATGAAAAAAGAATTTAAATTTTTCACGATTTCACCATTTTCCTATTTTAAGACTTTTGCTGAAAAAGGAATAAAAGTGATAGAGAGTAGAAATTACAACAGAAGGTATTGAAACAATGTCAAATGATATGGAAAATCAGAATAATAAAGCAGATAGAGCAACGGAATTTTCAGACTGGGTGGAAATTGATACAATAGAATTTAAGTTAGTGGAGGAATATTAAAAAGTGGAAAGTTTTGACAAAGAACTAGAAAAATGGGCAGAAGCATCAAAAGAGATAGAGGAAGAAGCATGTGAAATGTTACAAAGAAGACATAGCCTGGGATGTACTTGTATAGTAGTGTCTGGTGCTATACTGATGGGAATTGTAATGTTCAAACTTGGACAAATATTAGATGGAAAAGCTTATTTTATGTTTAAAAAAGTTTTTTTTAATCTAGGGGCAATTATTTATATATTAGGGGGGATTACAATAGGTCGTCGCTATTATAATGATGAAAAATATTTAAAAGAGAGACACAGAAGAGAAAGTATGGGTAAAAACGGTATTGTTGCATGAAGTAATAATTAGACGCCATCTTAGATATCGATATGTAGATGTACAAAGGTATTTAAAAATTTCTTATCTTATGGGAGAGGAAACGGTTATTAGGGAGTTATCGGATTCTGATCTGCATTATGATGTAGGACTTTTGGGATTGGATTTAGTTGGTTTATACGGAAAAAAAATCACTATAGCTTATTGTAATAAAGAATTTTATATATTGAATCATGTTTATCCAGAATATGATGATGATCTAAAACCAGAAGAAAAAAAGAATTGTTAAAGAATCCAGAAACTACAGTGAGGAATCTTGTGGAAAGTAAAGATGAAGAACAAATTATGAAAGCAGACCTGCAGGCAGAATTAGTGAAACAGACGAATTACAAAATGGCAAAATATTGTTCGAGAATGGCTAATATTGTAGGTGTTGTGGGTTGGTGTATTTTACATATAGCAAGGATAAAGGGTAAAGGTTTTGTTTTAGTGTGGGGATATATGATAGTTATGTTGCTAATATTTCGCTTTGGGACATGGCATTCCTGTAAAAAACATTGTGGTGGAATTTGGGATAGGAAAAAACTTCGGGAAATATCAAAAGAAGTGGAAAAAGAAAGTAGAAGAGGCTGAAATGTTGGCTGTAATTGAGAAAAATTTGCAAAAAGAGTATGAAACAATAGGTTACCAAAGAGTATTTTAGTGCGTGGAGCAACACTTGTATGTACAAACCAGAGCAACAGAGTTTTCAGACTGGGTGGAAAGGGGTTCAGCAGAATTTAAGTTAGTGGAGGAAAAATAGAATGCTTTGCTATAAAAAGTTAGAACAGGACATATCAAAAAAGTTTCAAAAAAGATGTGAAAAATTATTGGAAGAAAATAAGGATATTTATATTATATCTCTTGGATTTAATAAAGCTTTAAATTCTATTGAACTTAAAGCTAACACAGAAAAGTATTTAAATGAAAATAAAAGATGCGGTGAAACTACCATGGAGGGAGTATTTCTTATTCATAAATATAATCAGGAAAACTGGAAGTTAACAGAAACTTTGATTTCGCTCTCTGATTACCAAGAGGATGAGTTTGGGAAAAAGGAAATTTTCTCTGATAAAAAGCTGGTGGATATATGCTTCAAAAAAATGTGGAACATGAAAAAGCAGTATCCAAAGATTCTATTTGCGATGAGTGAAACAGACAGATGGAATAAAGAAAATAAGAAAAGATATTTTATTAAAATAAATGGTACCAGAGCAAAAAAAGAGTACGAAGAATATGAACAATTTATGCACACAAAATGGCATATGGCACCACATAATCCAAAATTAAGGAAAGATATAAGAAAATCCATGCATTGGGTTATACAATTGATAAAAGGAGGATTTATTTTTTCTTTTTTTTGTTTATTGTTGGGAATTACCTTGAAAATAAGAGAAAAATATAAATTTTTTACCCCTGTAGTATTCGTTTCTCTATGTATATTGTTTTCTGTATTATATATAGCTCTTGGTTTATATGAGGTATATGAGTGTCAAAAAGGAGTTGTTTATTTAAAAACAGGAAAAATAATAAACTATGAAAGTGAGCCTAGAACTGTAACGCTGGGATACAATACAGTATATCGTCCACAAAACTATAAGGTAACGAGGAAAGACTATTATGTAACAATAAATTATAGAGGGAAAAAGGAAAAAATAGAAATAAAACATCCATTTATGACAAATGGGAAATTACAGAAAATGGAACATGAAGAAATTACCATTGCAACACTTTATTGTGATAAATGGATAGTAGAGGGAATTGTTTTAAGTCATGTGTATCCAGAATTTAGATAAAAGAATGGTTGGCTCTGGTTCTAAAAGGTAACTATTTAAAGGAAAGAAAGGATAATCAGAATGAAAAAACAAGGATGGCATTTTGGAATAAAGAACAAAGAAATTGGTAGGAAATTTATGGAGGAAACTTCTTTAAAGAAAAATAAAAGATGTTTTCTAATACTTTTAATTATAGAAATTATATCTGGCAGTCTTATTTTAGGTATTCAGTTATTAGAACAGGAAGATATAAGAATTCATACGGAGAGATACAAACTAATTATACAATAATGGTCAATATTGAAGAAGAACATAAAAACATAAAATGCTGGACAGAGAGATAAAAAAGGGGATGGGAGACCTTGACTGGGNGTAGAAAGAGGTTCAATGGGAAGAAACAACTAATAGAGAAAAGAGGTAATAAAATATGACAAAGAAACCTAGTTACACTTTAAACTTAGACAACAAACCAGTTGTAAACCGCAGCCGGACATATCGGGAGAAAGAGTTGGAGGAAATGACAACTTTTCAATTACGGGAGATATGCAACAAAGAAAAAATTATAAAAGGAATCACAAATCCTCTAAACCGTTATGAGTTGATTGAAACTATTATAAGATACCGGGGAGAGAAAGAAACCCTCTTAATTCACAAGTTTTGTGAAGGCGGTTTTGAGAGGATAGAGGAGGTAATAAAGAAAAGACTGGGCAGTGTTCTAAAGGATGAAGGAACCATTCGGAATCCAGCCCGGTTTATTGTATACAGCGATTTGGACATGTCTCTGTACGACCGTTATCAAGTAGAGATTGACCACCAAAAAAAGGATGATATCAGTAAAGCAGTTGTGAACAGGCTGGGAGAATCTAATGTATTGTTAGTGGGAGAAGACAATGAACTTTGTGGCATATTCAACTTAGTGGGGGATGGCAAATCACCTCAGAAATTTTATTTATGCAAAGGACGGGATATAGGGCTGCAAATGAAAAACCATCGTCATTATTCTTTACTATATTTTGAAAAAAAGGAATCAGATTATTTATACAATGCTTACTATGATATAAAGCAGCAGAACATTTCGGTGTTACATTATTACAAAATACCATTAGTGGATATTGAAGCCCGTTCAGCGGAAGAAACAGGGGCAATCCTTTCTATTGATTTTGGAACTTCTAATACAACGGCAGGGACATTTTTGGACTATCATTATGTTACCAATACCAATAGCCAGGATATTTTAAATGGTGGAAGTGTTTTGGATGCAATTAATATTGTTCAATTTTTAGATACCACAAAGAAAGAAAAAGAATGGAGTCCCTTATTGCCTACGGTTGTCAGTATATTGGATTGCAGTGACCCAGAAAATATAGAATACCAATTTGGTTATGAAGCAAAAAAGGCAAATAAAATTAAATATTATGATGAAACTTTTAGTATCTTTTATGAGATAAAGCGTTGGGTAAACAGTTATGAATTACAACAGGAGATTACGGACAAACAGGGGCACGTAGCTACAGTGTGCCGGAAAGAAATGATCAGGGAGTATTTATTATATGTGATTCATTGTGCAGAACAGAGATTCAAATGTAAATTCCGAAAATTACATTTGACCAGTCCCGTAAAATTAAAAGCCCAGTTTAGTAAAATGTTTCGGGATGTATTGCCAGAATATGAAATTAATACAGAGCAGATGTTGGATGAAGGAACGGCAGTGGTTTATAACACCATTGCGAATTTAATTGAGAAGCAGAGATATTATGATAATGAAATACTATCTGCTTTGATTATTGACTGTGGTGGAGGAACTACAGACTTATCCTCCTGTTCTTTTTCTATTCATAATGATGCTGTAGCTTATGATGTGGCAATTCGGACTACTTATGAAAATGGTGATACCAATTTTGGCGGCAATAATATTACATACCGTATTATGCAATATATTAAAATTATGTTTGCAACCTATTATACCACTCAAAAAACGGTTAAAATCAACGATTTAATTACAGTGCCAACGGAAGATGTTTTCCGTTATGTAGATGAATTTGGGAAAGAAAAAGTATATGAAAATTTAGAGAGAGAGTATGATTTGGCAGAGCAGATTATACCAACTAAGTTTAAACAGTATGAGAACCGGACCAGAGAAGAATACTTTATGGTTAAAAATAATTTTTACTTCTTATTTGATATAGCTGACCAAATGAAGAAGCAGTTTTATATGAGTGATAGTATTATCCGGAACCGTTTTCAATCCAATTATGAAGAAGAGGACGAGGATTTGAAGATTACCCGTATCGAAAGATGGAATCTGGTTGTGAATGCAAATGGAAAATTGGAATACAATCATAGTTTCCCAGATGTTATTTTTAATATCAAAGAAATTGAATTGTTGCTGAAGGCAGATATATATGAAATCGTAAATAAATTTCTGTATGAATTTTATAAAAATAATACTTTGTCCAATTATTCCATTATTAAGCTGACTGGACAGTCCTGTAGAATTGATATCTTTCGTGAGGCGTTGAAAGAATTTATTCCGGGAAAGAATATTGAGTTTAAATATCAAGGAAATGATACTTCCAGCATTACAGAATTAAAGCTTGCCTGTGTAAAGGGAGCCGTGCAGTATGTAAATTCCAGCAAAATGGGATATACCAATGTGTCCTTGGAATATTGTATGCCAATGATACCGTATTCCGTAACCGGATATACACATGAGAATCAAGAGAAAATGTTGATTTATAGTTTGGATCAGGAACAACGGTATGGTTTTCTATCAAGAAATAAAAGCATTTCCCATTTGGAATTGTTCCTAAAAGACGGTTCAGATCGCTTGCAGCACCGCTATATCTATAAAAACGACTATCGGGAATACCGTCCAGTTGTGTATGAGGAAATTGCGGAAATGTATGCAGAGTATGCACATTACATTATACAGGATGATACAGATGATATTGTAGATACAGAAGTGAAATTCTTTGTATTTGCTGCAAATGACCAATGGGGATTTTATCTTCTTCCTATTGCCAGAGAGGGTAATCAGTTGTTTCTTGGAAGAGAAGAATTTTTTGCATTTGAAAATGATGTATGGGAAGTTGACTTCTTTGATGGTACGAAGTAGAAAGTGAGGAACCTATGTTTATTGAAAGTTATCCAAAGTTTGAGAGAGATATGATATTAAAAGCAGAAATGTTGGAAAATATTAAAAATTATCCTAGAAATCTAGTGCACTTGCTCTATCAAAAATACTCAGATGGTATTTTGTGTGGAACAGGGATTCAGATAGTGGAGGATAAAAATATTGTTGTAGAGCCAGGTTTGGTAAAGTATAAGGGAATTATCTATTACCATACAACAAAGGAAATCATTCCCTGTGAGCCATTAGGAATAGAACAGATTCTGGTGGTTCATTTTGAGGAGCAGGCAGATAATATTAACGATATTACATACACTACCCAGTTTCTATTAAAAAAAGATGGAAAAGTAGAAGAAAACGAAATGGAGTTATGTCGCTTTATCTTAAAAGAAGGTGCTGTTTTAAGAAAGGATTATCAGGATTTAAGAGACATGGCAACCTTACATAATACAGTAAATATTATTTTGACACCTTTTGCTGGAATTGGGAGTGCAACTCTTTCGCCAGAAATCACTTATCGTTTTGGACAAGAGATGATGAAGTTTAAATTGACCGATGCTTTTGATGTTTCTTTTGTTATGCATTGCATGCAACAGGAAACGATACAAAAGGAAGTGATAGAACAGTATGTCCGTTGCCGTGTACCAAATGCAGAACGGGGAAGCCTGTCACAAAAACAACTGCATCATTATCTTACTGTTATTGTGGATGATACGAAAAGAGGCGGAAATAGAGGAGGAATGATGCCAGGTGGAACTAGAAGGATGTTGGTGGATTAAAGAGCTATAGAAAGGATTTGATATTATGATGAACACAAAGAAATGGATAGTAACTATATTAACAGCAGCATTGGCTACTTATGGAATGCCAACTATAAATAATGGTGTATTTGCAGAGGAAGCAGATACTTCTATAATTCGGGAAGAAAATAGGCATGAGGATGTTCCTGTGGCTGTGGAGGAAAAAGAAGAAGAGAAAGAAGAGATAGGTGCGTTACAGTATCTTTCAGAGGATGGAAAGTGGATGTATTTAGAGGCAGATACCTACTATAGTAAGATTTCTAAACTTCGTTTTGTAGTAACTGCACCAGAACTTGTGGGAGAAAAAACAACAGTTACCATTTCTTCTAAGAATCAAAGTGAGACTTACAAAATAGAAGAGAATGGCAAGTTGAAACATCATGTTTCTGGAAATCAGAATGAATTTCTTCTTGATTTGGATTTAGACATGGAAAAGTGGAAAGATATCATAGATTATAAAGTTACTGTTACTTATACCATTTTAAAAGAAGAACCAAAGAAGGAAGAAGTAACAGAAACCACAGAACCAGAAGAGAACCAAGAAGCAACAGAAACCACAGAACCAGAAGTGTATCAAGAAGAAAGAGAAACCACAGGGCCAGAAGAGAACCAAGAAGTAACAGAAACTACAGTGCCTGAGGAAAATCAAGAAGAGGAACAAGTAACTATTACAAAAAAAGAAGAGGAGAAAAGTGTCCTAGTTGGCGATTTTCACATGCTGCAACAGGGGGCAAAGCTGGAGGTATCCTGTGATCAGGCTGAGAAATGGGTAGAGCAGGATGTTTCTGTACAATTGTCTTGTCCAACCATTTCAGATAAGATACCTGTATTATTTTATGTGAAAAAACCGAATGAAAAAGAATTTTCCCAGATAGCAGAAAATGATTTAGCATTCACGGGAGAAGGTACATATACATACAAAATTAGGGTAAACAGTAAAGGGGACTGGGCTTTTCGTGCCAGCTATGATTTGAAATATATTGGAGAGAGAATTTTTTCCGAAGAGCAGAAAGTGGACATCCGTTTAGACAAAGTGTTACCGATCATTAAAGTGGAACAGAATAAAACAGGCTGGACCAATCAAGATGTGGTATTTTCCTTGTCAAATGAAGCAGATAATATTTCACAGATTTCCTATTATGTGAAAAAGAATGAGGAAGACTGGAAGTTGCTTGAGGGCAGTCAGTATGTGGTTTCTGAAGATGAATCTGGAAATCAATATCAATTTAAGGTGATATCTGAAGTAGGAGAAGACAGTAGTATTTATAAACAGGCTGAACAGAAAAAATGGTTATCTTCTGTGTATACTGCTTCGGTTGATAAAACAATACCAAAGGAAGCAGAATTTATCCTTACCAGAGAGGAAGGAGATACTGGGACAGGAAACTGGTATGGCAAGTCACCAAAAATTCAATTTCATTATATACAGGATGAAGGAAGTGAAGTTGCATTATATTACCGGATTTATGCTGACGGAGAAACGGAATACCAGAAATACAAAGAAGGAGAGACGATTACTTTATCAAAAGATGGGGAGTATACTTTAGAGTATTATACGGAAGATGAGGCGGAAAACCGTTCTAAAGTGCAGGCAGAAAAAATTTATTTGGACACCACAAAACCTAAGATAACAGATATCTCTTTCTTCAATGAAAAGGGAGAACCATTGCAGCTTTTGGATATTATTTTGTATCCATATATCACGAATAAAAAGGTTTTGGTAAAGGTTACTGCTTCTGATAATTTGTCAGGGGTAGATAAAATTGTGTATCAAAGTTCTGATGGAAAGCAGATTAAAAAGAAAACCGTCAGTGGGCAGGAAATACAATTTACCATTTCTCCTGCTTTTAAGGGAACTTTGCAGGTTTATTGCATAGACAAACTTGGAAATATAAGCAACAAAAAAGAGTCGGATGGACTTATTACAGAGGCAGTGAAGCCAGCAGTACAAGTGGAATTTGATAAAGATATCAAGAAGTGGCAAAAAAGTAACATAAAGTGCAAGACAACTATTGAAGATTATGATGCAGGTATTCGTAGAATTATTTGCCAATATGCGGGAGAAATCATAAAGGAAGTGGATTATTCCAAAAAGAATTCCATTATATATAAGAAACAACTCAATTTTACCTTAGAGACAGAAGCGGATACAAAAGCAGGGAATAAACTGGAAATTACAGTTTATGATAATGCGGGAAATGTAAAGAAGATAAAGAGGAATATTTACATAGACAAAACAAAACCAGTTATTACAGCAGAGGGAGTAGAGGAAGAGAGACACTATAAGAATCCCGTTACAATGCAACTGACAGTAGAGGAAGATATTTATCCATATACAACAGTAGATATACAGGTGGAACGGATAGTAGATGGAGCAAAAGCTGCTTATCCTGCCCAAAAGTTTGTATTGGATGATATCATCTCTCAAAAGTCTCTAAGTTTTTCAGAGGATGGAACCTATACAGTTACCATAAATGCCACAGATAAAGCGAAAAATAAGTCAAAGACCATCCGCCAAAAATTTGTTGTAGACAGAACTGCCCCAGTAATTGAGATCTCTGGTGTAAAAAAACAATATTATGGAAAAAATGTGGATTTAAACATTCAAGTAGTAGAAAGTAATTATAAAGATGATGAAGTAAATATAGAGGTAACGAAGACTTTGGAAGGAAAGAAAAGTAAGGTGGATGTATCACCATTCCAATCCACAGGGAAAAGCAGTGCAATACAAAAAATTCTAAGTGAAGATGGGGATTATGTGATAAAGGTTACTGCACAAGATAAAGCAGGAAATAAAGCAAAAAACCAGACAGTCAAATTTACAGTAGATAAAACAGCACCTCAAATTATATTTGAGGGGGTTAAGGAAAAGCAGGTAACAAACAAAAATATTACACTGAAAAGTATGGTAAAGGAATGGAATTATCTGGAAACAGGTGCAAATATTAGTATAATCAGAAAAGATATGGACGGAGCATTTGAAGAGGTTGTTGCACAAAATATGAGATTTACAGAGATACAGAGCAAGTTTGATACAGTGCTGTCAAAGGAAGGTATTTATACAGCGAAGATTAATGCTAAAGATTGTGCAGATAATAAAACAAAAAAAGAAATTACATTTACGATTGATAAGTCGGCACCACAAATTGGTGATTTGGAACAGTATGATGGAAAATATTTATCTGCTTTTTCATGGAACCATGGAGTAAATGATTTTGTGAAAGATTTAACGGTTGTAGAGAATCATGTATATCTAAATGGAGAAGAGAAAATTGGTAATTTTATCATTGAACAAGATGGAAAATATGTTTTGGAATGGACGGCAAAAGACCAGTTAGAACATGAAAGTAAAAAGAAGGTGGAATTTATTGTAGATAGCACGGTGCCAGAAATTACTGCATTTATAGAAACGGACAAGCAGGAAAGGATTTCGTTAGAAAAAAATATAAGTGTTTACGAAGGCGGAACTATTAAAATTTCCTTGGCAGATAAGGAGGATTGGATAAAACAGGTACATTTCAATGGAAATAACATGACACTGGAAGACTCTGTAAATCAATATGAAATAGCAATAAAGGAAAAGGGGACTTATCCTCTTGAGATTCTTGCTATTGATTTTGCCGGAAATGAGAGTACATATCAAACTCAGATAAAATATGAAGATAAACCATCTAAGGTTTTAAAAATAGCAATTCCTGTTGGAATTATTTTGGTATTGCTATTAGGAGGAACCGTTATTTTGCAAAAAGGCAGAAGAAAAAAAGAAGAATAAGGAAGGAAATAAAATGGATTTTGTGGTTGCTTATGATACAAATGTGGGAATAAAAAAGAGTAATAATGAAGATTCCCTGCTTTTAAAAGTTGTGAATACACCTTTGGGCAAAATTGCTTTTGCTGTGGTATGCGATGGCATGGGTGGCTTGGAGTTTGGTGAATTGGCATCAAAAGAGGTTATTCTATGTTTTGATGAATGGTTTCATCATGAAATGCCACTACTTATAAAGAAAGGTTTTACCAAAGAAGAATTGTTTCATCAGTGGGATGGTATCCTGCACAATATAAATATGAAATTATATGAGTATGGTTATCAGAAAGAAATACAGATTGGAACAACTATTACGGGGATACTTATAGCAGGTGAAGAGTATTATGCCCTTCATGTAGGAGACACCAGACTTTATAGATTGCATGATACGATAAACTGTTTGACACAAGATCATTCTTTAGTGCAAAGAGAGATTGCTAATGGACGGATGACAGAAGAGGAGGCTAGGGAAGACCCTCGGAAAAATATATTGATTCAGGCGGTAGGGACAGGTAAGCAGATTGCAGTTGATTTTCTTAGTGGCAAAGTGGAAAAAGGGGATATGTATTTGCTATGTTCCGATGGATTCCGCAATAAAATTTATCCCAATGAAATTTGGGAAACACTTCAAAGGGAACTTATAAAGGATGAAAATGTACTGTTTCAGAACTTACATACTCTGGTGGAAGAAAATATGGTACGAATGGAGCAGGATAACATTACCGTAGCAGCAATTCAAATACTGTAAGTTATGGTAACTATTCAGAACCCCTCATTCGGATTTTTCCAGAATATACATAATATCCAATAATTTTCCATAATGGCTGGTAAAAATCCTCATGTGGGCATCAGCCCAATAAAAGTGAATATACAAATTGCATTTAATAAATAAATTTATTTATGCAATTTGTATATCACTTTTGCAGGTTCTGAATAGTTACAAGTTATGAATAGTGGTCTGACAGCTACAAGATATGTATAGGAGAGAAAAGATGACAGAGATTGGCACGATTCTGGATGGAAAATATGAAATATTAAAAATGATTGGGAAAGGTGGAATGTCCTATGTTTATTTAGCTATTGATAACCGTTTAAAGAAGCAGTGGGCAATAAAAGAGGTGCGGATGAACGGACAGAATATTAACTTAATGATAGGACGTTTAGTAAGTGAGACCAATATTTTGAAAAAGATTGACCATCCGGTTATTCCACGTATTGTTGATATTTTACAAGAGAATGATTTGTTATATGTGGTAATGGACTATGTGGAAGGAAGAACCATGGCAGAGGTTCTTTTGGAAGAAGGGGCACAGCCTCAGGAAAAAGTTATTGAATGGGGAATACAATTGGCAGATGCTTTAAACTATCTCCATTCCATGACACCACCTATTATTTATAGAGATATGAAACCATCTAATGTAATGCTAAGACCAGATGGAAGTATCAAATTAATTGATTTTGGAACAGCAAAGGAATTTGATGTAGAAAATCTGGCAGATACCACAGCTTTGGGAACTCGTGGTTATGCAGCACCAGAGCAGTTTGGGGATTCTAAGGGAAGAGGAAAATATAACACAGATGCCAGAACGGATATATACTCACTAGGAGCAACCTTGTATCATATAGTTACAGGCAAAAATCCTTCTGAGCCGCCTTATGAGATAAGACCAATTCGTGAATGGAACACGGAATTGTCTCAAGGATTAGAAAATATTATTCAAAAGTGTACACAGGCAGATCCTGCAAAAAGATATGAAAATTGTTTGGGGTTATTGTATGATTTGGAAAATTATGACCATTTAGATAAAAGTTATCAAAGAAAGAATTGGTTAAAAATTCTCACCTGTTTGGCATCTTTTGTTTTAACAGTAGTTTTTTTCGGATTGTCTGTTTATGGAAAATATGGTCAAAAGCAGGTTGTGTTAAAGGAATATGAAAGCATTATAAACCAGGCAGAACTGGCAGTTATGGAACAGGATTATACAAAGGCATTAAATGCCCTGCAAGTTGCCATTACACAAATTGATTCCACAAGGGAAGAAGCTTATAGGGAAATGCTAAATATATATTCCATGCAGGATAAACCAGAGGATGGATTAACCAGTGTGTGCAAATATATTGATACTTATAGTGGTGCAAAATGTCCGCCAGATGAAATTGTGTTTGAAGTTGCAAAACGGTTTTTCTATGATGCAGATTATAAAAAGTGTTACCAGTATGCTGTTATGGTTAAAAATATGGAGGAAGCACAGTATTATGGGGCATTGGCAAGAATCCTTAGTTCCATGTATGTAGATGAAAAAGAATATAAAACAGAATTAGAAAACTTTGAACAGTATAATAACACTTTACCAGATTCAAAAAATAAGTTAGACAATTATAAAGCATTGGCAATAATTTATGTCACAAGGTTAAAAGAAAATAATAATGCGGCAGAGTCTGTTGCCCAAATTTGCGAAGAAGCCCTTTCTTTGTTGGAAGAATCAGAGGAGTGGTTAGAGAAAGAAGAAGAGGCAGCATACGAAAAGGTATTTTTAGAATATGCTACCAATGCATACGAATGGTTAAAAAAGAATACAGAGGATTTGACTGAGAAACAAAAGTATTATCGTATGATAGAAATGTGTTGCGAGGATGCAGTGGCTTTGTTAGATGATGATAGAAAGCTGGAGCGTGATACAAAAAGTAATATGATGCTTAAACTTGCAGGAGTATATATGGAACAAGGAAAATTTTCTGATGGATTTCGTGTGTATGAACAAATGGAGGAAGTCTATACAGAGGAGTCAGACAACAGGGAAAGAATTTATGTGGCACATATACTTGCTTTATGTGAAGAACAGGAATCCAAAACAGAGAATAAAAAAAAGTGGGATAGAGAAAAAATACTGCAATTGCAAAAAAAGGCAGAACAGAGTGTTCCTTCCATTAAGTCAAACCGGGAGTGGAAAAAGATATTGGCAGACTTGGAGTTAAAGTAACAAGGAGAGATAAAAATGAATTACGGATTGGTAATCAATATAGGTTATGCAGGTACAGTGATATTTGCAATTTTGACAATTTATTTATGTTTTAAGTTAAATCTAAAAAACTGTATTCTGNAAGTGAGTGGATTGGAGCGTAAAAAGCGGGTAAGAGAATGGAAAGAAGGTGGAATTGTAAAGGATAAAAAGAAGAAAGAACCTTCCAAGAAAAATGTTAAAAGAGAAAAAAATATTACAAAAGATACAGAATTGCTTAAAGAATCTAAGATTTTTGAGGATAGGGAACAGGAGGAGTTAGAACATACTATTTTGCTTACAGAGGATGAGGAAACAAGTATTTTGTGTGAGAATACAGGGGATATAGAAACAGAGAAACAAATGGATTTGGACTTTGTGTATTTGAAAGATATTGTTGTGGTACATACAAAGGATCGGATTGAGTAGTAGAAAGAAGGGATAGCATGTTTCAAAGAGAAGAAATTATGTTTAGACGGCATACTGTGTTAAAAGCCGACATGTTGTCATTAAGCAGCAAGGCTCCTATGGAATATTTGGAGTTACAATATCGTGATTGGTCAGATGGGATTTTGTCAGGTGTGGATATTTTGGTGGGAGAAAATGATCTGACGATTCAGCCGGGCATTGTGATTCACCAAGGAAAAATGTTTCGCATGACAGAGGAGGAGCATATTCCATATCAGGCAAATGGAAAAGAAATGAAGCTTTGGCTGCATTTTGGAGAATGTAAAGAAACGGAATCTGGCAGGTTCTATGAAACGGATTTTATATTGACAGAAGATACACAAATGCGTGCAGGAGATATGGAGTTGGTAAGGTTTTGTTTGCAAGAGGGTGCGATACTCAGGGATAAGTATAAGAACTTTGAAGATATGAATACCAAATACAACACACTAAATTATATACATGCATCATATTCTGGTTATCAGCAAAAGACAATTTCACCCATTATTTTGCAGGAATATGTAAAAGAAGCACAAGAGTGTACGGGTTTGGAGTCGGTGGATATCGCTTTTTTGATGGAGTGTAATCGTGGACAGAATGTGAATAGACATTCCATCCGTTTGTATCTGGAACATAAATTGAAAAAGAAGTTGTCGCCAGAATGTAATAACTTAGAAATCTTTGAATTATTAAAACAGGTGCTAAATATAATCCGGACACCGAAGAGAATGAATACAATGGCTTCTGGAAGAAGAATCATGATTGATTAGGATGGTGTGGGATGAACTATATATTTGAATTAATGCTTTATATGATAGGGCAGGAGAAACGGCGGGAAACTTTAATATTTAAAAAGGCAGAAGAGTATTCCGCATATATGGAACTGGCATTAGACTGTGTAAATCAAAAGGAATTTTATGAGTACGATGTAGTGGAGATAAACCCATATTTCCGGTATCATGAAATTTTTAAAGAGTTTTTTACGAATGATGAATATAAGGAATTGAAACAGAATTTACTGGATATTCTTGTACATATTAATTTTGAGACAGAACGGCTGTCAGGAATGACAAAAAAATCATTTTACCGGATTCTTATGGCGAAAGCATGCCAAAGAGGAGAGCTTGGAGCTGTTGTGGCACAAAAGTGGGATGCTCTTACTATTGTAGAGGAGCAGATAATAACAAATGCTTTGGTAGAAAGTTATATCACAGGTGATGTTTTGGGAATATGCAAAAGAACGATTCATGATTTTTTCCCAAAAGGCAATGTATATTTTCACCATTATCAAAAAGAGGAAATTCTTGTATATACAGCAGTGATAAAAAATAATATCAGGGTAAAGAAACTGGAACTTTTAATTGAACTGTTTTTACCTTTTCAGTATGACATACAAGTGTATTGGAAGAATCATTTTGGCATTATTGATGTGGATGAGACTATGTTATTAGATCAAGTAGAGTTGTACTAAAAGAGAAAGGAATGTATGGAACGACAAATTATAGAAGAAAAAATTGAACGAATGGCTAGTCTGGAAGACAAGCAAGTTTTGAAAGAATTATTACAGCAAGTATTAGGAGAGATTGTGGAATATCAAAAAAAAGAATATGAAAAAATCCGCAGTTCTTTGGAGGAGGAACTTCTCATTAAGGAAAATGAGTATCCTTTGCTGTCAGCAATAGTAAGCAGGGAAAAATACAGTACAGTGGATTCTTGGTTACACCCAGTTATAGAAGGAGATGATAAAGCAACAAAAATAGATTGGAGTTTGGTTAAGTTATCTTTAAGAGCAGGAATGGAAGCCAATGTGGGAAGAGTATTTTTAAAAATGCCATTACAAGAAGTAAAAAAAATGATGGAGGAACAACCAGAATTTCCAGCGGTAATACATACAAGTGAAAGAGATTTGCGGGCAAAAGTGGAACTACGTTTTGCAGAGGAATATTTGGATAAACTTCAGGAAATAAAGGATGCATTTGGAAAAAACGAAATAAGTTGGAGACCAATATTGGATGCTTACTTTCTACGTTTTTTTTATTTGAATATCGTGGAATGTGTGGATAAGATTGAGGACAATGAGGAATTGTTGTCTATGGAACCCCAATATGGAGAGTATCAGGAATGCATACTGGAAAATCATATTTTATTATGGAATTTAGATTTGCAGAAAAGAAAGACATTGGGGTTTCCAGTGCCACAGATGGATCAGAAAAAATACCGTTTTTCTTTTGAAATAGAAAAGGCAGCAGAAGCCTATTTGGTATTGCTTAAGGAAGATGAATACGTAGTTAGAAAAGAACACAAGTTAGAGATATACAGTCCCAATAGTAGTATGCATGATTGGAAATGCTATTATTTTGAAAAAAAGCAGTTATATGTTTCTGATATTACATTTCCAATACTTGATAATACCATACGGGAGACATTCAGTAACCGGATGGCACGTTATGGAGGAAAAATTATACGCACTAAGGCGGAACTAGAGAGAGTGATACAGGAAATACAAGTGGAAGAATATTTGCAGTTGGAAGGAATTAAAATATTGGATGCTAAGGATGATATGTCGGAGGCAGATATGATTGTTGCTACAGAAAATTATAATAGTATGTTGAGCAGAAAGCCAGTTTTGCTGCTGCAATTTTCTGGAAGGGCAAAGGAGAACTGGATAGAAGAAGATGTGATGAAATATGCACTTGAAGTAGTGCAGGATAGTTACTATGAATTTCAAGTAAAAGGGATTTTATTATAATAAGGAGTGATAGTATGCCATATATGGATGAAGAAATTGCAAAGATGCTTAGAAAAGAAAGGATGAAAGAAAAGGAGAAACAGCAACAGCAGGAAATTGAGCAGGAAAAAGAAAAAATAAATGAAGAGCAGTTGGCAGAGGAGATGGAGAAAGGAGTATGTTTTTTATTTGATAGAAGCTTTCGCTTTTCACAAAAAATAATTATGAATAAACGACTGAAGGTATATATACCTGATAAGAAATTGGAAATTAAATACAATTTTCAAGAATTATTTGTAGCAGGAGAGAATGCATATAGTTTTGGACTGAATTATGCATTGGCAGAGGATGGTACACCCATACAGCCATGGAATACATATAAGAAAAATATGCAGGACGGCATGAAAGAGGTTAACATGAAATTCAAATGGATTGAAGAGGGCTGTGTATTGAATCAAGAAAATCAGCTACATTATATGGAGTTTCTTTCTCTAACGGGTCTGGGAACTATACATAATCATATGTATATGGCAGATACAAAGTATGGACGTTTAACTATAAATCTTAATTACTTACATGAGGAAGAACGGTACTGGCGTCCATTGGTTCAAGTTATGATAAAAAAAATGGAAGTATTGTAGAAATGATGTAACTATTCATGGTTCTGAACAGTTACGAAATGATAATATATCCAAGATTATACATGCTTAAAAGGTCAATTGATGATGATTGCAAACAGGTCATGCTGTTAAGTGAATCCTAGCTGTGACAGCAGTGGTCTGAAATATAAGCCGAGCATAATCGGGGTATATATAATAGTTAGAAAAGATTGAATGGAGGATAGATATGAGTAAGAAAGTAGCAAAAATAAAAATGGCAAAAGTACAGGCGGTTATGTCTAAACCAGAAAAAGAGTATGGTGTGAAAGAGATAAAGAGTGTAGAAAAAATAGGAAAATCAGTATTGAAAGATACTATGCCAATAAAAACATTACAAAGAGAATTAGAGGAACATAAAAAAACAGACATCCAGACAGTACAACCAACAGAAGCAGAGATGGAAGTAGCATTAGCCAAAATACAGGCAGAGTATGAAAAAGAACAAAAGGCAGCACAGTTAAAAGCAATGGTGGTTGCACAATTGAAAGCAGAGCAGGAGGCGAATACATCAGATTCCAAAGTGGTAATTTATGAAAATTTGTTTATACCAAGTTTTAGTCATTTACATATTGAAAATTTTAAATTAGTACAAAAACTAAATGATCATTTTTGTCTGACATTTTCTGCGTTAGTATCTGAAGAGGAGAATGATAATGCGGTATATTACACGCAAGTGGGCAGACAAGTAGTAGTAAATTATACATTGGCAGGGTTTAAAAAGCCTAAGAAAATGTTTCAGGGAGTTGTTACAGATGTGAAAGTGAAAACTGTTGGACAAGTAAGCACACTTTATGTGACAGCACATAGTAATACCATTATGTTAGATGCATTGAAATCTTCCTATTCTTATCAGGACATTTCAAGAACATACGAATCTATTGTGAAAGAAGTTTTAAAAAGGAATAAAGGTTCCAAAGCAATTTATGACAGTGTTGCTTCCAATGCTACAAAAAAATTTACATTACAGTATAAAGAAACAGATTGGGAATTTATCAAAAGACTTGCATCAGAAAAGAATCTGCCTTTGGTTCCAGACTATACTTCGGAACATCCATGTTTTTATTATGGATGTAAATTTGGAGAAAAAGAACATACCTTAAATATTGTGGAATATACGGCAGGAAAAAATATTAAAACCTTCCAAAAAGATTCTGCTAACTATATTGAAGGAACACAAGAAAAAGAGTATATCACCTATCAAGTAAAATCTGCCACATTACTTAAGCTGGGAGATGCAGTGAAGTTTAAGGGCGTAAAGTTTTATGTACGTAAAGCAGTGTATGAGCTGGAGGACGGAATTCTGTACGGTTCGTATCAATTGGGAAGAAAGGATCATTTTAAACAGAGAAGATATTACAACAAGGAATTAAGTGGTATTTCATTGAATGGAAAAGTAACAGAGGTTCAGCGGGATAAGATAAAGGTAAATCTGGATATCGACAATAAAAAAGAGTCTGCAAAATATTGGTTCCCATACTCTACCATGTCAGCGTCACCTGATGGAAGTGGCTGGTATTGTATGCCAAAGGAAGATGACCATGTGCGGGTGTATTTTCCAGATACAAATGAAAAGAATTGTTATGCAATCAGCTCCATTAGCAGTTATTCTCCGGCAGCAGGAAGCAATGATAAAATGTCAGACCCTAGTGTACGTTATCTTCGTACACCTCATGGTATGGAGATAAAATTGGAACCAACAGGAATTACAATAGATGCTTATGATGGAAAAGCTGTAATTAGTCTGGATCAGCAAGGAAACATAACCATCAATGCTACAAAAAATCTTAATATAACAGCAACCGAAGGAATAACAGTAAATGCAGAGCAAAGTATCAATATGTATGCCTCTGAGGAAATTTCATTGAATGGGGCAGATGGAACTATTGTGTTGAAACAGGATGGAAATACTGTTGTTACTGGACAATATGTATTAGAGAATTAAGGGTGAAAATAGATGAATAGAAAAGAAGCGTTAGAGCATTTTGAAACGAATATTGCGAAACCGGCAGTTGAGAATATTTTACCTATTTTTTATGAAAAATTCCGTCAGAAAAAAGAGAAATTCTGTGAGAAACTTGTGAATGCTGTGGAGCAATTACTTGTACAAGTCAATGGAAAAGAACCAGAGGTGGAGATTGCAACTATCCGCATTTCCTATTTACAGGCATCTATTTTGGATGGTACTTATCAATGGCAGATTGTAGCACAGGATAAAAGAGAATATCTGGATAAAAAAGAAAGGGAATTTTATATTGCTTTTCCTGAAATATTTACTTGTATAGAAGAATTGGAAAGTGAACTGGAAAAGGAGGCAAGAAAGTATGTGGGAAATCTCTATGAGGGAGATATTAGAAGTTATAAAATACAAGCTTTTGAAAAATGTATGGGGTGTATTTACCAGGCGGGAATGTATGCATTCCGGCATTTCCGGAAAAATGAAATATTCCTACACAGAAAAACTCATTCTGTATTCAAAATAATGATAGGTGGATATATGGATTTGATGCAAATCGTTTTCCTGCAATCCAAAGAGGATTATGAAAAGGTAAAGGAAGAGTTATATAAACCAGGAGAAAAAAAGCATTTAGATGAGCATCAAATGATTTATCGAGATTATAGTGGGATCGAATTAAAAGAAGTTGCAAAGAGAGTGGAGGCAAAGAACTTGATGTTTACTTGTTTTGCCAATAGCAGAATCCGGTATCATATCTTTGTTTTATGCAGTATGATTGGAGTTAATTTTTCTGAAAGCCGGATAGATGACAGTGGATTTGTGGGGGCAACCATGCAGCAGGCAGATTTTACAGGAGCTGTTCTGCAGAATTGTGATATGCATGCCAGTATGTTTTATGGCGGAGAATATGTGGATGGACAGGTTACGCCAGGGATATTTCCTGTTTCCTTCCGTAACAGTACATTGCACAGAGTGAATTTTATGTGTTGTGATTTAAGAAATTGTGATTTTGAAGGTGCAAAAATGAGTGAAATTGTACTGGAAGATGCAAAATTGCAAGGTGCCAGAATAGAATCCTGCTATAAAGAGATGTTGGAATTGACACCAGAACAGGAACAGGAAATTATTTGGATTTAAATAATTGATTGCAAAATCAATTTACTTTATGAGTTTTTGTGAAAAGTTCACATATCATTGCAAGGCACGTTTTCACTGCTCTCAACCGTAGTGGTACATAAGGTGCTAAAAAACAGCACCTAAGTACCGACGGTTTCGAAAGCACCCAGCTTTGATATGCAAATCTGCACAAAATAATTTAAGTTAATGGGAGTTTTGCAATTACCTATTGGATTTAAACTAAGAAAGGAGAGTTTATGAAATATTATATTATGTTTCAGGATAAAAGAATGCAACACAAAATAAAGTTTAGGGAGTTTCCAACAGAGAAAACACAGGAATTTGGCACAGATTTTGCTAACCGGATGAAATGGAGTGTTACGCTGCATGTACAGGATAATGATCATACTGTACTTGGGGAAGTGATAGAAGCACCCTGCTATATGGTTAGTAAAAAAGTCCATGATGTGATAAAGATGTTTGACCCAGAAGCTTTATTTTCTAATGTAGTGTTTAGTTTAAAAGAGGGGGAACCCCTTATGTATAAGGTACTTTTGGCAGATCGTATGGATGTATTGCATGAAGCTACAGAATTCCATAAGGATCATAGTGTGAAAAGGTTAATTTTAGACAAAGATAAAATAGGGGATATGCAGTTGTTTCGTATAAAGGGAATATCACCAAACTATATTGTGGTTTCTATGGCAATTGCAGAATCCATTATCCGAAGAAACTGTGCAGGTATTACTTTTCAAGAGATAGAGGTATTATAGGAGGAAAAAAATGGCAGATGGAAAAATAACCGCAAAAGCGGAAGCAGAGGTTGAAGAGAATGTAGTAGAACAAGATGTATATGTACTTCATGGAGGATTGGCAGCCTGCCAATATGGTTCCAGAACATCCAGATTACGGGTTCCGGAGTGTCATGGCACTTATATACACGATATGCCGGTTATGACATATAAAGATACAGAGGTAAATGATAATGTGCAGCCATTTGGTTTTTGCCAGTGTCCAGATAATCCGGAACGTCAATTGATTGCACAAGATATTATGAAGGAAGTGGAGAAGCAGAGCCACGACATTTTGGATTCCATAATGGACTTTTTTGCGGGTGAACCAGAAAAAGAGAATGATGAGTATTCTAATGTACTTATGGAAAAAATAATAGTGCAATGCCATCCAAAAAGTTTTTCTCATGAATGGAATGATGCATCAGATGATTTATATATCAATGAAGAAAAAGCATTAGTAACAAAATGTACATGTGTATGTGAACAATGCGGTGGACAAATATTTATTGTAGATGATGGACAGAATAATGCTGCTTTTGAACAGCAAAGCAAAACAGACTTATCTAATTGGAAAGAAGGGGATCCAATACCAGATGCTTCAGAAACAAATCTAAAGCAATTAGAAGATTTAGGGAAGACAGATTCAGAGTTATACAAAAATATGAAAGAGCAGATAGAGAAAAGAAATGCTTTGGATGATGAAATACGCTTCTGTGATCCCGAGAATGAGGAACAACGCACGGAACTTGAGAAGCAAAGAGAAGACTTGGAGAAAGAATACAAAGCAGGAAAAAAGTAAAATAGATGTAAAAAACAAAAGGAAAGCAAAGGTGAGGAGACGTGAAAAGAAAATATCAGGATTTGACAATAGAATTCCCCCTGGAAGTGGATACCATACTGGATTTAGGGATGGAGTGTGGATACAGTGAGCATCCATCCTTCTGGTTCAAGGCAGTGGTACCAGAGGAAAAAGCACAGGAATACATAGGAAAGATAACAGAACACACAACCGTAAAAGTAACCTATGTCAATAAAAAGAAAAATGCAGAAAGGGTCATGTTCCGTGGATTTGCAGCAAATGCGAAAGTCTGTTTTGACGGAACCTACCATGTATTGTATGTAGAGGCACTGGCACATACCGCCAAGATGGACATAAAAAAGAAAAGCCGATCCTTCTTCAAGCAGGGGGTGACCTACCATGAAATCATACAGGCAGTGGCAAAAGACTATCCGGGGTCAGTGGTGGCGGAGAACATACCATCCAGACGGAAAACAGACATGCCAATTCTCCAGTATGAAGAGACAGACTGGGAGTTTTTAAAACGAATCTCTGCCATGTTTGAGGCAGTGGTAACACCAGACTGCACCAAAGAGAAAATATACCTGACCATGGGAATCCCAGAGAGAGAAAGCAAGGCAAAGGACATAAAAAAATACGAACAGACCACCATACGTAATCTGGGAGAATGTTACAAAGACTATTATGAAGAAATGACCGCCTTCTCTGTGTTGTCTTTAATTGAAAAAGAGAAAAAGAAAAAAGCAGAAGAAGCAAGAAAAAAACAAATCAAAGGGAAACTGAAAGAAAAGAAAATCCAGGCAATGGGGAAAGTGGAAACAGCAAAAATCCAGAATATCCAGGGAGACAACTTTCTGGCAACGGAGGAAGAAAAAGAGAAAGAAAAACTGGCAAATGACACACTGAAAGAAATCGAAGCCATGATAGACAGCGGGGAACTGGATATCAGCAGCCTGGGTTACAGCAAAAAAGACTTAAAAAAGCTTATTTTCAACACCATGACAGGCATGGATACAGAAGACACAGAAAAAGAAAAAAAGCCCGATGCAGTAGAAAAAGAAAAAGGAAAAAAAGCACAGGAAAGCAGTTTCCAGGAATTAAACTACACAACCGTTGCAGTCAAGACAAAAAGATACATACCATTGGGAAAGCGGATAATCATAGATGACAGCGAACTGGCAGTCACACATATCGAAGCATATACAGAAAAAGAAGAAATATTCTATGAATACATCCTCCGCTGGCCGGATGCCATAACAGCAAGATATGAGGATAACCCGGCACTGGCAGGAGTGAGCCTTATTGGAACCATAAAGGAATGCATAGGAAATACCGTATCCATTGCCCTGGAAATCGATGAAGATGACGGATATGAAGACGGGAAAAAAGACTACTTTTTCACCTATGCAATCGAAAGCAAAGACTATTACTGCATGCCGGTTGCAGGGGCAAAAGTACACCTTTATTTCCAGACAGGGAAAGAATGGGATGCCATAGCTGTCCACTCCCTCCGTGGAATAGAAGCAGGAGGGGAGAGGGAAAACAAAATATCCAATCCGGATAACCGCTCCCTAAGCAACACAACTGGATGCAGTATAGACCTGACCCCGGCAGGAATCAGCATGACCCCAGATGATGGGAATACAGTGGAGCTAAAGATGGGAAAAGATGGAAGTATAGACATGCGGGCAAAAGACTTCACCCTAACAGGAAAAAACATAGATCTTGGAAAAGGAATATCACCCGAAGGAGAAGAAGTCATAGTCAAGATGTTTTCCATGTCTGCGGCAGAACACATACTGCTAAACCGGTGCCAGCCAAATGCAGACGGGGAGATAGTGCCAATTGAAGACCATCTGGCAGGACTGTTTGGTAATGCACAGCTGTATACACCAGGGCGTATCTATCATCGGACAACAGGAGCTTTCCAGCCGCCTGCCATCTCTTATGATGAGTCAGAGCTGCGGGAACAGGAAGAGGATCAGGCAGAGGAAAACCACCAGCAGCTGACCAATGCCCTGGTAGCCAGACGGAAAGAAGCCAAAGCAAAGTTTGCCATGGGCATACTGATGGCAGGGGTGGGAGCTGCCCTGATGGTCTGTACGGGAGGAATGATTGCACCGCTGGTAGGAGCTGCCATGATTATCTTTGCAGAAGCAGAAATGCAGGAAGCACAAAGCTTAAAAAGCCTTGCAGAAAGCGGGGACTTTGAGACACCACCGGAGAATGCCCTGAAAGAAATGATAGGGGAGCCGGCCTATACCCTTATAAAAACAGGACTGTGTGTAACAGGAAGCATCATGATAGCGGGACCAGGTGTGCTTGTGATGGGGGCAATGAATACAGGAATTGAACTGGTAATGGACGCACTAAGCGGAAACCTGAAAAGCTGGCAGCATTACTGCGATACCTTCTCCAAAGGGTGTTTAATCGGAGCCATTACGGGACCAATCGCAGGAAAAATAAAAGACCTGGGGAAAGCATTAAATACTATGCAGAAAGCGGGAACCATAGGAAGCAAAACTGCCTTTGCCATCAAGTTTGCTGCAGATTATGGAGCCCAGGTACTAACAAGCATACTAAATGACATGGCAAACGGAACCATGAGCTTTGAAAGCATCGGGGAAAATGCTTTCCGCGAGCTGGTCAGCCTAGGAGTGGCATCCCTGCCGCCTAACATCAACTGTAACACACGAGCCATCCTAAACGGCATAGCAGACGGAGNGGCAGAAGCCATAATCCAGATGGTAAGNGATGGNNAAGTAGACTGGAAACAGGTACTGCAGACAGCGGGAATGTCAGCCCTGATGAACCGGATGACCAGCTGTGACCNGGTAGACTGTGCAAAAGGAAACTTTCTGGTATACCGTGACGACTACANCTGCGAAGACCTGTATGGAAGGTGGGGATTCCACAGGAGATACAGTTCCATACTGGACTATACAGGAGCCATGGGAAAAGGGTGGATGTCTGAGTATGAATCCTTCCTTATGACCGTAGATGAAGTATCGGAAGAATCCGATCTGCCATACGGGCTGCAGGCCATGATGCCGGACACCCATGTAGAGCGGTTTGAACATAGAAAAGGGGAATGGGTGAACTTAAGGGGAAACACCAAAGAAGTAACCTTAACCGAAGACAGGATATCCCATACATACAGCATAACCAGCTGGCAGGGAGGTTCCTGCATCTGGTACACATACGACAGCATAGGAAGACTCACACATATAGCAGAAGATACTTATTCCACCCGGAGTACCCATATCCATTATATGGGGGATACCACCCAGATAGAAAAAGTAGTATCCCCGGGAGGAAGAACCCTGAAGTTTGGATACGAAAGAGACAAAATCGTAACCATACAGGATGAAACCGGAAGAGAACTCCGTTATGAGTATAAAGGCAGCTATCTTACCAGTGCCAGCTATCCCACAGGAGGAAAGCAGACCTATATCTATGACAGGGAAGGAAGAATCGAAACCATGGATGGCTGGGATGGAAGGGAGTTTTTAACCAACCAGTATGATAAAAAAGGCAGGGTCACCAGCCAGACCTACCCAGACGGGAACACCTGCACCATCGAATATGATGACAGGCATAACGAAACCTGGTTCACCTTCAGCGATACAGGAAGATGGGAACACTACTACAGCGACGGCATGGAGCATGTGGTACGTACGGAGCGGGGAACAGGAGAAAAAGCGAAAGAAAAAATAAAAGAACTGCAGAAAAAACATGGAAACCGCACCATAGAAACCATGGAAGCCATAAAAGACCTGGAAGGCATAACGGTAGAAGAAGCATACTATGATGAGAGGGGAAACAAACTCTGGGAAACAGACAAAAACGGCAACAGACATACTTGGGAATATAACGACTATGGACAGGTCATAAAAGAAGAGCAGGCAGACGGACTGGTAACCAAAACCCATTATGACGCATCACACCGCATCCTGAAAACAGAAGACAGCAGCGGAAGGAAAACAGAATACCAGTATAACAAACGAAACCAACGAAAAGAAAAAGAAATCCGTTGGCTCTCCAAAGAAGAAACCGCAGAAACCAGATATACCTACGACCGCTATGGGCGGCTGCTCACCAGAACCGATGCCCTTGGAAACACAGAAGAATACAGCTATGATGAGGGAAGCTGCCATAACCCGTTATACTATACAGCGGCAGACGGCACCGAATTTAGCTATACTTTAGACAGCATGGGAAGAACAGCAGCCATCACCTCCCCATACGGAACCGTAAAGCTGACCCATTCCGACACAGGAGAAATCGTACGGACTGAAGATGCCCTGGGAAACGTAACCGAAAAAATGGTAGATGCCATAGGAAATGTAATAAAACTGATACCACCAAATGCATACAAAGGAAACATGGGAGGAGAAGAAGCCTTCCGGTACCGTTATGACTATCTGGACCGTCTCATAGAAACCAGAGATCCATACGGGACCATTCACAGAACTATAGTAGACATGGATGGAAACACAGTAAAAGAAATCCATCCAGAAAGCTACAACAGCAAAACGGATGATGGGGAAGGAGTCACCTACACCTATGATGCTGACCAGAACCGCATCACCAGAACCCGCCCAGACGGAGGAACTACCCGCTATAAATATGATAAAAACGGAAACCTCATAAAAGTCATCCAGCCGGAGCAGTACAACAAAGAAAAAGACGATGGGGAAGGAATGGAGTACCGCTATGATGCAGGAGACCGGTTACAGGAAGTCATAGACCCTCATGGGACAGCTATCCGGAGATTTGTATATGACACAGCAGGCAGACTGACAGAAGAAAGGGATGCCAATGGAAATGCAACCCTGTACCATTACAATTATGCGGGATGGCTGATGGAAAAGCGTGAGCCTGCAGAGGAAAAAGATGGACAGCTGCTGTACCAGGTAACAAAGTATGAATATGACAGGGCAGGAAACAAAACCGGAGAAAAACGGGGCAGGGAAGCCGTAAAAAAAGAGCAGAACCCACTGGAATGGCTGAGCCTGCATTTCCAATACGACAAACGGAACCGCCTGGTAAAAGTAGAAGACAGCCTGGGTGCAGCCATGGAATACACCTACGACTGCCTGAACAACAAAACAAGCGAAAAAGCAAGGATCAATGAAAACACCTATCAGTATACCCGTTACGAATATGATGCAGCAGGGAGGCTTGTAAAAGCCATCCAGACGGTAGACAGGGAAGACCTTGGCATGGAGCCGAACCGTTATGCAAAGAAAGAATTCCTGACCACCACCTATGAGTATGACAAAAACGGAAATGTAACCAGGATAGTTACACCAGAAGGATATGAAATCAAAAGGGAATACGACCTCCTTGACCGGATGACAAAAGAGACACATGTAGACAGGCAGAGCGGCATAGAGAGAAGTACAGAGTATACTTACGATAAAGCAGGAAACCTGATAACAGAAACAGATGGCAGGGGAAGCATACAGAGAACATACGACCTGCTGAACCAGGTGATAAGAGAAACAGACAGGGAAGGAAACACCACCCGATACCACTATAACAAAAATGGAAACCTAATCAAAGCCATCGATCCGGACAACTACAACGAAGCCACAGACGGGGGAGAAGGCTACACCTTCACCTACGACAACATGGGAAGGCTGGAAAGTGTAAGAAATGCATTAGGATTCTTGGAAGAGCAGAATGAATATGATGCAAACGGCAACTTAATACGCAAAAAAGATGCTTTGGGAACTTTGGCAGAATATACATATGATATAGCAGGAAGGCAGAAAACCATCACAACAGGTGGGGCAACAGCCAGAGCAGGAGAAGCAGGAAAGCAGCAGCCAAGCCAGAGTTACACTTATGATGGCAGAGGAAACATAACGGGAATCACAGACGGAGAAGGAAACCGAACCAGATATGACTTAGATGCATGGGGAAGAATCACCACCATACACAAACCAGACGGAAGCAGGGAAACCTACACCTACGACTATGCAGGAAATGTAACCTCTACAACGGATGGGAACGGCAACAAGATACAATACCATTTCAACAGCATGAACCAGCTGAAAGAGATAGTAGACCAGAATGGAGAAAAAGAAACCTATACCTATGACAGCCAGGGAAGAATGGCAGGGCATACCAACCGGAATGGGGTGCATACAACATACGGATATACCATAGACAACCAGCTGAGGTTTAAAAAGGCAGACCAGTTAGAAGTAGATGGCATAAGTATAGCAAAACGGCGAAACTGCAAGAAAATACCAAGCCTTATTCACACATATAGTTACAACAGACTGGGACAGCTAATCGAAGCCAGAGGAGGAGGTGTAGTCTATAATTACACCTATACATCAAACGGGAACATGATGGATAAGCTGGTAAATGGCAGTAAAACATTGAGTTACAATTACACATCCAGTGGAAGAGTAGCAGGTAT
>JAAVHR010000040.1 GCA_014799595.1 Clostridiales bacterium | reverse complement strand
CCAACTGTATTCGTATTTCGGGCTGTCGCCCTACATACTCATACAGTTTAGCCAGCCAAATGTCTATATTTCTTTGCAAGCAAGCTTGCACGAAATATAGCCGTTTGTCAGGACTTTCATAGTAAATTTTCTTGGTAAAGGAGGAAGACTGGTATGGAAGATGACGAAAAACGATGGAACCTCATCATGGCTGTAATTTGTTTTCTAATCATGCTTGGAATTGTAGCGTTTATGATAAAGAAGAACCAGAGTACAGAAAAAAAGGATGCACAAAATCCTAGTCCTACAGTAGAAATAACAGCAGAACCTATGGAAGAATCATGAGAAGGAACAGGATGAATACCAATGTTTTGAAATTATATATAGATGAATGAAAAGGAGGCAGTTAAATTATGGAGATACTAGTACAGGCTGTTTTATTAGTAATAGGTTTTGTGATGTTAGTAAAAGGTGCAGACTTTTTTGTGGAGGGTGCATCCGGGATTGCTGGTAAATTTGGAATACCACAATTGGTAATCGGTCTTACCATTGTAGCGATGGGAACCAGTGCACCAGAGGCTGCGGTAAGTATTACTGCTGCGTTAAATGGCAGTGCGGATCTGACTGTAGGAAATGTAGTGGGAAGTAATATTATGAATATTTTGGTAATTCTGGGAATTACGGCGATACTTATTCCAGTGGCAATTCAGAAATCCACGTTACAAATTGAATTACCATTTATGATTGGAATTTCTGTGTTAATGGTGGTTCTTGGTTATACAGATGAAGTGATTACCCGTATAGAAGGAGTGATTTTAGGAATTTTCTTTTGTATCTACATGGCTTATTTGTTATACATGGCAAAGAAGGGCAAGGAAGAGGTGCAGGAGGAACACAAAGAAAAACCAATATGGTTATTGGTTGTTGCAACAATAGGTGGGGCAGTATTGATTGTACTAGGCAGTGACTTTGTTGTGGATTCTGCATCAGCAATTGCAATAGTATTTGGTATGAGCCAGAGTTTTATCGGTCTTACCATTGTAGCATTTGGAACTTCCCTTCCAGAGCTGGTAACTTCTGTAACAGCGGCAAGAAAGGGAAAAGCAGATATTGCGATTGGTAATATTGTAGGAAGTAACATATTTAATATCTTATTTGTAACAGGCATTACAGCTATGATTACACCTGTGGATTATGTATTAAAAAGTTTCTTTGTGGACGGATTTGTAATGATTGGAGCAGGAATTTTATTACTGCTTGGTGTTCTCCGCACAAGAATGTTAAAAAGGCCAGTAGGGGTATTGATGCTTCTTTGCTACACAGGATATTTTGCATATCTAATGATGAATCTGAGTGCAGCATAATTAACTGGGATTAGTCACGACCTTAAACATGAACTGAGTCTTATGTAAGCCGAATACTTACAAATAGTGACTTATTCATGCTTGATAGGTCAATTGATGATTAAAGTAACTATTCAGGTAGAAACACGCATTTACTGCGTGTTTTGTATGATAAAGTGAATTTTGATTGTTCTAAGCCCTTCGCCGGAGGCGAATTATTATGGGCTTAGAACGTAACTGTTCATGGTTCTGAACAGTTACTGATTAAACTATAATGGAGGTTTTTATGGAATTAGTAAAAAGTATATTAAAAGGTATGGTTATCGGGATTGCTAATGCAATCCCGGGAGTAAGCGGAGGAACCATGATGGTTTCTATGGGAATTTATGATAAGTTAATACATTGTCTAACCCATTTATTTAAAGAATTTAAGAAGAGTGTTAAGTTTGTAGCACCAATTATTTTAGGTGCTGCCCTTGGTGTCATACTTTTATCAGCAGTAATTGAGAAAATGTTTACGTTTATTCCGATTCAGACGAATCTGCTCTTCATAGGGTTAATTGTGGGAGGACTTCCAATGATGATGAATAAAGTAAAGGGGCAGAAGCTAGGAGTTGGTGCTATTCTAGGATTTATCATATTTTTTGCATTAGTTGTAGGGCTTGCTGCCCTTGGAGAAACGGAAGGGCAGGCAGCAGATGTAACTTTTGGTTTTGTCAATTGCATAAAATTATTTGGTGTAGGAATTGTGGCAGCAGCAACTATGGTTATACCTGGTGTCAGTGGTTCTATGATGTTAATGATTATGGGATATTATCAGGTGATTATTGAGACTATCAATGATATGGTTAAAGCATTGATTCGGTTTGACATACCAGGTATCTTAACTGGATGTGGTGTACTTATTCCTGTTGCTGTTGGTGCTGTTATTGGTATTTTTGCCATTGCAAAATTAGTAGAGTTGTTATTTGAAAAAGCACCAACAGTAGCATATAGTTCCATTATTGGACTAATTGTGGCATCTCCGATTGCCATTGTACTTATGAACTGGAATAGCTTTGTGGCTAATTTTGGTTTTGTATCTATAATAACTGGTTTGTTAGCCTTGACAGTAGGTGTCTTTGGTGCTTTTAAGCTTGGAGGAGAATAGTTGTAAAAAATCTATTGCAATAGTTGTAAGGCTATGCTATAATGAAAAAGCTGTTTATAAATATTTTAGAATTACAATCGGTTGGGACCGATAGAAGAGGTGAAAACATGAGAGAAGGAATACATCCAGACTATTATCAGGCTACAGTAACTTGTAACTGTGGTAACACATTTGTAACAGGATCTACAAAGGAGAGCGTACACGTAGAAATTTGTTCTAAGTGCCATTCATTCTACACAGGACAGCAGAAGGCTATCCAGGCACGTGGAGCTATTGATAAGTTCAACCGTAGATATGGTTTAAACAAATAGTATATGGTTTAGTTTCAATAAAACCCCGTATGTTATAGTACTCAGTGGATGGAATATATTTCACTGAAGTGTATTTAATTATAGGAAACGAACAAAACGCTTGCGTTTTGGTTCGTTTTCTGTGCTGGATGCACGCCGCAAAGCGGCATACTTCCTATGTGCATCCATACACATCCTTGCGGAGCAATTATAGTAAACGCATTTATTTAATGCGTTTACTATATAACTATGTGATAAGTAGGGAAAGGTCACGAAACTCAGTAGATTTGAGACTGGATTTTGTGACCTTTTTCTGTAACACTAACCAATAGAAAGTGGTGAGGTACATTGAGAAGTTCAGGAATTGGCGGTCAGGCTGTTATTGAAGGCGTTATGATGAAGAATAAAGACAAGTATGCCGTTGTAGTGAGAAAGCCCAATAATGAAATAGTTATAGATAAGCAGGAATACCATAGTATTTCTGAAAAATATAAATTTTTAAAATTACCTATTCTTAGAGGTATCGTAGCTTTTGTGGAGTCTTTGAGTGTAGGGATGAAAACATTGACTTTTTCTGCAGGTTTTTATGAGGAGGAAGAAGCAGAGAAACCAGATAAATTAGAGAAGGCTGCATCAGCTTTGTTTAAAGACAGTGCAGAATCTGTTGTTATGGGACTTACAGTAATATTAGCAATGTTACTGGCAATTGGAATCTTTATGGTACTGCCTTGGTTTGTAACAGAGAAATTGGCAACCATGATTAAAGAGCCATGGTTGCAGGCATTAATAGAAGGTGTTTTGCGTCTTGGTATCTTTATTATATATGTTTTTTGTATTTCACTGACCAAAGATATCCGCAGGGTTTATATGTATCATGGAGCTGAGCATAAAACAATAAACTGTGTAGAGAATGGCTTAGAACTTACAATAGAGAATGTAAGCAAACAGTCTAAGGAGCATCGCCGCTGTGGAACTAGTTTTATGCTTTATGTAATGATAATAAGTATTATATTCTTTATGTTTATTCGTGTGGATAACCCTGCACTTCGTATTCTATTCCGTATTTTACTTGTACCTGTGATTGCAGGCGTTTCTTATGAATTTATACGTTTTACCGGAAAATATGATAATTTATTTACTAAGATTCTTAGTCGTCCGGGTATGTGGATGCAAGCACTTACTACAAGGGAACCGGGAGTTGATATGATAGAGATTGCCATTTGGTCTGTAGAAGCAGTATTTGACTGGAAGGCATATATCGCTGAAATGGAAAAAGAGGAAAAAACGAAAGGTAGCAAAAATAGTAAGAAGAGTAAAAATAGTAAAAAGAGTGAAAATCATAAAAAGAATAAACGTGAGTTGACTCCGAAAGTAACAATAGAAAAAGAGGATGAAAATGAAAAAACATCCAAAGAACAATCTGTTCCAAAGATTGCCCCAGCAGTTGTGACTAAGGTAGCTCCATTAAAAAGAGCAGATGCAACAACCAGAAGAGGTGGATTTTTCCGTGATATTCCAAAGCCAGTAAAAGACGAAGCAGATGCAGAAGCTGCGATGAAAGAGATTATACAGGAAAAAGAAGAAAAACCGCAGAAATCTAAGAATCATGAAGTACATAACAAAGTAGCAATAGTAAAGAAGGCTGACAGGGTAAGACGTCCGATGCCGCCAGTAGAAGAACTTCATCGGGACAGTATTCTTGAAGATGCAGAGAAAGAAGATGACGATGATGAGATTTTGAGTGCTTTGGATAAGTTTTTTGAATAGCTGGCGGATAACTGTTATAAACTGGTAACTGTTCATGTTTCCAGACAGTTACATGAATTGTATTTTTTATGGTAGGTGATTTTATGACAGTGGAAGAGTTGGTAAGAAAAGGAATCAAAGAATTAGAATCTGTAAGTGTACCAGAAGCACAAACTAATGCTATGTATTTGTTAGAGTATGCTTTGCATATTAATCGGATGGAATATCTGCTTGATAAGCAAAGAAAAGTATCAAAGGAAGAGGAAGAAAAGTATGGTTCTGTGATTGCTACAAGAAAAAGCAGAATTCCCTTGCAGCATATTACAGGTGAGCAGGAATTTATGGGTTATCCTTTTCTGGTAAATGAACATGTACTGATTCCAAGACAGGATACTGAGATTTTGGTAGAGGAGGCAGTCAAACTTGCAAATGGCAAACGGATTTTGGATATGTGTACTGGCTCTGGATGCATTATCTTAAGTATGGAACAATTGTGTGAACCTCAATATGCCATGGGTGTAGATATATCCAAGGATGCTCTGGCAGTTGCAAGGGAGAATGGTAAGCGTTTTGATAGCAAAGTAAATTGGCTTCAAAGTGATTTGTTTGACAAAGTTACTGAAAAGTTTGATGTGATAGTATCTAATCCTCCCTATATTGAAAAAGATGAGATTCCAAAACTAATGGAAGAAGTCCGTTGCCATGAACCAAATCTGGCTTTAGATGGTGGTGAAGATGGATTGGATTTTTATCGAAGGATTATTACAGAATCCAGACAATATTTGGAATCAGGAGGATATCTTTGTTTTGAGATAGGGTATAATCAGGGAGAAGAGGTTTCTTCGTTGATGAGAGAAGCTGGCTTTTTGGAATGTCGGGTGGTAAAAGATTTAGCCGGCTTAGATAGGGTAGTGATTGGACAGTTACCTAAAAAGGTGTAGTAGGCAATTGCGAAACTCAATTTACTCTTTGAGTTTTTGTGCAAAGTTCACATATCAACGCAAGGCACGTTTTTACTGCTCTCAACTGTAGCGGTACATATGCTAGTAAAGCCTAAGAAACCGAGCCAAAAGGCGAAGGTTGATTAGCTGCTTTACTGTATGCATGCGAAGAGTTTTTGCTAGGTGCTAAAACACAGCACCTAAGTACCGACGGTTTCGAAAGCACCTTGCTTATGATATGTTAATCTGCACAAAATAACTTAAGATGATGAGAGTTTCACAAATGCCTAATAAAAGTGTAGTATAGAAAGAAAGGAAGTTGTTACCATGTTTGATAAGTTAGAAGATTTGGTAAAACGGTTGGAGGAGATTCTTAACCAGCTTGGAGAGCCAGGTGTGGCAAATGACCAGAACTTATACCGTAAGTTGATGAAAGAACAGGCAGAGCTTACTCCAATTGTGGAAAAGTATACCGAATATAAACAGGCAAAGGAAGGTATTGAAGATAGCCTTGCTCTTTTGGAAACAGAGAGTGATGAAGAGATGCGTGAACTTGCCAAAGAGGAATTGAATGATTGTAAGGAACGTTTGGGTGGTATTGAAGAGGATCTTCGAATTCTTCTGTTACCAAAAGATCCAAATGATGAGAAGAATGTTGTAGTAGAAATCCGTGCAGGAGCAGGTGGTGATGAGGCCGCATTATTTGCTGCTGAATTGTATCGGATGTATGTGCATTTTGCAGAAGAAAACCGTTGGAAACCAGAGATGATTAGTTTAAATGAGAATGGAATTGGTGGTTTCAAGGAAGTAGTCTTTATGATTAATGGATCTGGTGCATATTCTAAGTTAAAATATGAAAGTGGAGTACATCGTGTACAACGTATTCCGGTAACAGAATCTGGAGGACGTATTCATACCTCTACAGCAACCGTTGCAATTATGCCGGAAGCAGAAGAAGTGGATGTGGAAATTGATATGAATGATTGTAAGTTTGATGTATTCCGTGCATCTGGTAACGGTGGACAGTGTGTCAATACAACAGACTCTGCTGTACGTCTGACCCATATTCCTACAGGAATTGTAATCTCCTGTCAGGATGAAAAATCCCAGCTTAAGAATAAGGATAAGGCTCTTAAGGTTCTTCGTTCCCGTTTGTATGACTTGAAGCTGCAGGAAGCACAAGATGCAGAAGCAGAGGCAAGGAGAAGCCAGGTAGGAACCGGTGACCGTTCAGAGAAGATTCGTACTTACAATTTCCCTCAAGGACGTGTGACAGATCATCGTATTAAATTTACTTCCCATCGTTTGCAGGAAGTGCTTAATGGTGATATTCAAGAGATTTTGGATAATTTAATTGCAGCTGACCAAAGTGCGAAGCTGGCTAAGATGAATGAGGAGTAGAGTTATTGAAAATGCTATTCTTTTCTTCAAATAAAAGTTGAATAATACAAAAGCACAGGTATAAGTAAGTTCAAGCTGGTAGAGAATTAATAGGTATTTATACGACGCTAGATAATGTATTTCAGTTAGGAGCAGTGGGGTATTTTGGATGAAGCAATTTACATTGAATTTAGTTAAAGATACAATAAGACCAGCTGTCATCTTGAAGATACACCTTTTCAATTAATTCTTAGTGCTATGATGTTTAAGAATTATAGATTCTAATGGAAGATTACATGTATTATGCAATGCAGGAGAGTCAAGTTAAAAGGCTCTCTTTTTTTTGCAATGTTTAAGCCCTTTCGCCAAAGGCGAATTAATATGGGCTTAAAGGTAACTGTTCATGGTTCTGAACATTTACCTTTTGATAAAAATTAAAACATTTATTAGAGAAAAAAGATTTGTGAATTCGATTAAATGGGATATTGATTTTTCTTTGGAAAAATTGATATCTCATTTTTACTGTTTTATGCCATAAAGGATAAATTTGATAGATATCTTTGATTGTAATTGTTCAGAACCATAAGCAGTTACCTTTGATTTTACAATCAGTTTTCTGACTTTTGAATCTTTAGATGTAATAAATTCTATGAGAAAAAAATTTACAATCTCAAAATTTTGAGTTATACTGTATAAACAGAAAGGACATAGTTAGAAGAAACTACAATGAGAAAGGAAAAAAGATATAATGAAAAAGAGATTACTTTTTATATTATTAACAGCAGTTTTTATGATGGTTTCTGGTTGTGGAAATAAAGTAGATAAAAATAATTCAGATACTTTCCAAGAATTATCAGAAGAAGACTTAGCTCCAGATTTCACAGCAGAGACAGTTGATGGCAAGACGTTTGCCTTGGCTGAACAGAAAGGTAAAGTGGTACTTCTTAATTTCTGGGCAACTTGGTGTGGGCCATGTGTTGGAGAAATGCCTGCATTTGAGAAACTTTATAGCGAATATGGGGAAAAGATAGAAATTCTTGCAGTTGATTGTTCAGAGGATGAGAATACTGTCAAACAGTTTGTGTCAGATAACGGTTATACTTTTCCTATTGCTTATGATATAGACGGATCTATTAGTATGAAATATCCCACACAAGGTATACCATATACCTTGGTTATTGGAAAGGATGGTAAAGTGAAGAAGACTTTTTTGGGGGCAGATGATGCAGATGCACAGTATCAGGAGTATAAGAAGGCGATTGATGAAGTAGTAAATGAGTGATTAACGTAACTGTTCATGGTTCTGAACAGTTACTGATTAACACAAAACGGGAGATTTTCATGGGAAAATATATTAGAAAGGGACTAATCATTACAGCTATTGTGTTTATTTTTATTGGTTTAAACCAGAATGGATTTAATGATATGAAAAATAAAGCAATACGAATTTGTTATGAGTGTATTGGAATAGGATAATGAGAAAGCGGAAATGGATTCAGGTAATTTGTGCCATTTTATACAATTGTAATTTGATTGGTTTTGCAAAGGGTGAAATTTATAAAGGGGATTTGAAAGGGCTTTGTGTTCCGGGGCTTAACTGTTATTCATGTCCAGGTGCCATTGTTTCTTGTCCCCTTGGCAGCCTGCAGACATCATTAATTTCTAGTAAATATAAATTTCCATATTATATTTTGGGAATGTTATTGTTACTGGGAGTAATATTGGGAAGAGTAGTCTGCGGATTTCTGTGTCCTTTTGGGTTTTTCCAAGAATTACTATATAAAATTCCAACACCCAAATTGAAAAAGAATTTGTGGACCAGAAGGCTTTCTTATTTAAAATATATTATTTTGGTGGTGTTTGTTGTTGGGATTCCACTGGTTTTAGCTACGCCAGGATTTTGTAAGTATATCTGTCCAGCAGGAACTTTAGAGGGTGGTGTGATTCTGACAGCCATGGATATGAGGCTGAGGGGATTAATTGGAGGCTTATTTTCATGGAAAGTAATGGTATTAATTGTGGTTTTGGCTACTGCAGTTTTTGTATTTCGGTGTTTTTGTAGATTTATCTGTCCGCTTGGAGCATTTTATGCATTGTTTCATAAAGTTGCCATGTTAAAGATGGAAGTGAATCAAGATAAGTGCAATAACTGCAATACTTGTGTATCCTTTTGTAAAATGGATATAAAAAAAGTAGGGGATGCAGAGTGTATCCATTGTGGGGAATGTGTGGGTAGCTGTAGTAGATGTGCAATTACTTTTAAAAATATATTAGAGAAAAATAAAGAATGAAATTGTTATACCTCAATTATTCACGACTTATATTGCAGACCGCTGCTATCCCAGCTAGGAGCCACTTGGTAGCATCACCTGTCTGCAATCATCGTCAATTGACCTATTAAGCATGACTAAGTCTTTATATGTAAGCCTTCGGTTTACATAAGACTTAGTTCATGTTTAAGACCGTGAATAATCTCGGTTATATTATAATTCATTTGATTTATTTTGGTACTTTTCAAATTGCTGTACAAGTGACTGTACTTCATTAAGTAATTTTTTTGCCTGTTCAGCCTCAGTTTGATTCTGCTGGCTTTTTATTTCTGCATTTTTTGCACTTTCAGAAACAATATCGCTACTATTGGATAACTGGTTAATATTTTCAATAATAGTATTATTGGAACATACCAGATTCTTAATCTTTTCATTGATATCTTCTACACCTTGTGTCAGTGTGGTGATATGATTTTGTACTTCGCTAAATCCATCTGAAGCATTTTCAACTTTTTCATTTTGTTGTTGCATGGCATCAATTGATTTTTGTACAATATTTGTAGCTACTTGTGCATTTTCATTTAATTCCTGTACAATACTTGCAATTTGTTCTGTGGATTGTCTGGTTTCTTCTGCTAAGTTCCGAATCTGGTCAGCCACCACAGCAAATCCTTTTCCTGCTTCACCTGCTCTGGCACTCTCAATAGAAGCATTTAAGGCAAGTAAATTGGTCTGGCTGGAAATAGAGAAAATAACCTCAGTAATTTGTTGTACTTCCTGTGCTTTTTTCTGTAATTCTTCCATAGAAGTTGCCACATGGGAATTTGTATTGTTAATAGTTTCTGCGTCATTTCTAATAGAGGCAATAACCGCCATATTTTCTTCTACAAGTTTTGCGGAGATAGTTGCAGCATCAACCATTGTTTTAGCATTTTCCGCAGTTTCTCCGATATCATCGCTAATGCGTTTTGTCATTTTAGTCTGTTCTTGTACATTTTCTACGGTTTCCTGCGTTTTTGCAGAGATTTCTTCAATAGAATTATGTACTATACTAGAAGCATTTTTTAAATTCTCTAAAATTTTATTGGTATCTGTCACACCTTGCTGGACATTTTCAGAAATGTGAAGGATATCCTTAATCATAGTATTTTGAAGTTCCTGTTCGTCTTTTATTGAGTACACCATATCATGATTAAACTTTTCAGAAAGAACCGCAATGATATGTACAACAATAATAACTTCATAGTTTATAATTGTAACAATAAAGTAAGTAGAATCTGTCTGAATTAACACACCTTTTACTGCCCAGATAATAGTACGTAAGATACATGCAATCAAAATGCTGGAAAAAACGATCTTTTCAAATTTAACATCATGGTAGGTAATACAACTTATAAATATTGGATAAATATACAAATAAACAAGTGGATTAACGCCCAGAATCATAAGGTAAAACCAGCTTATAATAAAGGCACTAAACATATAATATTTTAAGTTTTTATTGCTCTTATTCTTTATATATGTAACCCAATTTACAATAGTGCCTATTATAATAATGAATAAAGGAATAATCCCCAGTTTTCCAAAGCTGGTTTCCTCTACAAAGGTTTGGATAAATAAAGCCAAAATAAGAAATAATTCGATAAGAGTTACACTTATTAATGCTGCTTGGTTTACCTTCCCTATGCGGCTTTTCTGAGTGCTGTATTTACGTTGACTGGATAATTGTGCATTTGTTTGTGCCATAAGTATGCCCCCTCGTAAAATTTTATGTTGTAAGAATTGACTATTGTAATTCCCGTATATATAATAACATAAATAGTAAAAAAATTCTACATTATTTTGAGAAAATGTAAAATTCGTAAGAAAATTATTAGAGAATGTAGGAGGTTTTGACTATAGAAACAGGTATTATTTTGTATAAAGTGCCAATGTGAAACGAAAGCATATAGTGCAGTAAAATAGATTCTTATTAAAAAGCAGTTATCAGAAAACAAAGAGAGGTGTAATTTATTATGAAATTATATATTGCCGATTTACATTTTGGGCATCAATCAGTGATTAATTTTGACAGCAGACCCTTTGCTAATGTGAATGAAATGGACAGAGTCTTGATAGATGCATGGAATAGAAGAGTTACGAAGAATGATTAGGTATATATTGTGGGAGATTTTGCTTATAAAAATGAAAAACCATTCAGTTGGTATTTGAAGACGTTGACAGGAGAGAAGCATTTAATTGTAGGTAATCATGATAAGAAGTTACTAAAAGACGAACAAGCAATGGGATATTTTGCTTCGGTAGAGTATCAATTAGAGATAACAGACAACCAGAAACATATTGTATTGTCACATTTTCCTCTTGCTGAGTGGAGTGGCTTTTTTGGGGATGTTTACCAGATTTATGGTCATATACATAATAGAACAGATGGTGCTTTTGCATATATGAAAAATTTGGATAGGGCTTTAAATGCAGGAGCATGTATCAATAATTATACACCTGTTTCGTTCCTGGAGCTAGTCACAAATAATCAAATATTTAGGAGAAATAGGGACAGTGCCAGGTAACAGTTCAGTTACTGTTAGCACCGTAGGTGTGAACAGTAACGAACTGTTATGGTGCTAGCGTGGAATCATAACTTGTTTGTTGACAAACAGACGGATTTATATTAGAATTTATAAATAATAGTTATACGTTTATTAAGGCGTTGTTCAAGATAGCAATTATAGTAGCCATTTTATGTTGTTGTTAAGGGCAAAGCCTTTTTGTAATTACTGCAAAACAGTATTCTAAAGGAAAAGAAGGGAGATAGTATTCATGGATTTATTAGAAGAATTAAAGGCAAAAGATGTGAATGTGGAAGAGGCAATAGAACGCTTTTTAGGAAATGCTTCTCTTTATGAGAAAATGTTGATGAAATTTTTAGATTTGATGAATGATATGGCGGTTGATACTGATTTCGACTGTAATGAATATAATGATATTATAGAAAAAACCCATGCAATTAAGGGGGCAGCAGGAAATTTGTCAATTAACCCAATCTATGAAGCATATACTGAGATTGTAAATTTGTTACGGGCAAAACAGCCAGAACAGGCAAAACTAATTCTTGAGAAGATTTTGCCTGTTCAGAATGATATTATAGATTGTATAAAAAAATACCATAAATAAAGCATCTATTGCATACTATATTTGGTGCAATTTTTGGAGGAGTCATTATCATGAAAGTTCAGATGAATAAGAAAAAAACGATATTGATTGTAGATGATGTTGAAATCAACCGGACGATTTTAGCAGAGATATTTAAAGATGAATATGAGATAATGGAGGCTTGCAATGGGGTGCAGGCAATGGAAATTATTAATAGCAAACTAGAAATTTCTGCAGTACTGCTTGATTTACTTATGCCTGAAATGGACGGATTGCAGGTACTGGAAGAAATGAACAGAAGTAAAAAGATAAACAGGATTCCAGTATTTCTGATAACTGCCGCAGATAGCGAAAAGAAGTTGACAGAGGGGTATAATTTAGGTGCAATTGATGTTATTCGTAAACCGTTTATGCCACACTTCCTCAAGTGTAGAATTAGCAATGTTGTGGAATTATACACTCACAGAAATCAATTGGAAATTATTGTAAAAGAGCAGGTTGAACGCTTAGACCGGTTAAATCAGTCAATGATAGAAACACTTGCTGCAGTTATAGAATTTAGAGATGGTGAGTCTGGAGAACATGTAAAACGTATTTCTGGACTTACAAACATTTTGATGAAAGAAGTGAGTGATACATATCCGGAATATCATTTGCCAGAAAGTGAGATTGATAAAATATCTAGGTCATCAACCCTTCATGATGTAGGAAAAATTTCTATACCAGACAGCATTCTAAATAAGCCGGGCAGACTTACGAAGGAAGAATTTGAAATTATGAAACAACACACAACAAAAGGTTGTGAGATTCTTCAAACGATACCCGATATTATGGATGAAGGTATTTATAAGTATAGTTATGATATTTGCAGACATCACCATGAGCGTTGGGATGGAAAGGGATATCCAGATGGATTAAGTGGTAATGAGATATCTATTTGGGCACAGGTAGTTTCCGTTGCTGATGTATATGATGCACTTACATCAGAGAGATGTTATAAAAAAGCATTTAGTCATGATACGGCTGTGCAAATGATAGTGGATGGAGAGTGTGGTGCTTTTAATCCAAAAATACTTGAGGTATTTACTGCGGTTGCGGATAGAATTAAAAAATAACTGTAATTAATCAGGGAGAAACACGCATTTACTGCGTGTTTACATACAAAAGTGTAAATCGTGATTGTTCTAAGCCCTTTGCTGAAAGGTGAAGGGCTTAGAATATAACTGTTTATGGTTCTGAACAAATACAAAACACCCATGCCTTGTGGACTGCGGCATTACCATAAATATATTGGCATGGGTGTTTCGTAAACGAGGATGCACACAAGTTCAAAAGCAGCACTTGGTGCTTTACGAACCTTGCAGTAAAGTGCAAGGTTCTACCTAAAAAGAGTGAACATATAGAAATAATCCAGTTTTAAAATCATATTTGGTATAAAAAGGATAAGTGAAAGCAGTAATGGATAAGAAAATAAAGCGGATGTTATGGTGCAGTTTTGTTGGTGGTGTAATTATATGTGTAATAGTATTTACCGTATTAATGGCATTTATGAGGAACAAAACAGAAAGCATGATTAATGATGTTAGCAAAATCTATATGGCAGAGATCAATGTACAGTTACAAGAAAAATTTACTTCTATTATTGGATTACGTTTGGAACAGGTGGAAGGAATTATACAACGTACTCCAGAAGATTCTTTTCACTATACAGATGAGATGTTAGATGAACTGATAATAAGCACTAAGAATAGAAAATTTTCTTATTTAGGATTTTGTACGGCAAATGGAAACATAGAGACAATTTATGGAGAACAGCTAAATTATATTTCTAATTCTGAGGATAATATTATATCATCTCTGGATAAAGATGGAAATATTGTGGAAGAAGCTGTTAACGAAAAAGGAGAAAAAATTCTTCTTTTAGGGAAAGCAGCTGAATATGAGATGGAGGATAATCAGAAAAGCATAGCTTTAATAGCTGGTGTTTCTATGGAGTATCTTAATAAAGCCCTTTTCTTGGAAAACGATGATTCACAAGTGTATTCCCATATTATTAGTGAAGATGGAGAATTTATTATTAGAAATGGTGGAGAATACAAAAAGAACTTTTTTGAACGTGTTAAAGAAGAATTTGAAGAACATGGTGGAAAAGAAGTTGAGGTTTATGTAAAAGAGTTGCAGGAAGCCATTGCTTTAGGTCAGACTTATAGCACACGGGCTTATGCTGATGGAGAAGATAAATATCTATATTGCTCACCAATTTCTGAAAATACCACGTGGTATCTGGTAACCATTATGGGAAGTGGAGTTTTGACAGATTCTGTTACAAAATTGGAAAACTGGCGTACTGGAGCTGTCTTGTTTGCTTTATCCATTATATTGATGGCGATTATAGTTATTTTTGTTGTATACATCAAATTATCACAACAACAAATGAAGAGATTAAATGAAGCAAAGTGGGAAGCACTGCATGCAAATAATGCAAAAAGTGAATTTCTTTCCAGTATGAGTCATGATATTCGTACTCCAATGAATGCAATATTAGGAATGACAGAGATTGCTTTGAAAAATATAAAAGATCCAGTACGATTGGAGGATTGTTTGAGAAAAGTCCAGTTATCTGGTAAACACTTGTTGGGACTTATTAATGATGTGTTGGATATGTCTAAAATTGAGAGTGGGAAAATGAATTTAAATATCAATCAGATTTCTCTCAGAGAGACAATGGATGATATTGTGAATATTATACAACCACAAATAAAAGCAGGAAATCAATATTTTGATATTTTTATTCAGAACATTGAAGCAGAAGATGTTTATTGTGATGGTTTACGTTTGAACCAGGTGCTGTTGAATTTGTTGTCTAATGCACTTAAGTTCACACCTGAGAAGGGTAGAATAGATGTACATCTATATCAGGAGCCATCACCATTAGGAGATGGTTATGTACGCACTCACTTTTTAGTTGAGGACACCGGAATAGGAATGTCAGAAGAATTCCAAAAAAAAATCTTTGACAGCTTTTCGAGGGAAAATACAGAGAAGGTACAAAATATTACAGGAACTGGTCTTGGAATGGCGATTACAAAAGCGATTGTTGACCTTATGCATGGTGAGATTGCATTACACAGTGAATTAGACAAAGGAAGTAAATTCCACATTACATTGGATTTAGAAAAGGCAACAAAGAATGATAAAATGGAGTTGCCAGAATGGAATATTCTTGTAGTAGATGATAACGAACAATTATGTATTAGTGCGGTTGCCAATTTAGAGGAGCTTGGAGTCCATGCTGAATGGACACAGGATGGAATAAAGGCAATACAAATGATAGAGGAACGTCACAAGAAAAATGAAGATTATCGTTTTGTTTTGATTGACTGGAAGATGCCAAATATGGATGGTATACGGATTATTCGTGAGATTCGGCAAAGAGTAGGCAAGGAAATACCTGTCTTTCTCATTTCAGCTTATGACTGGGGTGACATTGAGGATAAAATTGGAGATGCAGATATTGAAGGTTTTATTTCTAAACCTTTATTTAAATCAACATTATATACCCATCTGAGACAGTATACAGGTGCTTCTAGTGCTGTACCAGAGAAGAAGGAAACGCAAGTCGCAGATTTTACTGGAAAGCGTATTTTGTTAGCAGAAGATATTGATCTTAATTGGGAAATTGCAAATGAAATTCTTTCATCCTTTGGACTGGAAATTACACGTGCTGTAAATGGTAAAGAATGTGTTGAGAAATTTGAAGAATCAGAAATTGGTTTTTATGATGCTGTTTTGATGGATATTCGTATGCCTGTGATGACAGGGTATGATGCTACAAAAAATATCCGAAAGCTGGAGCGTCCGGATAATAATCTTCCAATCATTGCAATGACTGCAGATGCTTTCAATGATGATGTGCAGTATTGTTTAGATTGTGGTATGAATGCTCATATAGCGAAACCGCTTGATATAAAAGAACTTATAGGTTTGTTGCAAAAATATTTGAATGAATAGAAATAGTTTAGCCATGCAAAAGTATATATTAATTGCATGGCTAAATTGCATTATTTGTGCAACGTAACTGTTCAGAACCATGAACAGTTACGTTCTAAGCCCATAATAATTCGCCCTCGGCGAAGGGCTTAGAACAATCAAAATTTACTTTTTCTTACGAAACACGCAGTAAATGCGTGTTTCTACCTGAATAGTTACTGTGCAACTTACTTTTAGAATAAGCTTTTTCAATCATTGTATTACAGTCGGTGTCAATTTCAACAGCAATTTCTTTTGCATCTTTTTTCATTAAGAGTAAATCGTGAATATGTTTATACCATACACTATGTATACCAAGCCAGTTAGGATTATTCTCCATATAGCTTACAGTATATTTTTTTGTATGGTTAAACTCATCCAGCATAAAAATTTTATCATGATATTTTTCTGTTATTTTAGAGCTTGTGGGAATTCCACCAGCAGAATAAGACAAACATTCATCTGGTTATCTATATTTTCTTTGCTGCTGGTATTGCTTTTAGAGCAACCTGTAAAAATAAAACAAGATAAAGTTGTTAGCAATAAAAGAGAAAAGATTTTTCTTTGTATTCTTGTTTTTTTTAGCATTGCTTTAGACCTCCTATTTTTTTTAAAAGCAACTTAACATCAATTGGTTTTGATAGAAAATCATTCATACCACTTTCTGCCGCCCTATCTCTGTCTTCTTTAAAAGTATTAGCAGTACAAGCACAAATTGTGATTGATTTTGCATCAGGACGATCCAGCTCCCTTATGGCACGGGAAGCCTGACAGCCATCCATAATTGGCATATTCATATCCATTAGAATAATATCAAATTCGTATGGTTTTGAGTTGGAAAATAATTCGACTGCTATTTTTCCATTTTCCGCATGGGTAACAACATAACCTTCCTGTTCAAGAATCTCTATTAAGATTACTGCATTTATTTCGATATCTTCCGCAAGCAAAACATGAATGGTTTTTTCTTCTATAAAGTCATTGCTTTCCATTTCCATTTCAGGGAGTGCTTTATGATGTGTTGATTTTGTTGGTTGTTCTTCTGCAATTTGTGAATGCAAAACCACAGTAAAGGTACTACCAGTACCAAGTTCACTTTCTGCTGTAATTTCGCCACCCATAGCATCTATTAGTAGTTTTGAAATAGCCATTCCAAGACCTGTACCTTTTAGTTCCTTGGTGTTAGAAGGATGTTCTTGAGAGAAACTATCCCAAATATGTTCTAAAAATTCTTTTGACATCCCACAACCTGTATCAGCTATTTTTATGGTAGTAGCAACTTTATTTCCGTTCTCTTTCTGCTGGGTGGCAGTCAAGGTGATTTGACCATCAGCAGAAGTAAATTTTATTGCATTTCCAAGAATATTCATTATGATGTGTTTAATGTGGGCTTCGTCACCAACAATAACAGGAGCAATGATATTTTTATCTATTTGGAAATTTATATTATGATTTGTAAAGTTATCATGTTGCATGGTCCAGACATCATCTAATAAAATTTCCAAATCCACTGGTTTGTTTGCTAATTCTATTTTCCCGGATTGTAGCTTTGATATATCCAAAATATCATTGATAAGTGAAAGTAAATAGTTTGCTGTATGCTGGGATTTTGAAAGATATTCTTTCATTTTATTTTGGTCTGTTATGTGTCCATGCATCAAGTGATTTAATCCAATCAATCCATTAAGTGGTGTTCTGATTTGATGGCTCATGTTAGATAAAAATTCGGTTTTAGCTTGTGCAGATGCTTCCAACATAATCATTTTTTGTGAGGACTTGTTTAATACAAAAATTACAGTCAATAAAATAAATATTACAATTACCAGTAAGCCAAGACTTAGTAACAAAAGAACCTGGTTTTGTGCTGTAAAAACAGAACGCTGTAATTCCATAACAAAATACCAGTTTGTTGACTGTAAAGGCTCAAGATATACAACCTGCTTAATATTATTTTTATCTGTGTACTCAAATGTAAAGGTTTCGCCTTTTTGTACATTATTGTAAATGGTGTCTGTATCCATACTAAATGCACTGCCTTCTGTAAATATATGTGAGAAAAAATTAATACGCTGGTTTAAAGAAGAAGTATGTTTAATATTAACCACAAATTGTCCATTTGTGTCAATTACAGAACTGTATCCTTTCCCATAAAAAGCTTCTGCATTAAAATTTTCCTGAATAACACCAATATCTGTTGCTGCCACTAGTGCAACAAAGGTAAGTCCATTCGCCTTGATGGGTTCACCCTTTACTCCCATTAGTAAGAGCTCTTGTTGCCTTTCCACTAAAGAGTTTTTATCATCAAAGCAGACAGCAACAGTATCCTGCCCTTCGCTGAATAAGTCCTGCAATCCCAAACTCTTTGCATCTGAAATGAGAAATTTTGCTGAGTACAGTTTCCCATTATCTGTCATTAAATACATATTTTCATATAGACTTTCTGTACATTTTATATTTAGGTTTTTCATGAGTTCTTTTTTCGTGGAACTATGATAATCTTTTAGTTCATTATACATATATAATAAATCTGACCATTCGTTTTTCAGAAATTCATAAACAGAATAACTGTCATGATCCGCAATTTCCTGAACATTAGATAAAATGTTCATAGAAACAGTCCAGTCCAATAATTTGATGTAACCCATGGAAACCGCACCAATTACAATAATAGCTATGGTCATTAGTGTGGTTTTTCTGTTTTTATTTTTCTTTTTAGCTTTCATAATAATCTCCTCTATTTACCACCTTATGTACATATTTCTATATATTCACTCTTTTTAGGCAGAACCTTGCACTCTGCTGCAAGGTTCTAATTCATTATAATATTTATTAGAAATTTATGCAAAGCCTTAGTTGTGAAATATAGGACATGAATAAATAGAGTTTGTATAAGGGTATAATAAACCTTAATATATAGTTACTGTTCACACCTACAGTGCAAACAGTAACAATATATACACTATACACAAAAATGTTATTTTTATAGCACTTGTAATTATAAAAGAAATTTTATAAACTGATAGTAACTATTCAGAACCTGCAAAAATGATATACAAATTGCATAAATAAATTTATTTATTCTATTTGTATA
>JAAVHR010000039.1 GCA_014799595.1 Clostridiales bacterium | reverse complement strand
AAATATATTCGCATGAGTGTTTCGTAAACGAGGATGCACACAAGTGCAAAAGCAGCACTTGGTGCTTTACGAACCTTGCAGCAGAGTGCAAGGTTCTACCTAAAAAGAGTGAATATATAGAAAAAATAAAAATTTATGCAAGGTTTTTCTCTTAACAATCGTATTATAAGTGAAGAATATAATAAAACAATTAAAATCATAAGGAGGTAGAGGTAAAATGAAGAAATTAGTTATGTTTGGAGTATGTAATGCATTATTGTTATCCATGTCAATAGGAACACCAATACTTAATTCATGTTCTTTTACACAAAAACAGGCAGAACCCATAAAAAATATGTGTTTATATGACAGTAAGAACAATATCTATAAAAGGTATTCTGATGCAGACCATGATGGCATATGTGATAATTGGTTACTGTTCACTCACAAGCTTGACACTTGCTGTCAAGCTATGTGCCAAGAACATAAAACAGATAAGAATCCAGCCTTTCGCCAAAGGCGAATTATAAATAGGCTGGATTCCGTTACTGTTCGCACCGCAGGTGTGAACAGTAACGATAATTGTCATAATATATCACATAACAAAAGTCACCACACCAAAAACAAAAAAACGAATATATGCAGAGTTACAAGTCCAAAATCGCATCACTCAGAAAATCATAACCATAATAACCATCACAGATAAATATAGTATGGTAGTATATTTTTTATTTTGCAAATACAATTCTTAATTAGCTACATAGGTTACCTATTTAGAAAATATACTAGGAGGTGTGTAAATGCGGAGCGAAATCGAAGTAAACCATGCAATTGAAAAATATGCGGATATGATACAGCGGATTTGCTTTTATTATTTGAAAAATCAATCAGATACAGAAGATGTATTTCAAAATGTTTTTATGAAATATATGCTACGTGATAAACCATTTGATAATAGTGAACATGAAAAGGCATGGCTGCTTCGTGTAGCCATCAATGCCTGCAAAGATTATTTGAAAAGTTTTTTCCGATGTAATGCAGTTTCCTTAGATGCATTAAACGAAATAGAAGCAGAAGTTCCTGAAAACCACAGGGAGGTATTAGAAGCTGTTCTATCTCTTCCAGATAAATATAAAGATGTCATTTACCTACATTATTATGAAGGATATTCAGCAGCCGAAATTGGAAAAATTCTTAAAAAAAAAGAAAATACCATTTATTCCCTTCTTTCCAGAGGGCGTGAAATGTTAAAGAAAAAACTGGGAGGTGATGGAATTGACAAATAAAATACATGACGCATTTGATGATATTAAAGCAGATACTCAGTTGAAAGAAACAACAAAACATTTTTTATCTGTAAAACGCAAAAAAAATATATCCTTATTTCACCATTCAATATTTCCAAAAATACTTGCTGCAGTTTGTGCCATACTATTTCTAACAGCAGGAATAAAAGGATACACATGGATTCAAACACCAATCTCTTATGTGAGTATTGATGTCAATCCATCTATTGAACTTGCATTAAACCATTTTGACAAAGTGCTGTCTGTGACTGCATACAATACGGAAGGGGAAGAGATATTAAAAGGGTTGTCCCTTAAAGGAAAAAAATACACAGAAGCAATTAATACAATTATGGAAAGTAATGTTATGAATTCATACCTCACAGATGATACAGAACTTGTCTTTACAATAGCAACAACAAGTGACCATGAAAATAAATTAAAAAAGGGAATAGCTAGCTGTTCCTGTCATACGAAACATAACACTCAAAGTATTAGTACAGATATTGAGGTTGTTTCTAAAGCTCACGATAATGGATTGTCATTAGGAAAATATTATGCTTATCTACAGCTAAGCCAATATGATGATACAATAACAATTGATGAATGTAAAGATATGAGCATGTCAGAGATACACCACTTAATCTATGAACATGTACATGGAGCAAAACATGACAAAAATTTAGATAATGACAATTTAGATAAAAATTGTTATGATAAAGAGCATGATTCAAACAGAGGATATGGAAATGAATGTGACAAAGACAACAACCATCACCATTACAATTCAAAAAAACATCATCACTAAAGTCAAATACCCCGCAGCAAGCTACGGCACATGACCTAGCTTCTTTTTAGCAAGTTCGCCCCAAGGGGCGGGGTATTTGACCCTCGCGGCAGTCGCCAAATGCGAGCAAGCTCGCACTTGGCTCGTTGCTTCGCAAGAATAAAAGTTGTTTATTGACCTTACAGATGAAAAATATTTTGGATTTATGACAAATCAAAAGTGTTACAGCATCAATCAAAATACGAATTTCATACAGCGGTTTTACTTGGACTTCCCGCTTAATTTTCTGCCTACAGTAATTACTTCTGATATTTGTATTGGAAATAATGTGATAATTTGAGCATAAAGGGACAACAGCAAATATGCTGTGTCCCTTGTGTGTAAAAAAATATGTTACTATTTTTCTATACTTGCCTTAAATATTTTTATAACCATGTGGATGATTTCTATGCCAGTTCCATGCACTTTCAATGATCTCCTCTAAATCAGCATGTTCTGGATTCCAACCTAATATTTTTTTTGCCTTTTCGCTGGAAGCAATTAGCTTTGCTGGATCTCCGCTTCTTCTGGAAACAACTTCTGCTGGTATTGGATGGTTTGTCACTTTTCGGGCAGTCTCAATTACCTCTTTTACTGTAAAACCTACACCATTTCCCAAATTAAATATGGCACTTTCCTTACCATCCATTAAATACTTCATTGCTAAAATATGTGCTTGTGCTAAATCCGTCACATGGATGTAATCCCTTACACATGTACCATCCTTTGTATCATAGTCTTCTCCATAAATGCTGATTTTATCACGCTGTCCGTTTGGAACTTGCAAAATCAAGGGAATTAAATGGGTTTCCGGGCTATGTGCTTCTCCTATATTTCCAGATGCATCAGCACCACAGGCATTGAAATATCTAAGTGCAACATACCTCACACCATACGCCTGATTTGTCCATTTCATCATTTTTTCCATAGAAAGTTTTGTTTCACCATAAGGATTTGTCGGTTCTGTAGGATCTGTTTCCAAAATTGGAATCCGCTCAGGTTCCCCATAAGTTGCAGCAGTGGATGAAAATACAATTTTATCTATATGATTTGCAACCATACTGTCTAGCAATACTTTTGTACCATAGAGATTATTGTCATAATACTTTAATGGATTGGTCATGCTCTCTCCCACTAACGAATTGGCAGCGAAATGAATTACTCCATCAATTGACTCTTTTTGAAAAACGTGATCCATAAATGCTCTATCCCGAATATCACCTTGATAAAATGCTGCATCTGGATGAACAGCTTCCTTATACCCTGTTTCCAGATTATCTACAATCACTACCTGCGAACCAGATTTAATCAATTCTCTCACTGTATGAGAACCAATGTATCCCGCACCACCAAGAACTAATATCTTCATTTTCAATTACCTCCTACAATTTACATGGACCGTCACCAATTTCCACTACATAGAAATCTGCTTCATAACCTATTTTATCTTTATATACTTTTCCTACCTTCTGGATAAAAGTATCCACCACCTCATCCTTTACCAGACTTACTGTACAACCACCAAAACCTGCACCTGTCATCCGGGAACCTATCACCCCTTCTATTTCCCATGCAGTTTCTACAAGTGTATCTAACTCCACACCAGTTACTTCATAATCATCCCGAAGGGATCTGTGTGATTCATTCATAAGTTGCCCAAAACGTACCAAATCATTATTTTTAAGTGCTTCTACTGCCTGTATCGTTCGTACATTTTCATAAACCGCATGTTTTGCCCGACGGCGGTTCACCTCACTCAAAATACTGTCTTTGATTTCTTCAAACTCTTTGGCAGATAATTCCCCTAATGTTCCTACCTTTTTTACAGATTGTATTTGGGCTAATGCCTCCTCACATTCTCTTCGTCTTTCATTATATTTAGAATCTCCAAGACCACGTTTCTTGTTGCTGCATGAGATTATTATTTTAAACCCATCTAACTTAATTTTTGCATACTGAAATTCCAAATTGGATGTATCTAAAAAAATAGCACAATCCTTTTTTCCCATTGCAATAGCAAACTGATCCATAATTCCACAATTTACTCCATTGAAACTATTTTCTGAAAATTGACCAATCAGGGCTAAATCCTGATTACTTACACCTAATTCAAATATATCATTTAAGATATAACCCATCAACACTTCTACAGAAGCAGAAGATGATAATCCTGATCCATTTGGAATCGTACCATACAACAAAATGTCAAACCCACATGGAATCTGATACCCTTTTTGTTTAAATGCCCAAATAACTCCTTTTAAATAATTAGTCCACTGTGCTTCCTCTCTTGGTTTCAAATCATCTAAAGACGATTCTATTACACCAATCTCCTCAAAATTTAAAGAATAAAAACGAAGTCTTTGATCAGAACGCAAACGGACAACTGCATAAGTACCAATTGTTAATGCACATGGAAATACATGTCCGCCATTATAATCTGTATGCTCACCAATCAGATTTACCCTGCCAGGAGCAAAATATACTTTTGAATTTGTACTATCTCCAAAAATATCCGTAAATTTACCTACTATATATTCCTTCATAGCAACCTCCTGTGGAGTCTACAGTGAAAAAATAAACCGTTCAAATGCAGACTGACCTTCCTTTGAACGCTTATATACTCCTGCATCCTCTAAAACTTTGATAAAAACCATACCAATTTCTGCTTTTAAAATATCCATCACATTAGCACTTGTAATATTATCATATTTATTTTGAATTTCCTCCAGCCAGTCTGCATGTTGCTGCAATATGGTATTTTGTAACAGTTCAGCCGGGGGCTGGCCTGTTATTGTATTTTTTCTTAAATCCTGTTTATTAAGTAATGCATCTTGCATAGCAGACAATTCTTTTTTCAGTCTTGCTGGAAGGACTGCAAGTCCCATTACTTCTATTAAACCAATATTCTCTTTTTTAATATGATGGTAATCTTCTCTTGGATGAAATAATCCGTATGGTCTTTCTTTTGTGGTAATATTATTCCGCAACACCAGATCCAACTGAAACAATCCATTTTTCATCCGGGCAATTGGTGTAACTGTGTTGTGTGGTTCTTCATCTGTATAAGCATAAATATTAGCACTTTCATCTGTATAATTCTTCCACTTCTCTAATATATGAACAGCCAAATCAATTAGCTTCCTATCATCGTTCCCTTCTATACGGATAACAGACATCGGCCATTTTACAATACCGACCTGCACATCTTCATAACCAGAGATTGTATATTTTTTTTCTATGGGTGCCTTTGCCATAGCAAATTCATAATGTCCACCCTGATAATGGTCATGGCTCAATATAGAACCTCCTACAATTGGCAAATCAGCATTTGAACCAATGAAATAATGAGGAAAGAGTTTTATAAAATCAAATAATTTCACAAAAGTATCTCTTTCAATCTTCATCGGAATATGTTCGGAACTAAACAGAATACAATGCTCATTATAATATCCATAGGGAGAATACTGTAATCCCCATTTTGAATGGTTAATTTCTAAAGGAATAATCCGATGTGTTTGTCTGGCAGGGTGATTGCCCCGACCAGCATATCCTACATTTTCCATACATAAGAGGCACTTTGGATATCCGCTTTGCTTTGCCTTCTTTGCAGCAGCAATTGCTTTCGGATCTTTCTCTGGCTTCGACAAATTAATGGATATATCAATTGTTCCATAATCGCTCTCCACAGTCCATCTCTCATCCTTGCATAAGCGATACCTTCTAATATAATCTGTATCCTGGCTAAATTTATAAAAATAATTTGTGGCTTTTTCTGGTGAAGTTGCATATTCACTCCAAAACCGTTTGATTACTTCTGTTGGTCTGGGCGTAATTGTATTCATTATTCTTACATCAAACAAGTCACGGGATACAATATCATCTTCAATTAAATTTCTTTTCACAGCAATATCAAGCAGATTTCCTAAAATGTCAGAAAGTTCAGGATTCTCCTCAGAAACATCAGTCTGCTCATATTCTTCTTCATGAAAAATATCCAACAACAGGTTTCTGGAATAAATTATATCATCTTCTGATATCAATTCATTTTTTATTGCATACAGCACCAATTTATCAATGCTCTCATACAATTCTTTCATACTAATTCACACCACCTTGCGTCATCGAAAATACTTCTTCGCCTTCCATCATCTTTCCTCTAATCACAAAAGACAATTTTTCAAAATCCACTGCTAACTCTGCAATACATTCATCTTTTACCCATTTGAGCAACAATTCATTTGATTTACATTCTAAAGATAATTGTGCATCAAAATTAAAGGCTGGAAATGAATTCCGAAACTGGAGCATTTCCAGTTGTTTGACTATAACTTCCTTGCCTAACTTCTTTTCAACCTCAGCCATACTAAGATTTGTGCGGTTAATCTCCTTATGTCCACCTGCACCTGCTGCCTTTACAGCCTCATAATCATTTGAGCCTGCAAAAAGATCTAAATACCATATTTGTGGTTTTCCGGGCATAAATAATTGAATTGCCCTTGCCAGCAGCAAAGCAGAATCATTCTCACCTAAAGCATTATAATATGTGGTATTTACTTGATAATACATATTTTCATTCCCATGTAAATCTTTGACATAACCGCCCCGCTTCACAAGCAAATTAATCAATTCTTTAATACGTTCTTCTGGTAAAAGACCTTTAAGATCCAGTACCGGAATACCATCATGACATCCAAGCATATTAACACAATGTATCTTCTTCTCCATTTGTTCTTTTGCCCATTGTGCTAAAAAACTTCCATCTTGATGTTCTATTGCATCAATAAGCAATCCGGGCAAGAAGAAATCGTATGTCAGATACCCTTTCTCTGCAATCATTTCATATCGCTTTTCTTCATAGCTGGCATGAATTTCTGGCAGTAATGACATATCATAAACCGCAGTTAATCCTTTTATCCTTTCAAGTAGCTCCCATGTATCTGGTTCGTTTAGGAAATTTTTTGTGCCAGGTGCTTTTGGTGCATAAGCAAATGCATCCAGACGGATAATCTTTGCACCATAACCAGCAAGTTTTTCTAATGTCTCTTTATAGAAATCCCATACCTTTTCTGACTGGATATTTAAATCCATCTGACCTAAGTATCTGGTATGATAATCTTTTGTTTCCCGTATTTCCTGATAAAAAGTATTCCAATATGGTGCTTTACTTCCATCTGCAAATTCCACCATAAGAAGTGGCAAGCCTGGTTTTCTAAAAAACATCATATTCAAATACTCTTTCTTCGGCATAATATAGCCTTCTTCTGTCATCTCACCACATCCCTCCCAGAATGCATTCCAATCAACAAAAAAATCTTTATAATCAGAAGACTTTCCTTTTTCCAGCAAATCCTGAAACTGTGGCGACTGTACAGAAGCATGGTTTAAAACAAAATCAAGTTTCAAATAAAAACCTTTTTCCTGTATCTTTTTCAGTACTTCTTTTGTTGCATATTTTTCTTCCAAATCATAATCAATCACCGAAAAACCCCGATCCAAATCGGAATGATAAATACTCGGAAGAAAATAAATAGAAGAAAAAGCATTTGCAAATTCTGTTTTATTAAGAATTTTATAAAATGTCTCTAAATCTCCGCCAATACTATCTGGATATAGATTTAACATAGGTCTGTTGTCAATTTTTTCCTTCCGCATTTTTATCACTCCTCCTTACTTAGGATGTTTCCCTGCATATCCTGAATCAAATCTGCTTTCTGCAAATTGGCATCTATCTTTTCTTGTTCAATTCTTAACACACGTGCTACAAAAGGACTTTCGACCCCTTTATCACGATTTCTTGTCTTTCGGTTTTCTAAGGTCTGTTCTGGTGTACTTTTCAACACAACAGACACATCTATCCCTTTCAATAAATCACTGTTTGCATGTGTCCATTCCAGAATTAAAACTTGTTTTTTACTGACATCCACCTGCTCATACCATACATCATGTACTTCTCTTCCCATTTTCCGCACCATAAGCATTTGTTCATTGTTCTTAAAAGCTGACAGCACTGATGATACTTCAGAAAACAACAATTCTTTTTCTGTTCCCAAATATTCTTCTAGTGCCTTATCACCTTTTTTTTGATAAACTGCCAGCCATGGATACTGGATAATCAGTTTGTCATTTGCATCCTGATTCTGTATTTGCAAGTCTCTCAGTTCGTTCCGGACAGCAGCATTATATATCTGTTCTTCCAGTAAACCTGCCAGACCAGCCATTCTAAAAACACGCAGCCTCTCTGCGTCATTATAAAATGGAACACGGTGCGGATAGTAATCCCCTGATATAATAATTGCAGGAATCTCCTGCTCCTCCAATCTCTGTTTCAATAGCCATGCCATACCAGTTTTCCCCACACCTGAACCACCAGAAATTGCAATTACCTTTTTCTTTTTATTTGGAAATTTCTGTAAACATTGTAATATCAATGGAAATAACTTATTTGCATTTTCTCTCTGGGCATCTACTACCCGCACTTGACACTCTTCCATAAACCTATCCTCCTTTTACTCTACTGCCTCAATAGGCGTTTGCGAAACTCTCATTAACTTAAATTATTTTGTGCAAATTTACATCTCATAAGCAAGGTGCTTTCGAGACCGTCGGTACTTAGATGCTGTCTTTTAGCATCTTATGTACCGTTACGGTTGAGAGCAGTGAAAACGTGCCTTGCGTTGATATGTGAACATTGCACAAAAACTCTATGAGTAAATTGAGTTTCGCAATTGTCTATACTGCCTCAAAAAGTATCTGATAAGCCTGATAATCACCTAATTTCAATGGTATTGGTAATCCATACGCCATAAGTGCTTCTCCTGCATACACTTTCCCAGTTACACTATCCCTATATTTTCTTGTAGCATCCAGTCCATCCAGTTTTACATAAATTACTGGCATATTTCCATGGATATTTAGCATCACAACACTCAGCAAAGCATTTTGTTTTTCTGCATCTACTACCATCCATGCACCATATTCTTCTACAAATGGGTTACTCAATCGGTAGTATGCTCCGTTCTGCACTAATGGTGCTATTTTATGATACATTGTAATCTGCTTTCTAACTTGTTCTTTTTCAATATCACTTAATTTCCCTAAATCCAGTTCATAACCAAAAGCACCTGTCATAGCAACAACACCTCTGGTATGAATATCTGTCTTTCTTCCTGTCTGATGATTTGGCACAGCAGAAATATGGGAACCCATCGTAGACAAGGGATATCCAAAGGATGTACCATACTGGATGTGGATACGGTCAATGGCATCTGTATTGTCACTGCACCAAATTTGTGGTGTATAATAGAGCATTCCCATATCAAACCGTCCACCACCACCAGAACAGCCTTCCCATAAAATATCCGGGAATTCTGAGGTAAGTAAATCAAGCAATCGGTAAACACCCAGCATATAATCATAAAATACCTTACCCTGATTCGTTGTACTACTTGAATAAATGTCGAAAAGACTACGGTTCATATCCCATTTTACATATTCTATTTTTCCTTGTTTTAGGACATTGGAAATCTTTTCATATATATATTGAACTACCTGCGAATTTGCAAAATCCAATACCAGTTGATTTCTTGCCCGTACTGGTTTCTTGCCTGGAATTTGTAATGCCCATTCTGGATGACTCCGATATAAATTGCTATCCTCTGAAACCATTTCTGGCTCAATCCAGATTCCAAATTGTACCCCTTTTTCATGAATGCGTTCTGACAACTCCATAAGGGAACAACCTAATTTAGCTTCATTTACTTCCCAATCTCCCAAGGAAGAGTTATCATCATTTCTATGCCCAAACCATCCATCATCTAACACCACTAATTCTATACCTAACTCTGCTGCCTGCCCAGCTAACTCTACAATCGCATTTCCATCAAAATCAAAATAACAAGCTTCCCAACTGTTTACCAATACAGGACGCACCTGATCTTTAAATTTTCCCCGGCAAATATGATCCCTGATACATTGATGCAAGTTATTAGACAGATTGTGAAAACCTTTTGCAGAATATGTTAAAACAACTTCTGGTGCATAAAAAACCTCTCCATGTTCTAATGGATAGGAAAATTGTTCCTCAGAAAGTCCCATAATAAAACGGATCTGGTCAAATTGGTCTTTCTCTATCTCAGCACTAAAATTACCACTGTAAACAAAGGATGCTCCATAACATTCTCCCATACATTCTGTGGCATCAGACTGTGCAAGAATAATAAATGGGTTATACTGATGGCTGGAAGTTCCTCTGGTACTGCCAAAAACCTGTCGTCCATGAGAAACTTCTGTACGCTGTACATTTCTCTCCATAACATGCCTTCCATAAAAGGACAAGACATCATATTGTCCATATAGAAAGTCCAAGCAAGCACTGGAAACTTTTTCCAAATATAATTTATCTTTTCCTGTATTGGTCACCTTCACACTTCTGGTAATAACATCACAATCTTCGATCACACCATACAACAATGTGACTTCAGCACCAGTTCTTTCATCTTTTAACCGGATTGCCAGTGTCTGTGCTTGATCCGAATAAGCAGCCGGAAGTCCGGGAAGTGTATATTTGCTGTCTAATATATCATATCCTACATAACGGAGATCACATCCATAACAACCATTTTCTTCCAGAATTTTCAACGCACTACTTCGGTAATCCCCTGTTCCAAGCACTGGAAATTCCTGAGGTAATACATCCTGTGAATATGTGCGATCCATATCTGCATCATAAGGATTACCAGAAAACCCCCGGTCAAAATAGGTCAGCATATAATCCATATCCGCTTCCAATTTTCTACCATAATATAAATGCAACAAATATTTATAATCATCCACCTTCATCTGATAGGTTGAATCCTTTGTATGCAAAGAAAAAATCTGTGCCTTTTCATCATATATAATTGCCATTTTCGTTCTCCTTTACTTTACTGCTCCATTTGCAACACCTGCAATAATCTGTTTCTGGCAAACAATATAGAATATCACAATAGGTAATAATGCCAACAAATAGGATGCAAATGCCAAATTATAATTTGTACCAAACTGGCTTTGGAAATTAAGTTGTGCCAAAGGCAAAGTAGTTTTATCGCCTGACATAATAACTAGTGGTGTCATAACATCATTCCAAGTTCCAAGGGCAGTAAGAATTGCAACGGTTGCATGCATGGATTTCATATTAGGAAAAATAATCGTCCAAAAGGTCTTCCATGTACTTGCCCCATCTACATAAGCTGCTTCTTCCAACGCCAGAGGAAGATTTGTCAAATATCCAGAGTATAACATGGTATTCATTGGCAGATAAAATACTGTATAAAGCAAAATCACCCCAAACATGTTAGAAAGTCCCATATATGCTGTCTGTTTTACCAAAGGCATCATTAGTATAGCAAAAGGAACAAACATACCACTTACTAAGTATAAATAAATGCCATTATAAAATTTATTTTTAGTTTTGCACCTTCCCAGAACATATCCAATTAGAGAATGAATTATCACAGACAAGATAATGGTTGCTAATGTAATAAACAAGCTATTCCCTAGAGAATGCCAGAAATCTGTTACCCTCATTGCTTCTTTGAAATTATCAAGATTCCAATGTGCCGGGAGTGATAAAATACCACTAATGCTATTTGTCATTTCAGAGGGCTGCTTAAAAGCAATAACCACAGTTATATAAACAGGAAACAAAATAGTAACCAATCCCAAAATCAGAATTATCGTTAAACCAATATTCTTTTTTTCTTTCTTCATAGCTGCTCCTCCTTTTTACCCAAAAATTTCATTTGTAATACAGAAATCACTACTATAACTACAAAGAATAATACAGCATTTGCACTTTGAAAACCAAACTGCCCGCCACTCATACCATTGTTATAAATCAAGTAGGAAATAGATTCTGTGCTTTGAGCCGGGCCACCTTTTGTAAGTGACACAATCTGGTCAAATACCATTAAGAAATTTTTCATACACAAAACCAAATTAATTGTAAAAAAAGGTAAAATTAATGGAAATGTCAGATGGCGGAATTTTGTCCATCCTCCTGCTCCATCCAATGAACCTGCCTCATAAACATCAACAGGAACTGTCTGTAACCCGGAAATATAGATAATCGTATTCATTGCTATAGACTGCCATGCACATACGATTGCAATTGCAAGCCATGCTGTTTTGGAATTTGCAAGCATACTATTTCCTTCAAAACCAAGCATCCTTACAAATTCTGGGAGAATATAAGTAAAAAAGTAATTAAAAATATAACCGACAACCAAACCACCTAACACGTTTGGTAAAAAATACAATCCACGAAGGGTACTCTTAAATTTAATTTTGCTATTTAATGCCATTGCTAACAATAAGCTTAATACATTTACAATAATCGTGGTGACTACTGCCAGCTTGAATGTAAAAATATAGGAAGTCCCCACTCTTGCATCATGAAATAAATCTACATAATTTCTAAGTCCTATCCAGTCATAACTTCCAAATCCCCTAAAATTGGTAAAACTATATATTACACCTTGTATTAGAGGTAATGTATTGAAGGTAAAAAACAAAACTACAATTGGTATTGTAATAAACAAAAATGTACGGTTTTTTTCACACTAATCTTTTTTCTCTTCTTTCTTTTTAATTCCACTTCTTCAATTTTGTTTTTCTGCATGTTTCTTCCTCCTTTCACTAATGCTCTGCCTCATATTTTTGAACCTTTTCAATTAAATCCCTATTATATCTTAGCCATTCTTCATCAAACTTTTTAAGAAACTTATCTGTATCGCCATCCAGTAAATAAGTCTGAATCAATGCATCTACCGCCATCTCCGAAGGATAAAAATGATCCTGAAAATCCGTCACTTTCCCTTCTTCAATGTATTCTTTCATGCCATTAAGCATTGTAGCCAAGGTAAATGTTCCTTCCTTACATGGAATTGAATTCTGGTTATCCATATACTCCTGTACGTTCTCATCTTCTAAAAGAAATCTTAACACTTCGTATGCAGCTTCTTTATTGGGACAATCCTTCATGACACAAAATTGCAAATCTATTCCTGATGTCAAAATATTATCCTCTGGATTGTTAGAAGCGGGATACACAAAAGAATCAATATTTAAGTCTGGATTTACGGATTTTATCTGAGGTACCGCATAACTTCCGATCATAAACATAGCGGCTTCCCCCCTTGCAAATGCTGTACATGCATCATTATAGGAATACGCTACAAAATCCTTTGGTCCATATTGCAGCAATGTTTTCATTTGCTCTGCTACAGTCCTATACTGCTTGGAAAATGTTGTGGTTCCTTTGTTGACATCTTTACATACAGTAGCTTCTGTCAGTGATGATGCAGCACTATTCCAAGGAGAAATACATGTCCATGTATCTTTGTATCCCATATAAAATGGCAATTCTCCTGCTGCCTTAATGTCTTCACAAAGTGTAAGTAACTCATCCCATGTTTTTGGAATCTGCCAGCCATGTTCTTCAAACATATCCTTGTTATATAGAATTCCGGCTGCATTTGCCATATATGGTACACCGTATATTCCTTCTGTTGGGACAAATTCCAAATTTTCATTAATATCAAGATAATTTTGTTTAATGTCCTTTAACCCATCAAAATCCGAAATATCCATCAGCATATCTGCATCAATAAAGTTTGAGTAATTGTATTCACCACCAATACCAATAATATCAGGGTTATCTTCTCTGATAAAACGTGTTTTCAACACTGTCATTGCATCATTGGGAGAAGATATCTTAAGTTCTATGTCATTATGGGACTCATTAAATTTCTTCTCCACTTCCTCAAAATAGTTGACAGCTTCGGGTTTGTAATGTACTAATTCAATAACCGTTTTTCCATGATCCGCCTTATTATTACCACAACCTGTTAAGGAAAAGCTTCCAAGCAATAAGGCTATTGCAAATAAAATCTTCCTATTTTTTCTTAGCATTTATACATTTCCCCTTTCTTAATAACAGATTCATCTTTGTAACTATTCAGGTAGAAACTCGCATTTACTGCGTGTTTCGTAAGAAGAAGTAAATTTTGTAATGTTTAAGCCCCTTCGCCGAAGGCAAATAATTATGGGCTTAAACGTAACTGTTCATGCTGCTGAACAGTTACTCGTCTTTTTGTATATTTATTATAACATACCCAAATGCGACACAAAATATCCCCATAATTGTATTTTTATACCAAAATACTATTTTTTTACTTATGTATTGCACATACCTAGCATTTTGGTATATAGTAGAATTAGGAGGTGTTTTATGCACGATATGTTATTTTCTATATTCCCTAATGAAACATTTATTGACTTAGGTTTATTCCAATATGGCTGGGAACGTTGTGATCCTGCCCACATGTATGGTCCGGCTGCCCGTAACCACTTTCTGTTTCATTATATAATTTCTGGTACTGGAACTCTTATGGCTAACAATAAAAAAGGAGAAACAAAAACTTATCATATCCGAAGTGGACAAGGATTTTTGTTATTTCCTGGACAAATCAGTACCTATGTTGCTGATGAAGTAACTCCTTGGGAATATGTGTGGATAGAATTTGATGGACTCCGTGTAAAGGAAATGTTAGATATTGCAGGATTCTCTCAAGATCAACCAATTTATCATGCCTCATCAAAAGAATTTAGGGAATTGATGATGAATGAAATGCTCTATATTGCAAATCATTCCAATGAAACACCCTTTCATTTAATTGGTCATTTGTATATTTTTTTAGATGCACTAACCCGTTCTGTATCTAATATTCTCCTCAAAAAAACCAGTAAAATGAGTGATTATTATATACAAGAAGCAATTAACTATATTGAACAAAATTTTCCTTATGAAATATCTATTGAAGACATTGCAGGTCATTGTGGTATCAATCGCAGTTACTTTGGGAAAATTTTTCATGAATCCGTAGGCAAAACACCACAAGAATTTTTAATTAGTTACCGCATGATGAAAGCCACTGAATTATTAAAAATGACTAAACTTTCTATCGCAGATATAGGAAATGCAGTTGGTTATCCAAACCAACTGCATTTCTCCAGAACATTTAAAAATACATATGGTGTTTCCCCCAAAAACTGGAGAAATCAAAATTAACCGAGATTATTCAAGGCCTTAAGCATAACTAAGTGTTATGCTTAATAGGTCAATTGACGATTATTGTAGTGAAAAAGTTACTGATACATTACCTTCACCCAGAATATTTTTTAGTTCCTCTTTGGACAATCCCTGTACCTTTCCAAGCTTTGTAAAATTCCAAGTGTTTTTATCATAATAAATAGTAATCTGATTTCCCTGATACAAAATTACATCTCCTGGTTCTGTAGTAATTCTCTGGTCATTAGTCGGAAGAGTATTCCCCAGACTTCCAACCTTTTCAAAATTTCCATAGTCATACATATCTATAGTAATATCACTATTTTTTAGCAACTCTGCAAATGCATTTGCTGAAGAATTATTTTCCAGTACTACCATTATCTTTTGACCATTTATGTAGAGAAAAACTGTATCATCCGTTTTATTATCTTTATCAGTATCTTCTGATGGTGTCTCACTAGGCTGTCCGGTTGGGATACTATCGGGTTGCTCTGTTGGTGACACAACAGGCTCATCTGGTTGTGTTGTAGACATATTATCTTTTTTGTAACCCTCACTTGCAGTATCTTTCAAAAAAGAAACTTTTGCTTTCCCTTTTCCTACCTCCTTTGCAAGCCCTGCAGGATTTTCAATATATCCAATCCTTGTATATTCATAACTTGTTCGGAAGGTATCATAAAATAGTACAATACAACTGTTCCCATATAGCATAAGATCTCCCGTTTTGATGATACCAACCTTCTTTTCTTCTTCTGAAAATGTGCTGTTTGCATAATAATATTTTTCATTGCCATTTAATTCTTTCATGGTAATTGTTTTTGGGAGTTTTTTATAAAACTCCTCACCAGCTTTGGTATTATATACTTTTGCCACAAAATCTTTTCCATTAACACGTATAATAAATGATTTCAATTTCTTCTGTGTCTTATGCTTTACATTTACTGTTATATTATAAGATTTTTTATAAATTTTCCCACCTTTTTTCCTTCGATAAGAAACATTAGCTTTTATTTTACAGGTTCCTGTATGTTTTGTTGTAACCTTGCCTTTTTTATTTACAACAGCTACTAGTTTATTAGAACTAGAAAATACAACATTTACAATATATTTTCCTGAAACTTTAACTTTATAACTATTGCCTTCATTTAGAGATATTTTTTTCTTACTTGTAATCTTCGGGATTGTTTTGGCAGGCTCAGCATAAACTCCACTCTTTATAAATACACTGTTTGCAAACATAACTACTAATATGGATACAAAGACACATCTGCAAATGAAAAAACTTCTCTTTCTTTGATTCATACTCTTCGCCTCACTTTTATTTTTGTAATGAAAATTTAACCTCAACATCACCATTACCCAAAATATTTTTTAATTCTTCTGCTGACAACCCCTGTACCTTTCCAAGCCTTGTAAAATTCCAAGTGTTTTTATCATAATAAATAGTAATCTGATTTCCCTGATACAAAATTACATCTCCTATTTCGGTAGTAATTCTCTGATCATTAGTCGGAAGGGTATTCCCCAGACTTCCAACCTTTTCAAAATTTCCATAATCATGCATATTTATTGTAATATCTGACTTCTTTAAAATTTCTAAGAACGCTTTTACTGAAGAATTATTTTCTGGAAGTATTTCCAGAATATTTTCTCCTATATGTGCATAAATCATTTGCATTTCACTCTCCTTGTTCTGTGTTTCTAATGGCTGTTTTTTTTTATTAGGAAGTATACATCCACTCCCCAACTGTCATCTCTATTTTCTTTGTAGGCAGTCTGTACCAATTCGGTAATATTGTCCACTCCTGAAAAATATCCAACAGGTGTTGCTGATATCCCTGCATTTGCTACATCTTTAAAGTAAAGCCGCAACTGTCCATCACTAAATAAATATAGTTCTCCTGCATGAATTTGTGTTACTTCCACCTCATCATCCCTGCTGTAAGTACCTCTGATATTCTGTGCCACATATCCATCTTTTTCCTCGTAAGTGTAGGTTGGAAAACGCATTTCCTCTTCAGATAAATATCCTAAGATAGTGTCTACTGCTGCATTATTATACATATCTATTGTATAATCTGTATTATCATTTAAGCCAATCTTAGCAGTTACTACACCACTTAACAACGAACCATCATAAGGTGTTTTTGTATCATTTCCTTCACCAGAACCATTTGGATGCAGCACTTCTTCTGGTGGTTCTTCTACTTGTTTCTGCTTCTGATTACATCCCACAAAACCAAACACACATATACAAATAATAATTGATAATAAAAATTTCTTTATTTTCATATTATACCTCCATTCTGTTCCATTAAACCAATCATGTTTACTGTTTTCAATTTTTTGCCAAAAATCCATGCAAAGAAAATAAATGTTAGTGGTACTGTAAGAAAAGGAATTACACTTCCTGGCAGGCAGAATGCAGTTTTAAATTCCCCAATACCAAATGACCGGAATATCATTCCTATTAATCTGTCGCTAAACAATGCAGATAGAACAGTTCCCATTACTGCCCCCAACATAGCAACAAGGAAGAAGCGTAATGCAAAAGACAATCGGAGTTTCTTTTCAGACAACCCCATACTTCGGTAAATTGCCAAATCAATTATCTCTGATAAAATCATTTTATTTGCAAGCAGTGCTGTTGTTAGCAGAATAATACCTGCTGAAATTATATAAACTGCTGCTATCATCCAATGCATTATGCTAACAATTCCATCTAGTCCAGACCAGCTATTGGTGTGGACATCAATGTTCTTGTAATGTTTTTCTAAATATTCATAAGCATAATCCCGCATACTTCCATCTTCCAAAATATAATGTTTACACCAAATAAAGCCTGTTATATCACCAATCTGGGAATATCCAGAGGTACTCATTCCAATATTATTTCCCATTCCATTGGCACATTGATAGATGCCAGAAATCTGGTATTCCTCCATTTTTCCAGCGGCTGATACTTTTACAAAATCACCAATATCTACATCTAACTCATTTACTACGGTATCTGTAACAAGAATTTCTTTTCCCTCTGGTGCCTTTCCTTTTAAAATATGAAACCATTTGACATCGCTCAATATATTAGCTGTATACTCTTGACCATTTACGGTAACACTTTCCATTGCCAGCTCATACTGTTTAGTGATAGGCGAATACCAGTGAATTACTCTTTCAATTTCATCCATCGGAACAGAACTATGAAAGGGCTGTACACCTAAATCATGCTCTGCCACGCTAAAGGCATTCATCAAACCTTCTCCATTCCTGCCAAGCCAAGTATTCATGTGACTAATCATACCAAGAAAAAATGTAAGTACAATTGATATCATACATAGAGCTATATACTTTTTCTTATTTGCTCTTATTTCACGAATAGCAATATCACAGGATAAATACTTCTTTCTAATAGGAGATATAACCCGTTTTTTAACCCTTGTTTCCTGTAATATCTGCATAGGATGAATTCCAAGGATTTTACTTGTTTTTCTCCACAACACAAACATATTCCATACCACCAAAACTACTAATACAGGTATGATTTTTTCAAAGGGTACTCTTATATCAATCAGCATACCTGTAGAAGAAACCATGCTTTTTGCAATTCTTCCAGCACACCATTTACAGGGCAGAACCCCTAAAAAAATTCCACATACAGCACTGCTGCCATACAACAATAAATAAACTTTTTGTATTATTTTTTCTGGAAGTCCTATAGTTTTTAGAATTGCCATATCTTTTCTTTCCTGAATCACAATCATTTCTATACTATGGACTGTTATAATCATACAGACAAGAAAGAGTATGATAGAAAAAACAATCATAAAACCTGCTAATATGTTTTGTAATAAAAGCATATAACTTAATATAGAATCTTTGTGGTATGTAAACTCTGTATACTTGGCAAGCTCAGTTTCCTCTATCAATCTTTGGTAGAATTCTGTATCTGAAAATCCACGTCCTACATCTTTGGCAATATGTATCATAGCTCCTTCTTTTGCTAACCGGTCATTTTCATTTACCTTTTGTATTTCCTTACACAATTCATTATAATCTGAGATGTTTATAAGAAAGCTTTTCATATCAATCATAGAGCTTCCCATAAAAGCATCTTCAAAATAACCTGCTATCCTAAATTTTTTCTTACCACTATTTCTTGTCAATTCAAAAGTGATGGTATCACCTATTTTTACATTATATAGAGACTGCATCCCAGGAGATACATAAATGGTTCCTTGTTCAATTTCTACTTTTGCTGTTTTTTCGCCATTTTCCTTTATAAAATGATAAGGGATGTTTTCCTCATAAACCATTAATTGTCCTTCATTATCTGAATACTTTCCATTTATCTCATATCCTGCATAAATAATTTTTTGTTCCGTTACAGTTCCCACTTCAGAAATTTTACTTATATCATTTACTAAATCTTTTGGATGATTACTAACCCATACTGTAAAATCTCCAAATCCTAACCGGTTCATTTCTTCTACTACGGAGTTTTTTCCGCTATTATATAACACAACAGAAGAAAATAAAAACAGTGCCAGTACAAACATCATAAGGAAAATAGACACAATGGGGAATTTTTGTTTTTTCCAAGATGGTTTTAACAGCATTGCAATTTTTATCCGCATTTTATTCTTGCCCATACATATCCCTCTGCTTTCTACCAGCCTGACTTTCCAAGAAAATCTGACAATTTTTCTTCACGTTCTTTATCTGTTTCCTGATATTCGGACAAAGAAAGTTCAGAAATAATATCACCATCTTCTATATACAAAATACGGTTTCCTCTTAAAGCTGCTTCCCTATCATGGGTAACAAGTAGAATGGTTTGTCCGTTCTTATGTAAATTTGTTAAGAGATTTAGCACTTCCTTTGTATTTGCCCTATTCAAGGCTCCGGTTGGTTCATCTGCAAACAATATTTGCGGGCTTCCCATAACTGCTCTGGCTACTGCTGCCCTCTGAGCCTCTCCGCCAGAAACTTCTGATGGTAAATGATTTTTTACATGAATAAGGTTCATTTCTTGCAAGAATTTTTTTGTTTGTTCTTTTGCTTTGACTTCTGACATAGAACTGTTTACTAACCCTGCCATAAGTATATTTTCATAAAGGGTCAGATTACTGACAAGATGTGTTTTTTGAAATACAAAGCCAAATGCATCCCCACGAAGGGTGGTTAATTTTTTTTCTGATAGCTTAGACAAGTTCTTACCATTATAATTAACTTCTCCATCTGTTACCTGATCCATTCCGCTAAGCATGTACAAAAGTGTGGACTTACCAGATCCTGAAGAACCCATGATAACCGTAAAATCCCCTTGATAAATAGAAATATTCAAACGATTTAAGACTGTCACTTCCCCATAAGTTTTTACAATATTTTTCCCAGATAATACAATATTGTTATTCTTCATGACTTTTCTCCACCTTTGCAATCATATAATCCAGACAGGAAAGCTGCCTTCTTTTATCTTGTAACCTTTCTTTTTGTATACCTTTACATCTGCATAAAATTCTCTCTTGTCCCTTTTTATTTCCAGCTTTCTGGTAATCTATATACTGGTTAATCTGTATTTTTGTAGCTCCACTTTCTGATAATATTGTTGTTATATTCATTATAAATCCCCCTTGCAAAATAACAAATAGTTATGTAGAATATGTAATCATAGATAAAAACTATATTGTGACTACTAGTAACTATTCAGGTAGAAACACGCATTTACTGCGTGTTTCGTAAGAAAAAGTAAATTTTACAATATTTAAGCCCCTTCGCCGAAGGCGAATAATCATGGGCTTAAACGTAACTGTTCATGGTTCTGAACAGTTACAACTACTAATATATTTCTGGAGGTGTCTCTTATGATTGAAACACGACTATTACAATACTTTTTGGCAGTTGCGGAAGAACAAAGTATTACCCGTGCTGCTAATTATTTGCATATTACCCAGCCCACCCTTTCCAAACAGATGATGGATTTAGAGGAACAACTAGGTAAGCAGTTATTTATTCGTGGCAAGAAAAAAATCACTTTGACAGAAGATGGTTTGTACCTAAGAGGACGTGCCCAGGAAATTGTTTCTCTTATAGAAAAAACGGAACATGATTTTAGAGAAAATGAGCAAAATATCTCTGGTGATATTCACATTGGCTGTGGTGAATATCAAAGTTCCTCTGCCATTATGAAGATAATCTGTGATATCAGAAGGGATTACCCTGACATACATTTTCATTTTTTTAGCAGCAATGCGGATACTATTCTTGAGCGTTTAGATAAAGGGTTGATTGATATAGGAATACTACTAGATCCGGAAATCACACCCCGTTATGATTATCAAAAACTACCTCTTATGGAAACCTGGGGTGTTCTTATGCCAAAAGATACCCCTCTTACTAAAAAGAAAAAACTAACATTAGAGGATTTGTCAGGTATTCCTATGATTGTTCCAAGCCAGACCTCTAACAATAAACGTTTTGGACAATTATTTTCGGAGCATCAAATTTCTTTAGACATCGTATCGACCTACAACTTAATTTTCAATGCGAGTCTGATGGTACAGGCAGGTATTGGCTATGCACTATGTATTGGTGGGTTAATTCCACCTAGTACAGAACATAATCTTATTTTCCGTCCGTTAAACTCTGCAGTTATATCAAATGTATACATATTCACGAAAAAATATCAAGTTTTTTCTAAAGCAACCAAATTATTTATTTCAAGACTAGAACAGGAGCTTCTTTAGAAGCTTCTGCAGTAACTGTTCATGGTTCTGAACAGTTACCTTGTGCCATCTTGAAGAGTGGAAATTTGTTCATCTAATACCTCGATTTTGTATTGAATCTCATGAATATCATGAAGCAGTTCCTCTCGATGGGTTTCTAATATATTCAATTCTTCCTCTTTGTTCTGTTTTTTTCTACATTCGCAAAAACAGAACACTTCCTCTTCGCTGCATCCAGCATCTAACATATTCTGAATCATGTTATCTGTATGATTTGTTTCAAACATTATATAGCACACTCCATTTTTTTGTTTTTTATCACATTGGTGTTTTCCCTCAATACAATTTCTCCATTACATTCCATAACTGGATCATCCCATATTTCTTCTCCCAAACTATCTACTATAATTTTGCCTGATTTAGGATTTTTAATGGACAAAACATGACTATGGATATCGGCATCTACCTCTGAATACTCAAATGCCAGATCGGTATCCTCCATGGTACAATTCACTAATTTCAAATTCTTACAATAACATAAAGGCTGTGTTCCGATAATCTTACAGTTTACCAATGTCAAGCCTTCTGAAAACCATCCAAGATATTCTCCTTTGACAACACTATTACGAACGGTTACATTTTTGCTATGCCAAAAGGCATCCTTTGTGTCCAGTATGCTATCCGAAATTTCCAGATTCTCCATATACTGGAAGGAATATTTCCCTTTCATCTTTACATTGTTTAATGTAACATCTTTGCTATCCAAAAACAGATATTCTGATGTAATCTCTGTATCCGTCAAAGTTATCCCTTGAGATTTCCAGCCAAATTCCTGTGAATTTATTTTACAGTTTTTTAGTGAAATATTACTACATTCCCTTACTGCCTTAATACCTCCTAAAACAGAATCTGATATTGTTGCATCACAGGCATACCAAATTGCTGCACGGGTTAATTCATCCATTGTTACCTGATCCATGGAAAATTTTCTCACATGCCATAACGGATAACGAAGGGAAAATTTACATTCTTTCAAATTCACATCTCTGGCTTCCTTTAACACAGATTCCCCATCTGCTTTTCCTGCAAAAATGCAATTTAATATATCTGCATTTTTTAAATTATACAATGCCCTTTCCTCATCATACTGCTTGTTCTTTATAATCTGTCTCATGAAAATCATCCTCCTTAATCATAATTAAACGCTTTTTTCCTGTTTTACTATCTGGCATAATACCTTCTACTAAAAATATTTCATATATTACGTTATCAAGCTTCTTTTCTTGTAAAAGAGCATCTAAATGCTTTTCCAGTTCTTGTTTTATATTTACTTTTGAAACAATATTTTCTGTTTCTGCCAACACTTGAAAGGTATGTGGTGATGTTTGAACAAATTGGTAATCTAACAACCCCTCTATGCATAATCCTTCCACCGATAGCGGATGTATAAATTCCTTGGTTCCATCTTCCTTTCTAAACCACATCACATCCTCATTCCGGCAAAGAAGGACTTCCGCCTTTGTAAAACTATATTTATCCTTTGAATTTTTGTCCCTTATCTGAATCTTATCTGATATATGATAACGGATAAGAGGCTGGGAATAATTGTATAGACATGTTATATACATTTCCCCATCTAATACCTCTACTATATTCATATCATCAAACAGATACATGCCATCTTCTATGCTCCCCTCCACACCCAATGCCAATGATTCACTGGCACCATAGAAATTAATAACCAGGCATCGAAATGTGTTTTCTAAATATTTTCTCAATCCTAAATTTAATGGCTCTCCACAGGAAATGACCCGGTTAACACAAATGCTGTTGTTCCTAGGATTATCCATCTCTTCTGCAAGCATTTTAATAGCAGATGGATATCCGATAATAATATTCGGATTAAATTCTTTTACTATTTTCTTCCACTCTGCTATTGGTGTATTAATATCCAAAAAGTGTTGGGAACATTTGAGTCCCCTTACTCCATCTCCAATTGCCATAGCTCCACCATATCTGCCATCTGTTGCCGCAATATATAGAATCTTTGGCTTATCCCTCAATAACTTTATGATATCCTTCCATGTCATTCCCCAAAATGCTCCTCTAATAATCCCAGTCAGCATTTGTTCCCATGCTTTTTCATCATAAACGAAGTATCTTGGTTTTCCCGTACTTCCTGATGAATGAACCACATGATATTGCCCTTGATATAATGCTTGCTTTTTATCCTTATCAAATTCAGCAAGTTCTTTTTGTTTGATTTCTTTCTTTGTTACCAATTCGTCAAAATGATCCATCAATATCTTTTTGTTCATAACAGGAAATTGTTGTAGTGGAACTGAATTGATATTTTCGCTGGTTATTCCTGCTTTTTCAAAAGTTCTTTTATAATACTCTGAATGAACATAAGCATAACACAGTAATTTTCTAAGTTTCTTTTGTTGTAATCTATGTATATGATTTCTTGGTTTGTTTACATTTCTCTTTGCACACCAAAGAGAAAGCAGTAATCGGGTGTAACCCATCTACATCACCTCCTGTTATTGGTCTAATAAACGAAAAACAAATGCTTTATCATAATTTTCCCGATGATAATAGGTTACAGTAAGTGCCTTCTGATCAAACACTGCACTCCATTCAGTAGACTCAAATTCACCAAAATTTCCTTTACTTACACTGCTTAATGTATTTCTTACCTGCTCTGCATCCATAACATTATTTTCCTGTAGTGCATCTTGTAAGATGTCAAATCTTGTATGGGACTGTTTTGTTCCGATTCCGTTTTTCTCTCCTTTAGCCAAATAATAATTGGTAAGAATAGGAGTTTCTATTACCTGCATCTGATTATTTATATACTCTACAGCAACACTTTTTCCCGTATTGTCTGCAATGGCTAAATGTACCATATAATTCATAGAAGCATGAAAATCATATTGTTTTAATATTTCGATTGCTTCCTCTACAGTAGCTGCCCTATTTAACAGCAAACGAATTGCAGTGGTAGTGGTAATATCCGTCTTATCTGAATTTTGAGAAATCGTGTCTGAATCCTGAATCATATTAACTGATACACATAACCCCTTTTCATTCATTCCATCCAATGGTGCATACAAAGATGCAATCTTTAGTGTTTCCTCACCCATAAAATTAGATGCAAAACCTGCTCCCTGTTTTACAAAATCCAGATTCACTGTAGAAATAGAAGCATACTCATTTTCTGGATAACAAGCTACTACCATAGCATCACAAGTATCCCAGTCAAAGTTTCTTCCGAAGTAGTAACCTCCTTCTTTATTTTTCACAGATATGGTACTGCAGCCAAATGCCATACCTTCAAAGGATAAGCCATTCACCTCGCCAAGCAAAGTAGTTGTCAAATACTTCAAAACCTCTGCATCTGATTTTGCCCCACCCTGCTCCAGAAATTTATCAAATCCATAATCTCCATTTAAACGGACAACTGAAAAGCCAGATTCTAATTCATTAATGGTGTCTGTCATGGTAATATACTCTTTTTCTGTTTCTTTTTGTGTTTCCATATTATGTACAGATTCCTCTTTTATAACATTACTTCCACAACCACAAAATATACTTGCTATTATGGCAATTCCTATAAACAATTTTCTTTTTCTCACATTGCACCTTCTTTCTTAGAAATTGTAATAACAAAAACTTCGTAACATTCCTTAACTTTGATTTTATTTTACTTTAAGTTTTTTATAATAGCAAATACCTATATTGAATAGACTATCATAGTTTTTAAGCATACAATAAGATAAAATAGGCAAAACAAAAAACCTCTTTGTAATTAAACCGTTACTGTTTGCACCATAGGTGTAAACAGTAACATTAAACCATTCATTTAACTACAAAGAGATTTTTTTAGTAGACATTAATGTAACTGTTCATAACAGTTACATTACCCAATCAGTACCCTTTTTCCTTCAAAAGCAAATCCATATTTACGGATCTGATTCTTTACAAATCCTCTTGTGAGCAAATCGGATTCATACTTCTTTTCCTCTATCTGAGCAAGGGCAGATTGTACAGTATCCTCCAAAGTATTTTCTTTTCTTGGATTAAACACTTTAAATTCTATAATAATAGCATCTTCTTCTTTATTCTTTGGCTCTATTATCACATCATATCTGCCATATTACCGCCTCCTGAAAAAAAATCCATTATACTAATCTCTTTAGTATTAGTATAACGGATTTTATGAAAAATGAAAACCTATTCTATATACTATGCATTTGTGATAAACAAAACTGTAATCATAGCCAATGCTGTTACTTCAATTATCAGTCCAATTACATTTACAATAGTAATGGATTTTTCTTTATAAATCTTCTCAAGAATCTTTGCCAGCAGTATTCCAAGTATTCCTCCCAATGTATTGTCAATAATATCTGTTATATCACTTGCCCCCATAGCAAAGATATACTGAAAACTTTCAAATATAAAGCTAATACACAAACCAAAGAGCATCTTTAATATGAATGTCCATCTTGGTTTAAAAAAATGTATATAAACACCTAATGGGACAAAAACAAGAACATTATAAATTATTTCTTTAAAATGAAAATTCATTCCTATTTCGTTTGCATAATGAAATGGAATAACATTAATACTTCGAATTGTATCCATCTTACTGATATCAATCTGGAACTTAAACAAAATTAGCCAAATTAAAAGAAAGAAATATACTCCAAATACAATAAATGCCATATTCTTTTGCTTTTTTGAAACTTCAAACATCTCCTATATCTCCTTACCAATTATTCACAACTTTTATTACGAACTGCTGCCACAGTCAGTTCATCGCTTGTTTGCAATCTTTATCATTGATTTATTATACATAATGAAAGTCTTATATGCAAGCCATTGGCTTACACATAAGACTTTAGGTCTATTCCTTTATCATGCTCCTACCACTAAAATAAGTAATCACAAAATACCCACCATAAATAACAAACAAAATTACACTAGTCATAATAATAGAAGGTATCATCATTTCGCTTCCAAGCATATCTAATATTTTTCTACTAAATTTCATTCCAAAAATAGAATGAATAATTGCTAAAGTCAGTGGAAAAATAAAGAAAAATGCTGTTTGTCTAAACAATGCACGATTCATCTGTTTTTCATCAACTCCCAGTTTGCGTAACATACGGAAACGTTCTAAATTATCTGCACTTTCTGACAACTCTTTTAAGGCAAGAATAGATGCTCCTGATATCAAGAAAATCAATCCTATATACAAACCAATAAAGGAAACTATAGCTCCTAATCCTATGCTGGATTCTGCAATGTTAGTTCTTGTATTTATTGTTGGTAACACATACTCTTTCTTAAATTTTTGAATAGAATCTATCTTTTTTTCTATTTCCGCTATTTTGTCTTTTGAATCAGTATTATAATTCGCAATAACAAATTCACGATCCTTATAAGAATCATCTATTACAGCATCTGGTACAATAATTACTCCGACATTTAAATGCCCACCAGACATTTCAATAAATCCGTCTTTACATTCTTTATATTTAGGTTTCAAATCGTGTCCAAAAAGAGAAATCTTCTCACCAGCTTTCAATCCATAATTGCGGACATTAACCATGGCATCAAAATCTGCTATCATAATGTATTCATTCTCTTTTAAAGAAAATGTTTCTTTTCCATAGAGTTTTGCAAGATTATTATAATCACTTAATTTTATAATATCTTCCTTTGTTTCGTAATTTAGGAACACATAATTTTTCATAACCTCTTCCATCTGGCTGCCTAAGGTATCCTTCATTGTACAATCTGGTGTAGCATACATATAAAATTGTACATACTCCTTAAAATAAGATTTTAAATCAATACCCAGATCCTGATAAAGTTCCAATATAGCTTTTCCCTTATTTTTCAGTTGCTTCTTCGTATATCCATCCGATTCATCTACATTCATACTTTGACTGATTTCTATATCAGCAGGAGCTAACTCATTTAAGTTGGCAACCCTAGAATTTCGTACAGTTAAACCACTTCCCAGAACACAAATAGTAATAAAAAGCATAAGACATATAATTGTCATAGAAAATACATTTGTGTTTACTCTGCTGCTTAACTGGCGAAAAGTAAAACTATTTAATCCCTTATAATAAACTCCCTTCATGGAGGATACAACTTTTAATAGCAGTCCTGACAAAGACCAAAATATTAAAAATGTTCCAATGCAGCCCATAGCAATATACCATAAAATCTGATTCATTTCCTGAATAGCTTCATATCCGCTTGTCACATTATAATATGCTGTACCAAGAAGAGATACTGCAATGACAAAAACAATAATACATACCCATGCATTTTTCACTTTCACAGATTCCGATTTCTTACCACCTTGAAACAAATCAATTAACTTGCATTTTCCAATACTAAAGGTGTTAAACAAAATAACAATCACATATATAATTGCAAAATACAAAATGGTTTTGATACATGCAGCCTCAGAAAAAATAAACTGATATTTTGTCATATCTGCCTCAAACATCTTAGCCACAAAAACACTGGTCAATTGGGATGCTGCCACACCTATCACCAATCCTACCACAAGAGATATAATACCAATCAGTAATGTTTCAAAGAATAAAATTAGTGATACCTTTCGTTTTCCCATGCCAAGAACCAGATACAATCCAAATTCTTTATTTCTCCGTTTCATTAAAAACCTGCTTGCATAAATAACCAGAAATCCCAGCACAAAAGCTATAAATACACTTACACCAGACAACGTTGTGGTCAGCAATTCAATAATCTCCCTTGTATCTGATGAAACAGCCAGCATGGCAGACTGGGTTTCTATAGAGTTAAATACATAAAAAATAGCTACACCAAGAATCAAAGTAAAAAAATAAATCGCATAATCCTTTATACTTTTTTTAATATTTTGCATAGATAACTTAAAGAGCATCGTTCAAGTCACCTCCCAGTAATGTAACCACATCAATAATTTTATCAAAGAAATCTTTTCGTTTATCCTGTCCACGATGAAGTTCATGAAATATTCTTCCATCCTTAATAAAAATAATTCTCTGTGCATAACTTGCTGTAAAAGAGTCATGCGTTACCATTAAAATAGTTGCCTTTAAATTCTTATTTAGATAAGCAAATCTCTCCAACAACAATTTTGCTGCCTTAGAATCCAATGCTCCTGTAGGTTCATCTGCAAGAATTAGTTTTGGATCTGTTATAATGGCTCTGGCAGATGCAACCCTTTGTTTTTGCCCACCAGACATCTGATATGGATATTTTTGCAGTACACTTTCAATATCCAGTTCCTTTGCAACCTTTTTTACTTTGCTGTCAATTTTCGCTGCTGGTACATTTTGAATAGATAAAGCTAATGCTATATTTTCATAAGCAGTCATAGTATCAAGCAAATTAAAATCCTGAAAGATAAAGCCTAACTTCTCTCTTCGGAATTTATTTAATGCATTTCCCTTAAGCTTTGTAATGTCTTCTCCGCTTACATAAATATGCCCGGTAGTCACCTTGTCAATGGTGGAAATACAATTTAATAAGGTCGTTTTTCCACTTCCTGAAGCCCCCATAATTGCCACAAATTCTCCTTCATCTACCTGAAAAGAAATATCATCAATGGCTTTCGTTAGGTTTACTTTACTTCCATAATACTTTTCAATCTGATCAATTTTTAATATGTTTTCCATGTTTCTTTCATCTTCTTTCTAATATCATTTTTAGTTAATTGCAAAGCTCTCATTCAATTAACTTATCACCATTCTACACGGAAAATTTCCTCATGTCCTTTTTCTAATGTTACAGAACATTACAATTTTGTAACAATGGGAGATTAATACAAAACTACTATTCCCATCATTGATAATTATAGACTATAAAAGACTTCTCCATAACCTACAATGGAATAAGCCTTTTATAGATTATTTTATCACTACATAAAGCAAGAACACAATCCATTACTGTTCACAGGTTCCCTGTGCCCAGTAACGATTTGGGTTCATTATAAATGCATCTTCGATGCATGAACCAAAATCTTGCATAATTTCATTCTTGGTGCATAGCTTGACAGCAAGTGTCAAGCTTGCGAGTGAACAATAACCACAATCCATTCTAACAAGGTTTTAAAGTCACAAATCCGTTGAAGAACCTAAGGGTTTATGGTACTATAAATATAAGAAAATGTATTTATAAGGCAGGTGAAAGGATTGGCAGAATTAAATAATAACATAAAAAATACTTCGGATTTGAACAAAGAGGTTGCAAAATACACCATTAAAGACAGTGTATTTACCAATCTGTTCCAAGATAAAAAATACCTGCTACAGCTGTATAAAGCACTCCATCCAGAAGATACTGACATTACGGAAGATAAACTGACAGATATAACCATAAAAAATGTTTTAACAGACAATATTTATAACGATTTAGGTTTCATGGTAGACAACAGGCTGATGATTTTGGTAGAGGCACAGTCCACATGGACTATGAACATCATAATCAGGGCATTGCTTTATCTGGTACAGACTTATCATGATTATTTTGAACACACCAAACAGAGCCTTTACATGAGTAAAAAGGTACAAATACCAAAGCCAGAATTATATGTGATTTATACTGGGAACAGAAAGAACAAGCCAGCAGAAATTTCCTTGTCAGAAGAGTTTTTTAGTGGAGAGGATTGTTGCATAGATGTGAAAGTAAAAATGATATATGATGGCAAAGAAGGAGACATCATCAACCAGTATGTTATATTTACCAAAGTATGTAGTGAACAGATAGCNATANATGGNAGAACNANGAGAGCAATCTTAGAAGCAATCCATATCTGCAAAGATAAAAATGTACTAAAAGAGTATTTGGAAAGCAAGGAAAAGGAGGTTGTGGACATTATGATGGTATTGTATGACGAACAGGAAATTATGCGTTCTTATATTGAATGTGCAGTTTATGAGGCAAAGCAACAAGCAATACAGGATGGTAGACAAGAAGGTTTACAAGAAGGCAGACAAAATGAGAAAATTGAAACAGCTAAACGTTTACTAAAAATGGAAAAATTTTCTTTTGAAGAAATTGCTAGTGGGACTGGATTAACAATTGAGGAAATTGAACAATTAGCAAGATAACATTTCATATAGACATTTGAAACTAAATAATAGCCATGAGAACAGGGAAAGCAGGAGATCTTTTTATACACGGTATCCTGCTTTTTCATGTTCAATTAATTTAACCGAGATTAGTCATGCTTAATAGGTCAATTAACGATGATTGCAGACAGGTGATGCTACCAAGCGGCTCCTAGCTGCGATAGCAACGGTCTACAATATAAGTGGTGAATAATTGAGGTTTAAGAAAACAGATAAATATATGAATTAAAAGACCAACAATACACCAAACCTTACATCTTATAAAAATCATTCTTTGCAAAAACAAGACTCACTTCTGTATATTCACCCTCTACAGATTTTATAAGAATCCCATGTCCCAATCTATCACAAAGGGATTTCACAATATACAATCCCATTCCTGTTGATTTTGCATGTTTTCTTCCATTCTCCCCTGTAAATGATTTCTCAAAAACTTTTGGTAAATCCCGCTCTGGTATTCCAATGCCATTGTCTTTTATATGCAAAAGAATTCGATTTCCTATCTCTTCCTCCCACAGGTGAATACTTGAAGTTACATCCTTTCTTTTATATTTCATGCTGTTACTAATAATCTGATTCAAAATAAAGACCAGCCATTTATAATCTGTAGATACTATATATTCCATCTCATCTACTATAAAATCAATTTTCTGTTCCAGCAGATCATCTTTATTTTTCATTGCCACATCCCATACTACTTTCTTTAGTGGAACTTCTTTAATACAATAATCCTTTTCCGCATGTTCCGAACGGACATAATAAAGTACCTGTTCTGTATAATTATCCAACCGCTTAATTTGTTTTATATACTTTTTTTCTAAATTTCCTTTGTTGTTATGACACATAAGTAGCAAACTGGAAATAGGCNGTTTCACCTCATGCACCCACATTTCAATATATTCTTTAAAATCTAACACATTTCTCTCATATTGTTTCACATTCTCTGCCATGGACTTATTAATTTCGTACATAATCTGGCTATTTAGTTTCCCTTCATAAAAATCTGGTTCATTTACGGTTTCTAATACTAAATACTTATTATCTAACTGTTCCAGATTATTTAACAATTTATCGTAGTATTTTTTTCGTTTAAAATAATCCCATCCAAAATCAATTAGTAAAAATAAAACAGCTAAAACACTATACATAACCAACAATTCCATTGATGAGTGAAACAACCAAAGTAATACAGATGTCAATAACATAAATGTTCCAAAAGAAGTCAATGTGACCCATTTATCTTTTAAATATTTTCCAAATTTCATATTAAACAGTACCCCTGTTTCTTTCTGGTTTCTATTGCATCTATATAACCAAATTCGGCAAGCTTCCCCCGAAGTCTGCTGATATTTACAGTAAGTGCATTATCATTTACGAATTCATCATTATCCCAAAGATTTGTCATAAGTTCGTCTCTAGTGACAATGCGGTTTTGATTGTTTAACAAAATCTGAAAAATAATCATTTCATTCTTGGTAAGAACAAGTTCTTTATCACTCTTACAAATAGTTCCTTTACTAAAATTAACCTGTGCATCCCTATAACTGGCAGTATTATTATTTCCATTTATTCTTTTTAATATAGAAGCAATGCGTAGTAATAAGATTGTTGGGCTATACGGCTTGGTTATATAATCATCTGCTCCATAGCTCATACAAAGCACCTCATCTACTTCCCCTGTCCGGCTGGTGACCATAATAACAGGAACATCTGATTTTTTACGAATTTCCCGAAGTAACATCTCACCATTCATCCTGGGAATATTAATATCAAGCAACAACAAATCTGCATTTGCATTTAATATATCTTCTAATGCATTATCAAAAGATTTCAAGTAATCGGCTTCATATCCTTCATTCTCCAACAACTCTGCTAATTCCAGACAGATTGCCATTTCATCTTCTATAATTAATATCTTATTCATTTTTGTCACACTCCAAGTAATCCTATAGATAATATAACTGCATTCTATCACAAAACTATACTAGTAACAACCATGTATTATAGGAAAAACAAAAAGTTGTTACAATTCACACCTACAGTGCAAACTGTAATGGAATCCAGCCTATTAAAAGTTCGATTTCAGCGAAAGGCTGGATTCTTCTTTACCACTCTTGTTCTCACGTACTTTGCAGCAAGTGCAAAGTACTACCTGTGAACAGTAACCATATTCTGTCAGCCTTTTATAATATTTTCAACCAGAGCATATATTCTGGTAAAATATGAATAAAATGGCTTAACTGTTATGTCATCTTAAAAAAATTACCAACAGAAAATACTTTAGCATTTCCTGTTGGCAATATACATAAATAATTACAATTTATCCTTCCATTTCTTTCATAATTTCTTCCTTTACTTCCAGCTTAATTTCATTAATACGATTAAAGATATCTTCGATAGCTTCTACCTCATCATGAGAACGTTGTTTTCCCTTCTTCTGTATCTGTTCTTCACGAGCTTTAATATCCTTATGGAATAAGAATTTAAACACAGAACGGATAAGTGGCTGAATAAAGAACAACTGGCTAAAGAATGCAAATGGGAAATTAAAACATATAAGTTTTAACCAGTTAGCAAGCAAAGTCAACATATCAAAACCTTCATAATATGGATAGTAGAACCATGCAGCAAGAAAACTCATGGCTGGACACATCAAACCAACTGTAGCACAAATAATAGCAGTTTCNAANTGCATTGGNTGGTTCTTTGTTGGATTAAACACTCTGGANGCTAATTTGAAAGATAACGGACTACCCATTAAAATCTCNAAAANATACGCACATACAAACTCAATTAAAATAACTGCCCAGATTGGCATCATCCGNCCAAACATAAGAACACCACCCTGTTTATGTATGGCATCCAATACACTGGTTGCTCCTTCGTTTAAGCTCATAAATGTACTTCCATTGACTACATAAAGACTATAGAATACATAAGCATGTACAGTGACNAGTACAGTAAGGAAGGCAAATACCATCCTTTGAAATTGATTTCTTGGCATAACAAAAAACACTCCTTTTTCATTTTAACGCAAAAAAAGACACATGCAGTTCTAAGGATAGACTACTCACGTCATAAACGTTCCGTAATCAGATTTACATACCCTTNGGTACTACATGTGTCGTTTGCGTTTNTCTATTAATTTAGTTGAAAGTTTAGTTTACACTTTCTTATTTAATATATCAAAAANGTNCTTTTTTTGTCAAGAAAAAAATCAATNATAAATCTATTTAATCTTTACTGTTTTCTTCTGACCTTTTCCNTTNAATAATTTNTTNTAAGCNNNTTTCTTACTTNNTGGAACTTGAATAACAGCTTTTGGAGAAATGTTTTTAAATACCTTTGCACCTACTGACTTAATACCAGTACTGCTTATAATAATCTTCTTTAATTTCTTAGCACCATTCATGGCATTAGCACCAATACTTGTTATATTTTTNCCAATTTTTATGGTTTCAAGTTTCTTATCATTCTTCCATACAGATGCCCCAATTGCAGTTACTTTATAAGTCTCATTTTTAATTTTTACAGTAGCAGGTATCGTAACTTTCTTTGTACTCTTTGCTTTCTTAGTTAAAGTAACTTTCTTTGAAGATGTATCAGTTACCTTATAGTAGAAAGAACCTACTTTGTANGTGCTGCCTTTTTTCACAGTATCATTTTTGTTTGTTGGCTTGTTATTATCATCTCCTGCCGGATCNCCATCTGATATACTACCATTCTGTAAATCTACCACTTTAGTAACTGTTCCATTATAGAAACTTCTACCTGTGATTTTCAAGGTCATTTGTGAAGATGTAGANTTTGTACAAGTTACCACATAATCATCTTTTTCTGTCAAAATCTGATTGCCAATACGAACCTCTAAACTTGGAACAGTTCCAGCCTCCAACTTATCTGATAGTAGCCGTATGCTTGCTTTTGATAAGTCTGCTTTCTCAAATACTGCCTCAATGGTGTGTTCCTTGCTTACCTCAGTAAATGTATAAGAAGNAANATTTCCTTGACTTACTCCATCTACAATAACATCCTTAATCATATAACCATATTCCGGTGTAATTGCATAAGAAATATCTTCTCCACTTACTGCACCAATGTTTCCTTCACGGGAAATACTTCCACCATTGCCTGATTTTGCATGAATTGCAATTGCACTTACTTTCTTTCCATTCACCTTAATATCAGCATTCTCACATTTGANAAGCTGGATATCTCCNTGGCTTTGTGAAACCTGAACATTACCACTACCTGTACCANTTCCTTTTACCTCTACATTTTCTTTGTCATGATGAGCCATGGATTTCAAATTAATCTGATACAATTCATCTGTTTTTGCATGAACCACGATCTGATTCTCTTTATCCAAATCATCTAAATTCATAGTTATCTTAGAGGCTTCTGTTTTTACTTCTGCATGGATATCTGTTCCAAATGTCTTTACTGTATATTCTTTTTCCTTACNAGTATTCTCAATAGTATATTTCTTTGATGGAAGGAATAATTCTACTCCTTGGTTTTGATNCTGTGTTNCATCCTTTCTAACTTTTGTACTCATAATTTGTGTAATATCAGAATCACTAGTGCTTAAATTTCCATCCACTACTTGTGCAACTTCCTGTCCATACTCGTCCATAATTTTTACATTTTCTGAACTAATACGTACCAAATTTAACTCATCAAAACATTTTTCTCCATTCTTTTCCCATACCTGATAGAATGCATTGTATGGAACAAAAGAAATTGTACAATAATCATAATGAGATGATACACCTGGTATAGCAGACCCCCACTCGCCAAAATAGGTTGTGTTATAATACCAGGAATTTACCTTATTGTTGTCATCCTTAGAAATATGAATTAATCTGGTATCATCATTTGGGAAATTAGGATCATATACATAAATTCCATTATCATCTGCTTTATAACCTACCATTGCATGTCCACCTTCTGGTCCATAAACACAGATAATAATTGGCTCACCTTCTCCTTTTTCTGAATCTTGTACTGCCTTATACAAATCATCCAAATTATTCATATTGTTATAAAGTGTTTCAGTAATATCAGAATCATATTGGGATATCTGCATTGCCTCTATAAACCGCTTTAAGGTCAACTGTGTATTTACATCCACATCAGATAAATCTAACTGAGATGGCAAAGTGCTATTTGCAGAGAAGTTAGAAACTTCAACATCATCTCCATCTACATTAAACATGATGGAACTGCTGGACATACCAAAACAATTACCTTCCCATTTACCTTCAGAATCATATAATTCCTGAGCATAAACTGAATTTCCATACATATATTGGTATACACTCAACGGAATTCTATAATCTTCTGCATAGTCAAAACCTTTATAAGAATTATCAAATTTGTATGTTAATGTTTCTTCTGTCATTTTCTTATATGCACTTTCCCAATGTGCATACAAGGTTACTTTACCAGAAAAGTTTACCAACATATCTTCTGTTACAAGATTTCCGCCTTGTTTGCTGGTATACCAACCTAAGAAAGTAGCACCTGCCTTTGTTGCCACTGGCAACTCTCCAAATACGTCTCCATATAATACAGTTTTTTCACTGCTGCCATCTACACTTCCTTCATTACCATCAAAACTTACCACACATTCTTTTGCAATCCAATGTGCATATAAAGTTTGGTCAGATGTTAAATTGACAGAAGTTATATTTTCAATTTTAGTACCTTCCTCAATATCTGTATACCATCCGGCAAAAATACATCCATCCTTGCTGGCAGATGGTAAATCGTTGTATGTATCTCCATTTATTACAGTAATATAATCTTTATCTGTAGTGCCGCCATTTGCATCTAATGTAATAACATAACCTTCTGGTGTAATAGTTGGTGCAATGGTCTGCTCCGGCTCTTTTGTAGGATCTACGGCTTTTGTAGCTTCTGGTGTCTTGGTTGGTTCTACTGTTATGGCAGGACCTGTTGTTGTGTCTGCTGTTGGAGTTATAGCAGGACCTGTTGTTACGTCTACAGTTGCTGTTGGAACCACATCCTCTGTTGGAGTTACTTTTTCTGTTTCTTCTGGCATTAACGTTGGCACTGTTGGTGCTGTTGGCTTTGCTGTAGTCTGTGATGTTGGAGTTGGTGTTGCCACAACATCTGGATTTATTGTGCCAATACTCTGGAATTTCATGTTGTTTTCTGTTGCAAAACTTTCTGCTGCACTTCCTGTATATCCTTTTACAACTAAATTCGCATCACAATCATGAAAAGCCTGAATTCCAATGTATTCCACACTGGCAGGAATAGTAATCTCTTTTAGCTCAGTACAGTCTGCAAAAGCTTGCATACCGATACTTTTTACACCTTCTGGAATTACAACTTCTGTTAATCCGCTACATTTTTCAAAAGCACTCCATCCAATACTTTTTACACTTGTAGGAATATTAATTTCTTTCAGTTCCTTACATTCATAAAATGTCATTTCTGAAATACTTTGCATATTAGATGGCAAAGTTACTTTTTTTAAATTTTTATTTTGAAATACTAAAGAATTTCCCATATAAGTTACACTATCTGGTAACACAAGTTCTTCTAAATTATTGCATGAAGTAAATGCACCAGAACCAACCATATGAATAGTTTCTGGTATTTCAATCTTGTTTATATTGGTATTTCCAAGATCAGCTATCATAGTTACATTTTCAGGTATATTTAACTTAGTTTCTTCACTAATTTTTGAAGTAGTTCCTAACAATATATTTCCTTCTACTACATAAATATCTCCATTATTATTGGCTTCTTTCATTTTATTTTTATACCATAAAGTGCTATCTACTGCTGTTTTACTTAAATATTTCAAGCTGGCAGGTAACTCAATATTTATTAAATTTTCACAGAATCCAAATGCATCATCATCTATAACACAAACTGTACTAGGTATGTTGATTTCCTTTAAATTCTCTGCATATTGAAATGCACCTTCACTAATATATTCCAGTCCTGGCTCAATTGTAACATTTCGAATATTTTTACAATTTTTAAAACTTGTTGTTCCAAGTCTTTTTACACCTGTACGTAAAACAACTTCTGTAATACCTGAACAATTATAAAATACAGCATCACCCATTTCTTCTACAGAAACTAAATCAATCTTTTTGATTAAATTATTATCTGCAAATGCACAATCACCAATACGCTTTAACCCTTTTCCAAAGATAACCTTCTCTAAGTTTTGTAAATTGTAGAATGCATAGCTGCCAATTTCTTTTACACCATCTTTTATTTCCACAGATTTCAAAGCATCACACTTGTCAAATGCGAATGTTTCAATTTTTTCTACAGTAGAAGGAATTGTAATTTTTTGTAGCTTCTTACATCCTAAAAATGCACTATTTCCAATATTCGTAACACCTTCTTCCAGTGTTACATTTTCAAGGGCTGTACAATCTTCAAATACTGACTCATCTAATGCCCCATTTTTTATAACTACGCTTGTCAGACTTTTACAATTCTCAAATGCTTGATAACCAACTTCTAATGTACTTTTTGGCAATGTAATATTTGTAAGGGCAGTTTTTTCAAATGCGTATGCACCAATGCTTTCTACACCTTCTGAAATTACAACCTTGTTTAAACTTTCACAAGAAAAAAAGGCACCTTTTCCTATTTGTTTCACACTGTCAGGAATTTCTACATGAACCAGTTTTGTATTAGTAAATGCATTATCCCCGATTACCAGAAGTCCTTTAGGTAATGTTACATTCATAATATCTGATCCATAGAATACAAAGTCACCAATTTGTGTTACACCTTCTGGTATAACAACTTCTGTTTTTTCTCCTTTATACTCTGTTAATACTCCATTTTCAATTACAAGACCATCTTCCGTTGTTGTAGTAAGACCTGCTGCCTTTACTATACTAGGTAAAGAAAATTGTAAACTGCCTGCAGGTACACTTGTTGCTGTTACCATTGCCACCATTGTACTGGCAATAATACGTTTCTTCATTCTGTTACGATTCATAACTCACATTCCTTTCACATTCTGTCATTTTATTTTATGGGGTTTCACTTATATAAACTTCTTAAATGACTATATTGTTGCAAAAAATTAAAATAAAAAAATTCCCTGCATTTATGAAAGAAATCCATAAATGTCAAGGAATTTTTTATTGTTTTATAAAATATTATTTCAAATAAGTTCCTGCTTCTCCAACTTTTCCAGGTGCATCAGTAAGATTTGTATCTAATACATATACTCTCATATTACCTTTTCCTGGTGCAGAAATTGTTAAGCTTCCTCCCTCACTAATCGTTTGTGTATCTCCAGTAATGGCATCTGTATAAGTTCCTCCTGGAAGATTATTAAAGGTTGCTCCATCCGTAATTGCCACACATACAAAACTATCTGTATCGCTGTCTGTGTAACGTCGTTTAAATGCCATTCCTCCATTCACATCTTCTGTAGAATATTGTCCCTTTTGTAAAGCTGGAACGGATCTACGAATCATATTCAGTCTTTGAAGATGTTTTGCAAGAGGTTTATTCAATGTATCTGCAACAGCTCCACTTGCTGTATATTTAGAAAAATCTGTAGCAGTCACTTCACCTTCCAGATAATCTCCAAAGTAAGCACGTCCAGTTTCTTCTAATGGTTTATGATAATTATCAATTCTAAGTCCGGCTTTAAACTCTACCTCACTACCATAGTAAATACATGGAATACCACGGAATGTAAACATCAAATTCATATTTTCAGCCCATGCTTCTGGTCCACCATCATAACGCCACAAGTCATTACCATCCTGATCATTCTTTCCATTCATTCCAGGACCATAATCATGAGAATCTACATAAACAACATTATAAGTAGAGTCATTCATGTAATCATCTTCTGCTTTTCCAGTATCAAAAGCCTTGCTTGCATACTCAAAGGAGAAGTGCATACCATAGTCAATAACACCCATTCCAGAATATTCTGAATAATCTGGAGTATGGTATTCATTTCCATTTAATCTTGCATTGTTGTACTTGTTATACTCAACACTGCCCGACTTACCATCATTATATTCCTGCCTACAAGTCTCCAGATTATCTTTACCATCTATAGAGTTATGATTCCATGTGTAAGACTTTGCAGATTTCCATGTATAGTAGAATGGAGATACTTGATGCACACCATGGTTAATAAATTCGTTGGTACGGCATGCAACCTCTGCATACATATAGAAGTTATCATTGCCGGCAGCTTTTGCTTTCTCCAAGAAACCTGGAATAAATACTTCATTCATGGTTAATCTTGAAATATGTTTTACTGTATCAATACGGAATGCATCTACACCCATATTGATATAATTTCCATAAGTATCCAATAAATAATTATAGACTGTTGGGAGTTCTGTATTTAATTCCATACAGTCACCTGCAAACTGGCCAGTTGTTACAGTGAAGTCTTCCCAACCAATATCAACCTTTTTACGATAAATCATATCATCAGATTTCATCCACTGGTCTCTCGACTGATACTGATAACTTGGTCCATTTTGTGTATCACTAAGTGCTGCATCATAGTCATTGAACTTTCCATTACTTACAATACTCATAAATTCATTTAATTTACTTCTTGCAGAGTCCTTTGGTGTAGTTGTAACTGAGTTACCACGTGCACCTTTATCCAATGTATATTCTCTGTCCACCATTGGGAATAATTCTTCCTCACCTGAATTACTAGTATGCTGCAATACGATATCCTGAATAATTTTCATACCACGTTTATGTGCTTCATTTATTAAATCCTGATAACTTGCCCCATCAGATTCCAATCTAGGATCTACCTTTGCAAAGTTTACTGCATGGTATCCATGGAAATCATATCCTGATGCATTTTCTACAACAGGAGTAATCCATACTGCAGAAAAACCTAGAGCTTTAATATAGTCTAATTTCTCAATAAGACCTTTAAAATCACCTCTCCATGCTGGGTCATTATCACCATTTCCAACCTCTGCATCATGATCTGAGTGAATATTATTAGAAGAATCTCCATCATAAAAACGTGCTGTCATAATAAAGTAAATACTTTCTTCTCTAAAATCATTATGATCACCTTGTACTGGAGTTGGATTCACAGTAGTACTACTCAAATCTTTCTTACTCCATTTTCCGTTTTTATACCACCATTCTCCTGCTTTTGCAGTTAAATCTTCAGTCTGTGTACTTCCAATGTTAAATAAAACATTTACTTTTGAAATATCTGGTATTTCATAAGAATACCAATTTTCTTTCTCTTTTGTCATTGTAACTCCAGGCCATGGGGTTTCAATATCCTCTGGCAAAGCATTCCAATAATAAAGGTTTGGAATATCATTTTCCGAATAACAGTGTACTGTTACCTTATTTTCTGCTGCATTTACCTGACTGGAAAGAGAAATAACTTCTTTCTCTTTAGAAGAATTATTCTGGGCATCCTGAGCAGTTCCTGCATTTTTGCTATCTTCTGCCACCGCAATCCCTGCGTCTGGGTTCTCTGTGTACCAGTGCAAACCATCGAACCACCATTCCCCGTTTTCCCGGTTGGCACTGGTGGACTGGTAATCCTTTGTCGGGATACTCAAAGTAATATCTGCACTATTTGCATCTGCAATAGTATATGTATACCATCCATTTCCTTCATCCTTCATAGGTACTCCTGGATAATTCATTGTTGCTTGTCTGGAACCATTTACATTTTCATAATACAAATGAGGTATATCACCAGACCATTTAAAATGTATGGTTACCTCTGCTGCCTGTACCACATCATCACTTCGGATAACTGTAAACACCAAGCCTGTGGTAACAACAACTATCAGCAATAAAATTGCTGCTAATCTTTTCTTCCATCTTGCCATTTGTTTACTCCTTTCATTCATAATTGATATACCCTAACAGGTATACTTTTTTGTGTCTATTCAGAATATAATAAATAAAATTGTAACTATTCAGGTAGAAACACGCATTTACTGTGTGTTTCGTAAGAAAAAGTAAATTTTGATTGTTCTAAGCCCTTCGCTGAAGGCGAATTTTCATGGGCTTAGAACGTAACTGTTCATGGTTCTGAACAGTTACATAAGATTCTTGAATAGTGATTATTTATTTACAATTTTATTATACACTTATTACAAATTATAGACAATGTTATTGTATCTGTTATAATCCACATATTTTCACTTGATTTCTTTTGCATAATGCACAAAAAACTTTTTTTCTTGGTTAGATTACTAAAATTTCACTTTTCGTGTAGTTTTTAATTTGTAAAAATAATTTTTGGGGATTGGATTTTTTTAATCTATCATCAAAAAATACATTATTTTTTTATTAACTTTTAGTCATAATATCCAATATTATCCAATATTTCACTTTTATATTTCTTCTAAATAATCAAGTAAATATACAATTTTCACTTGTTTTTCATGATATGGTTATGAAAATTTACTATAATTTTATTTTTTATCCAATTATTTACACAGAGATTAAAAAAGTGCTATACGGCACTAATAATTAAAGTTGCATAACTTAACGAAATGTGATATTTTATATATATGAAGTACAGAGATACGAGAAATCTCGTATCTAGTACATCTAGTACAAAGGAGATAAATTATGAAATCAACAGGTATTGTGAGAAAGTTAGACGAACTTGGTCGTATTACACTTCCCATTGAATTAAGAAGAACACTTAATGTTTCAGAAAAGGATGCATTAGAAATTTTTGTTGAGAAGGATCAGATTATTTTAACAAAATACGAACCAACCTGTATTTTCACAGGAGAAACAGAAGAATTGATTGAATATCAGGGAAAGAAAGTATCTAAAAAAACAATCAAAGAACTAGCGAAGCTTGCTGAATTAACAGAAGCTGATTTATAGTTTTAATTTGCCAGTTTTCCTTTATAAATACTATACTCCCATAGTATTTATAAATTTTGTTATACTCCCTCTCATTTTAGGCACATAAGCACCTCCCCTCAGCTTATGTGCCGTTTTTCATGTCAACATATTAACTAAACTTACATGCTGCCTTTGGCAGCAACACCATGAATGAAAGTGTCGGTTACTCCGCACTACGTGCTCTCGTAACCGCCTAATGTGTATTCGCAGTCCGAGCTATCGCTCGGCGGCTCTACACATCAGGTTCTACGATAGATATAGCAATTGGTCTTTGTGCAAGCACAAACCAATTACTATATCTATCGATAACTCTTTCACAGTAAATAAGAAAGGATATACTTATGATTGGGAAATTATTTTTATGTGCTACACCAATTGGAAACTTGGATGATATTACTCTTCGAGTTTTAAACACATTAAAAACTGTAGATTTAATAGCGGCAGAAGACACCAGACATAGTATCAAGTTATTAAATCATTTTGATATTAAAGTTCCAATGACAAGTTACCATGAATTTAACAAAATAGAAAAAGCAAAAATACTAGTAGACAAGATGCTTCATGGTACAAATATTGCCTTAATTACGGATGCTGGAACTCCTGGTATATCCGATCCTGGTGAGGAAATTGTTCGGCAAGCATACGATGCAGGTATAGAAGTAACCTCTCTTCCTGGACCTGCCGCTTGTATTACAGCACTTACCATGTCAGGACTTCCAACCAGAAGATTTGCATTTGAAGCTTTTTTACCTACAGACAAAAAAGAACGTGCTATGATNCAGCAAGAATTAGCAGAAGAAACCCGTACCATTATTTTATATGAAGCTCCTCATCGTTTACAAAAAACTCTACAGGAACTTTTTGAAATTCTTGGCAACCGAAATATTACTCTTTGTAAGGAGCTTACCAAACGTCACGAAAATGCCTTTCGTACTACATTGGAGGAAGCAGTTTCTTATTATGAAATAAATGAACCAAAGGGCGAATATGTTCTTATAATTCAAGGTAAAAGTCACCAAGAAATTATTCAAGAACAACAGGCACAATGGAATGATATTTCCATTGAAGAACATTTACAAATTTACCTAGAAAAAAACATGTCAAAAAAAGATGCTATGAAAGCAGTTGCAAAAGATAGAGGAATTTCGAAAAGAGAGGTTTATCAGGCATTGCTTTAAAAGAAAAAGGTGTTACTGTCATATTGTAACACCTTTTTCTTTGTTAATATCCATAGATATCATATATTTCATCCATATATACACCTGGTTCTTTGTATATAATCAAAGGTTTCTCCACTTTTATCATTGCTTTTCCACCTTTGACAGCTTCCAGAAGAACCATATTAGGTTCTTTGTCTACAAAAGGATAGACCAGTTTCATCCGCTTAGGCTCCAACTTATATTGGGATAACACCCGGATAATCTCAGCAAGCCGGAAAGGTCTGTGAACCATATAAAACCTTCCTCCTGGTCTCAGTACTTTTGCTCCTTCCCGAATTACATCTTCTAGAGAACAGAGTATTTCATGCCTTGCTATTGCTTTTGGCAAATCTGGATTTTTTAAACCATGTTGATCATTCATATAAGGAGGGTTCGTGGTCACCACATCAAAAACTGCTGATCCAAATATCTTAGAAGCCTCCTTAATATCCCCTGTTACTATGTCAATTTTATCCTGCAAATCATTTAACTGTACGCTCCTTCTTGCCATGTCTGCACTTTCTTCCTGTATCTCCAGAGCAGCAAAATGTTTACCTGGGGTCTTTGCTTCCAAAAGAATAGGGATAATACCAGTTCCTGTCCCCAAATCCAGTGTCAATTCCCCTTCCTTTACAACTACAAAACCAGATAACAAAACAGCATCCATTCCAAAACAAAATTTCTTTGGATTTTGTATAATCTTATAATTGTTTCGTTGTAAATCATCTAGTCTTTCCTCTTCATACAATATTACTTTCATAGATTCAATCCTTAATCGTAACGCTTCAGAACCATAAATAGTTACCCTTAATCTAAATTTGACTTTTCTGTTTTATCCATCTTTTCCAAGCGTTCCAATTCTTTCATTACTTTATTGTCCTTCTCTGTATGTTCCCGCCTTTTTCTTGGTTTAAACTTCAAATCATCAACATGATATTCCCGGACTTCTTTTTCATCATTTTCCAAAGTTACTACAACCTTTACAAGCTGTTTTAAAACACTAATACTTTGCACATCCCCTTTTATGCCTTCTGGAGTAATCACAGTATCACCCATATTAGGAAGTTTGCTATTCAATTCCTCATAGGCTTCTTCCTCATTATTCAAACAGCACATCAATCGTCCGCAAACACCTGAAATCTTGGTTGGATTCAAGGATAAATTCTGTTCCTTCGCCATTTTAATGGAAACTGGAACAAAATCAGACAAATAAGTATGGCAGCAAAGTGGTCTTCCACAAATTCCAATTCCACCTAATATCTTTGTTTCATCACGTACTCCAATCTGCCTTAATTCGATGCGGGTTTTAAATACTGCTGCCAGATCTTTTACTAATTCACGAAAATCAATTCTCCCATCCGCAGTAAAATAAAACATAATTTTGTTATTATCAAAAGTATACTCTGTATCAATCAATTTCATACCCAGCTTGTGATTTGCAATCTTTTCCAGACAAATTTCAAAAGCCTTCTTTTCTTTTTCGTGATTCTTTCTTTCAACCTCATCATCTGCTTCTGTTGCAATACGGATTACAGTCCTTAAGGGTTGTACTATCTCAGATTCCGGGATTTCTTTTGGTCCTAATACAACTGTACCATACTCCACACCTCTTACAGTTTCCACAATGACATGATCTTGTTTTTCTATTTTTAATTTTCCTGGACTAAAATAATAAATCTTTCCTGTTTTGCGAAATCTTACACCAATTATTGTTACCACATTTGCCTCCATTCTATGTCAAATCCTACTTCTCTTTCATTACAAAAATCATCAATTCCATGGCAGTGTCAAAGTTTACATTTGCTTTTAAACGTACCTTTGCCTTTTCCACTGCCTGTATAACATTCTCAATTGCCTCATATTCTTTCTTGCTTGCCTGTTTTGAAATACTGTGTAATTCATCTGCAAACAATAATCCATTTGGATCACGGGTTACTTTAAAAAGTAAAACATCCCTGTACCACAAAAGAATCAAATCCAGATAATCATAAATATCTTTTTTCTTCTCTGAAAGACCTTTTACAAACTGCATAATCTCATAAGTTTTCATTTCATCCACATGCTTTAAAATGTGCAGAGTATCCTTCTTCAACTCTATAAATTCATCACTGGACGCATAACGAATTGCTTTTCCCACATTACCCTGTGAAAAATTGGCACTAAGTTCAGCCTGATAATCTGGAATACCATGTTGTTCCATAAGAAACTTCTTAATTAATGGTGGAGATACCGGCTTTAACTGTAATAAAACACATCTGGATAAAATTGTTGGCAGGAAACGGTTGCTATTTTCAGTTAATAAAATTACAACTGCATAATGTGGTGGCTCTTCTATAGTTTTCAGCAATGCATTTTGTGCCTGTTCTGTCATTTTTTCGCCTTCTGGAATAATATATATCTTATATGGACTGCTATAAGGCTTAATTGCAATGTCGTTGTTTATCTGGTTACGAATATCATCTACTCCAATACTCGCCTTCTCATGGGTAACCCACCGGATGTCTGGATGATTTCCGCTTTCTGCCTGCATACAGGATTTACATTTTCCACAAGGTGTTTCCCCTTTTTCCTCACACTGCAAGGTTGCTGCAAAAATACCTGCCATCATTTTCTTTCCATATCCTTTTTCTCCAGCAAAAATATAAGCATGGGAAAGCTTGTCTTCTTTTATCCCTTTCTGTAGGTAATCTATTACATCTTTATGCCCAACTATCTGATTAAAATTCATAATTTCCAACTCCTTTTCCCTAAGTTAAAATATCCAAGAGCAGACCACATATCTCATCAATTTTGCTTAGAATCATTAAATGATCTTTCTCATCCTTTATCAATTCCGCAGCCAGTTCATCCAGATTCTGGTTTACTAATTTTACAATACCATAAACCCGGTGTCTGCCCCGCTTATCCAGAAAGTTCTCTCTGCTAAACTTATGGGAACGGCTGATAATCTCGTTCATAAATCCTTGCACCAACATACGATACCTCTTCATATCCCTAATATCCATACGTTTCCCAAGGCTCTTCCCCTGCTGGGTAATCTCTTCCATCATAACAGTCAGTCTTGCCTGTAAATCTGCCTCTTCAATTTGGCTGGCAAGGGTAAACTTAAAGGTACCATCCGTATTTTGCACCGTTCCTTTTTTGTCTATATCATTGTTTACCTGCTGCATCTGGTTAATCTTTAAATCCATATATATACTCCCTATTTTATAACTTTTCAACCATAACAGTTCAGCCCACAGGCTAAACTGTTACGGAATTGGGCAAGCTTCGCTTTTATAATTGCCCAATTCCATTCCTGCTTTAAATATTCTTACGGTCAGTGTAGTAAATGCACAGACCTACCTAGACTGTTACATTCGACCACTTCTTATCTAATATTTTAGAACAAACTGAAGATAAAATCAATCATTACTTACTCTGGATTCTTGGCTGTTTTACATTTTTGGCACATAGCTTGACAGCAAGTGTCAAGCTTGTGAGTGAACAGTAATACATCTTACAATTTGTTCCATACAGCGTTCTATATTTTCATTATCATAAAATGTGTCAATTCCTGCTTTTTCTAAATTATCTTTGGAAAAATCCGCATCATCTGCTAAATATCTCCGACACATTTCTGCATACTTTGGTACCTTTTGCCTTCTCTCTCTTTTCAATGCTCTTGTCAACCGGATACCATCCTCCACATAAATATATAAGGGTACCACATTATCCTTACCAAAATAATCCCGAATTTGTTCATAGCCATTTAGTGTATTAATCATCAAATAATTATCCTTGCTATTTTCTTGGGAAAATTGTCTATCGTATGCAGTAAAGTAACTCCATACCCCATGAACGGTCTGATAATCTCTAGATTCTATTACTAATTTATTTTCTTTCATTTCCTCAAATTTGTCACGGGAAACAAAATGATACTCCACTCCCTCTTTCTCTTCATGGCGGATTGGCCGTGTAGTATAAGGAACTATTGTCTTTAGTGATATTCGTTTATCCTCTAATAATTTCTTATAAATAGTATCTTTTCCTGATGCACTTTTTCCCATTAACACAAACAATTTATTCATTTACCATTACCTCCAGATGTTCTTCATCCATACCTTTTATCTCAAGTCCTGCCATTTTGCATTTTTCTACAAATGCAATCACTTTCTCACTAATTTTCTCACCGGGCACCAAAAATGGAATTCCTGGCGGATATAAATATAAATAACTTTTGGAAATTCTTCCAAAAGCCTCCCTAAAATCCACCCATTCTCCTTTTGCCAAATCTGCTTCAAAGGGCATACATATCTGTTGATTTTGAATAGGAAATTCTATTATAACAGATTCTTTTGTTAATTGCTTCATATTATTTCTTAAATTTACTGCCTCCAACTCTCTATCTATTTCTTCCAGTGCTTTTATTAACCGTTCAAACCCTTCTTTCCTGTCCATTACACTCGTCATGGCAATTACATAATATAATGATGCCATTTCTAATTGTAAATGATACTGCTTCTGTAGTCTATCATATAATTCCTGTCCAGACATTAAGTTATCTGCCACTCCAAATACCAGTTTTCCATCATCATAAGATTTACAGCCTGCTACTCCTTTTTGAGGTTGAAACAGTCTGATATACTTAAATTGTGTAAATTGTTCACGCAATTTATGTAATTCTTCCATATATGTATCAAATGCTTTCTTTCCTTTCTCACTGGCACAATATTTCTGACACCATTCTATGCCAGCCATCATAATATAAGATGGACTGGAAGTCTGGTAAATGCCTAAATATTTTCTAAGATTTCTGCGATTCACTATATTTCCTTGTACATGAAGCAATGCAGTTTGTGTAAAAGATGGAAGGGTTTTGTGTACACTCTCTACCACAATATCTGCTCCATATTCCACTGCAGATACTGGAAAATCTTTATGCATTCCAAAATGAGCCCCATGTGCTTGATCCACCATTAAAGGAATTTCATATTTATGAACAATGTTTGTAATTGTTTCAATATCAGAAACAATACCTTCATAAGTAGGTGAAGTAAGCAAAACCATTTTAATGTTTTTGAAAGTTGTCAACATTTCTTCAATTTTTTCAGAAAGATATCCACTATTTATATAAAATTCTTGATAACTTTGTGGATAAATATACCTCGGAATTAATCCCAATGTGGATATTCCATGATAAACTGCCTTATGACAGTTCCTTCCTACTAAGATTTCATCTCCCCAACTACAGCAAGAGGCAATCCCTGCTAATATTCCACAAGTAGTTCCATTTACCAGATAAAAAGACTCCCCTGCTCTACGAAAATTTGCTATTCTTTTCATAGAATCTAAAAGAATTCCTTTTGCATCATGCAAATTATCAAACCCATCAATTTCTGTAATATCTATTCCATAAGGATTCCAAATAGGAAGTTGTTCTATATTTCTTTTATGTCCTGGCATGTGAAAAGGGTAATAATCCGATTCCTGATATTCCAATAACGATTGATATAAATATTTTTCTTCTATCTTATTATTTTTTTCCATTTATCTCTCCACTCTCATCTAAACTTATTTTTCTACATGGCATATTCTTCTCATAACTACGGATCTGTAAAAATCATTTTAAAAAAATTTACTTTTGTTTACAACTTTGATACAAATACAGTATATCATATAAGTAACAGTTCAGCCATGCCATTGATATTTAGTCAGAATATAACTGTTCAGAATCATGAACAGTTACGTCAAAAAATAAATTATGGCTAAAAGTATTATAATTAGACAGGCAAAATATTTATGTATGGTTTTAAGCATGTAAAAGTTTTATAATAGTATTTTAAAATTTCAATAAACAAATCTGGCAAAATTATTGACTTTTCTCTATAAAATATCTATAATGAAATTTGCTTATAACTTTATTAAACAATTGTGTCTGTTCAGTACCTGAACAGATACGAGATTTTAGCCCATGAAAATTCGCAAAGCGAAGGGCTAAAATCTTGTAAAACTCGGATTTGTCAAGCAAATCCTCGAGTATGTTCTGAACAGTTACAAACAATTAACATAATAATTACACAATATGCCCTCATAGTTAAATGGATATAATAAACCCCTCCTAAGGGTTAGTTGCAGGTTCGATTCCCGCTGGGGGTGCTTTTTTTATCATAATATAAGTAAGTGAGGGGTTAATTATGAATACGCGAAAAAAATCACCACATAAAATTCTCTTATGTGCAATTCTTATTCCTATTGGAATATTATTTCTAGTTTATCTGGGATTTGCTTTTTATTTTTCCAGTCATTTTTTTTATCATACTACTATTAATGGTATTGATGTTTCTGTTAAAAAAGTTGCAGAAGCAGAAGACCTATTATCAAAAAAGATAAGTAAATATATACTAGAACTAAATGGTCGTGAAGATTTACAAGACTTTATATATGCAGAAGATGTGAAGCTTACATTCGTTTCTAATGGAGAGGTATCTACATATCTTTCTGAACAGAATCCACTTTTGTGGTTTCTTTCTATATGGAATCAAACAGATAAGGAGCTAGGAAAATGTGTTTCCCTAGATGATGATTTATTAGATGAAACCTTACACTCTCTGGTATTCTTCCAAAAAGAAAATATCACAAAACCAAAGAATGCATATATCGATTATGTAAAAGATCAAGGTTATACTTTAGTGCCTGAAATACTAGGTACAACTTTAGACCAAGATTTACTTTATGAGCATGTGAGGGAAGCAATTTTATCTGGTAATACAAAACTTTCTTTGGAAGATTTTTATAAGAATCCAAAGATAACTGCTACTACAGAAAAACTTGTGAATCTCTATGAAAAAGTATCTCTTTATTCTGGTTCTAAAATTACTTACAATTTTGGCAAAAAGTCAGAAGTTGTTGACCATTCTGTTATAAAGGACTGGCTTATCATTAATAAAAAGAAATATTCTGTAAAGATTGATAGCACGAAAACCCGCGAATTTGTAGATTATATTGGGCGTACCTATAATACTTTTGGATCTACCCGTACATTTAAAGGTTCTAATGGACATACAATTTCAGTTTCTGGTGGGGACTATGGATGGCTTCTCAATCGTGAAAAAGAAACGAAAGACTTGATCAAACTTGTTAAAAAGGGGAAATCAACGACTAGAAAACCTGCTTATACTCAATCTGCTGTAACTCATGGCAAACAGGATTGGGGCAATACTTATGTGGAAGTAAATTTATCTGTCCAACATTTGTGGTTTTATAAAAATGGAAAACTTATTGTTGATTCGGACTTCGTATCAGGAAATATAGGAAGAGGTAATGGTACACATACTGGAGTTTATGGCGTTACTTACAAAACAAGAGATGCTATTTTAGGTGAAAACTCAGGTGCTGATTACCGTTCTCCAGTTTCATTCTGGATGCCTTTTAATGGTAATGAGGGAATGCATGATGCCAGTTGGCGTAGTAAGTTTGGTGGCAGTATTTACAAAACAAATGGTTCTCATGGATGTGTCAATCTACCATATAGTGCAGCTCAAAAAATTTATAACGATATTGAAGCTGGTGTAGCTGTTGTTGTATTTTATGAGTAATTGAGAATAATAGAATATTAAACAAAGAAAAGCATACAAAGAATAAATTTTTCCTTGTATGCTTTTTTTTATAATTCATTTTGAGATTTGCTATAATTTACTTTTCCCTGCATCCAGATATTTCCTTTAAATCTGGCACCTACCATAGGCATACCCAATAAATCATTTTTATTAATACAGAGATTAAAAATAAGTTCATTGCAACTTACATCTAACTCATAAATATGTTCCCTTGTAAATGGATTTTCTATTTCCCTCCAGCTAAGAATCGTGGCTATTATTGTATAATTATCTGATTCTGAACCATAGGGTATAAATGTATTNTCNACAATAGAATAAATATCCTCACGTTGTACTCGTCTTGAAACCATAACATAAGCATCTATATCTTCTATCGTCAAACTGTCAATCGCCTCTTGGTTTCCCTGTTTTGCTTCCGCAATCAACCTCTTCCGTTGGGCACTTTCTTCTTTACTATGTCTCATTTGCCTTTCATTCTGCTCTATTCCCAAAATGATTTTTCCTTCTTTGGATAATGCAGCAAGAGAAACCTGACCTTCTCTGACAACTCCTTCTATCATTTTACCTTTTGAGATAAATTGTGCCATATTTTGCAAATAAAAAATCAAAGAAACACCTAACCGCATATCTTCACACATGCCAGTATAAGCATCNGTATCCACTCTTTTATTTATGTTTACATCCTCAATTACAGTAATATATTTTCCCTTACAATAGGGAAAATAGTGTCCTAAGTAAAAGAAGCCTCTTTCATCATATTCGCCTACTATTCCAATTCCCATGTTCTTCATAAAGTCTCTTTTCATCTCACACAAGACTACTTTATTTGACATGGGAGTATTACTCTTTTCAGAAGGCTGTTCCATTACAACTCCAAGAATTTTCTCAAAGTCTGAACGATTCTTTACATTACTAAAACCAATCGCACGAAGATAACTATGCATATTCACCACCTCCTTTGATGCAAAATCCCCTTGTATAGATTAAAGGTTACTGTTCACACCTACGGTGCTAACAGTAACTGAATCCAGCCTATTTATAATTCGCCTTCGGCGAGAGGCTGGATTCTTGGCTGTTCTATGTTCTTGGCACATAGCTTGACAGCAAGTGTCAAGCTTGTGAGTGAATAGTAACGATTAAAGTTCTACACAAAGGGATTCTCTTGTGATTATTTTTTTTCAATTACACTTCTTCCCTGCATATAAGGTCTTAATGCTTCTGGGATTACCACACTGCCATCTTCCTGTTGGAAATTCTCTAAAATTGCTGCTGTGGTTCTTCCAATTGCAACACCACTACCATTTAATGTATGAACAAATTGTGCTTTATCTTTCACATTATCTTTATATTTGATGTTTGCACGTCTTGCTTGAAATGCTTCAAAATTAGAACAGCTTGAAATTTCTACATATCTTCCATAACTTGGCATCCATACTTCTATATCATATTTCATAGCTGCGGTAAATCCTAAATCACCCATACAAATTTTTACCACACGATAAGGTAATCCTAAAATCTGTAAAACTTCTTCTGCATCATGGGTTAATTTTTCTAATTCTGCATAAGAATCTTCTGGTTTTGCAAACTCTACTAACTCTACTTTATTAAACTGATGCTGACGGATTAAACCTCTGGTATCACGCCCTGCTGATCCCGCTTCTGCACGGAAACAAGCAGTATATGCACAATGTTTAATTGGAAGATTTGCTCCCTCTAAAATAGTATCACGATACATATTGGTTACTGGTACTTCTGCTGTTGGTACTAAAAAGTATTCCTTTCCATCTCCAGATACCTTGTAAGCATCTTCTTCAAATTTTGGTAATTGACCTGTTCCTGTCATACTTTCCCTGCTTACCATAAATGGAGGAAATACTTCATCATACCCTTGTTTCTCATGAACATCTAAGAAGAAATTCATAATTGCACGTTCTAATTTTGCACCCATACCTTTATAGAAAGTAAATCTTGCACCTGTTGTTTTTGCAGCCATCTCTGGATCTAAAATATCTAAATCTTTTCCAATATCCCAATGTGCTTTTGCTTCAAAATCAAACTGTGTTGGCTCACCGAATTTACGAATTTCTACATTATCTTCATCTGATTTTCCTGCTGGAACAGATTCATGAGGAATATTTGGAATAGTAAGCATCCATGCATCCAATTGGGCATCTACTTCACGAACCTGTGCATCTAATTCTTTAATTTTTTCTGATAATTTCTTCATTTCTTCAAAGACAGGTGCCACATCTTTTCCTTCCTTTTTCATGATTGGTACTTGTTTTGAAACTTTATTCTGTTCACTCTTTAATACTTCTACTTCTCCAAGAAGATTTCTTCTCTTTTCATCTAACTCTTTAAACTGGCTTAAATCAAATTCTTCATTTCTTGTTGATAACGCCTTTTCTACCTCTTCAAAATTACTTCTTAAAAGTTTAATATCTAACATTTCGTCATGTTCCTCCTTCATTATCCTTCAAAAATTATATCGCAAACCAACTTGTCTTTCAAGCTATAACTGCTATTTATTCCATTATGTAACTGTTTAGAACCATGAACAGTTACTCCACTGTATCTTTAATAAATAGGCTAAGTTCTTTTAATAAATCCTTTTCTATCCAGTCTTCATATTCATTTCCTTGTGAATTTTTTAACATTCTGATAACAGGTCTGGTGGGATATCCTTTATTTTGTCTGTATACAATTCCAATTTCGTTTGTACTGGTTACTACAATAGTACCAGTGGGATAGGCAGCTACCACTTGATTAAAGCACTTTGTTACTTGTTCATCAAACATTTTTCCACTATTTGCACTAATATACTCCATTGCTTCATGAACCTTCATTTTTTCTCCAAAAATGCCATAAATCATTCGGTCAAAGGCATCACAAACTGCTACTATTTTTGATCCAGTTTTAATCCGGTCTCCCTTAATATGCATTGGATATCCGCTTCCATCTATATGTTCATGATGATGAAAAATAATTTCTTTTGCAATGCCCGAAAGCCAGCTTTCTTTTTCTACTGCTGTATATCCATGAACTACATGCATACGAAGTTCTTTTTTTTCCTCATCGGTAAAATCCTTATAACTTTTTTCTTTAATATTTGTATTGACATAAGTATAACCAATATCATGTAGTAAAGCACCTATAGCAATCTCTTTTACTTTGTTTTTGCTAATTTTCATTTTTAATGCAATAAATACTGCCAAAGCAGTTACATTTATGGAATGTGAATAAGCACTCTCTGCTTTTTGCCTTACCCCACTTACATTAAACATAATATCCTTATCATTTAACAAATCATAAATAATTTCCTGTGCAACTTCTTTCATTGCTTCTAACTCATTACTGCCACTACAAGTAAATTTATCCAGTGTTTCTTGTACCTCTTTTTGACATTGTTCCTTAATCATAATTTCTGTAATATCTTCTTTTCTTATACCCTTTGCATACTCGTCTTCTACATAAATATAGGTTATCCCTAAATCAATTAATCTATGTATATATTCTTTTCTTAATACTATCCCTGCTGACATCAGTAATGTATCATATTCTGTCATAATATCCTGGGCCAGTATCTCATCCCCCTTTATATTCTTCAATGCTACTTTTCTCAAGAAATTAATTACACCTCCAAACATACCTTAGTATACTAACATATATTTTTCTGAAAAATGCCTTGCCAACGGATAATTTGCATGGTTCAGGCATACAACAGTATATGTACAAATTGTATAGCTAAACTATTTCATAAGGAAACTATTCAGGTGGAAACACGCAGTAAATGCGTGTTTCACAAAATTTACCTAATAAAATATGAATAATACAGTACATTAAATATGCTGGATATTAGAATGATTGCCTACTGCCATATCAATTGCCTGCTTTTCTTCTTCTGCTAATATTACAGAACATTCTCCATTTTCCACTTCTTTAATATAGGTATAGCAGCCTTCTCTTGTACTATGCATACAATTAATTAAAAATCCGTTATTTTTATCATCTAGCAATGCCAATGAAAAACTTAACTTTCCACCCATTTCATGAAATGCATCATACTTTACAATACCAATTTTTTGATATGCAGTTAAAAGAGTTTCCTCTATCGTTGCTAATCGTTGATCAGTTTTTTTTGCTTTTGCTATTAATCCATCCATCGCATCAAATTTTTTTGTAAATGCCTGCTCAAGGCTTACTCCTTCTGTATCTTTCATAAATGCATCATATCTTTTGTTTAGTTTATTGTTTTTACAAAATAACACAATAACGAGTATCAATAACAATAAAGAAAACACAATACTTCCTATCAGTACATAACCCATATCTAAACCTATCATTTCAAATAAACTCATAAACTACACCACTCCTCTTTTTTAGTTTCTTATTTTCCTTCTACAGACATAAGTAATTCGATAATACGATCCAATTCATCTTGAGAATAATATTCTATTTCTATTCTACCCTTTTTCTTTGATTTAGCCTGAATAGAAACCTTAGTACCAATAATTTCCTTTATTTTTTCTTCTAAATCACGGTAAAAAATACTATCATCTTTTTTCTTTTTTTCTTGTGTTTTTTCTTCATCTTTTTTTAACAAAGCCCGAACTAATTTTTCTGTTTCCCGGACACTTAGTTTTTCATCCATAATTCTATGGGCAATTGTTTCTTGCTGCTGTGAATCTTCTATTGGAAGAAGGGTTCTGGCATGTCCACTACTAATTAATTCGTCAATTAGCATTGTCTGTACTTGTGGACATAACTTTAATAATCTCATAGAATTTGTAATCGCTGACCTGCTCTTTGACACTCTTTCAGCTAATTCATCCTGTTTTAATTTAAATTCTGTTATTAGCCTTTGGTACGCTTGTGCCTCTTCAATTGGATTCAGATCTTCTCGTTGAATATTTTCTATTAAAGCAATTTCAAGCATTTCTTGTGAAGTATATTCTTTGATAATAGCAGGAACTTCTTTTAACCCTGCTAATCTTGCAGCTCTCCACCTTCGTTCTCCAGCAATAATTTCATAATATTTTCCTTTTTTTTGTAACAACAAAGGTTGTAGAATTCCATATTGTTTAATGGATTCTGCCAACTCATGAAGGGCATCCTCATTAAAATTTCTTCTAGGTTGTTCACTATTAGGTTCAATTTCACTAATTTTAATTAATGTTTCACGTGAAACATTTTCTTCTTTTTCAATTTTTTCTTTCGGCTCAGATGTTGTTAATTTCTTAGGTATCATAGAATCTAAGCCTTTTCCTAATCCTCTTTTTGGACTTGCCATAATTTTATTAAGCCTTTCCTTTCTTTTATTATAACTGTTCAGAATCATGAACAGTTACCTTTAGTGGTATCACTATGCATGACTCTTATTCTGGATTTTAAGCTTTGCTTAATCTTCTATATTTTCATCTCTCTCAATTACCTCCTCTGCTAAATCCCGATAAGCTTCTGCTCCTGCAGATTTGGAATCATATAAGGTAATTGGTTTTCCATGACTAGGTGCTTCTGCCAATCTTACATTTCTAGGAATAATAGATTTATAAACTGCCTGGTTTAAGTTTTCTTTTACATTTTCCACTACTTGCAAGGATAAATTTGTTCTAGCATCAAACATAGTAAATACCACTCCCTCAATTTCCAAGTTTGGATTTAATCTATCCCGGACAAGGTTAATGGTATGTATCAACTGTGAAAGACCTTCTAACGCAAAATACTCACATTGAATTGGAACTAAAACCGTATCTGCTGTAGTCATGGCATTTACTGTCAAAGTATTTAAGGATGGAGGACAATCAATAATTACAAAATCATATTTATCTCTTACTTCCTCCACATACTTTCTTAAAATAAATTCTTTATTGTCCAAACCAATAAGTTCTATTTCTGCACCTGCCAGATTTACATTAGAGGGAATAATGGATAGATTTTCAATTACTTCTTCTACCCTACATTCTTCCAGAGAACATTCCTCTAGAATCAATTCATATATTGTATTTTCTATGTTATTCTTGTCAATTCCTAATGCACTAGACATATTTCCTTGTGGATCCATATCAATTGCAAGAACTCTCTTTCCTTTTTCTGCCAAACATGCAGATAAATTAGTTGCAGTAGTAGTTTTTCCTACACCACCTTTTTGATTCGCAATTGCAATAATTCTACCCATAATATTCCTCTTTTCTCTTTATATATTAACCTTTATTGTAACAGTTCAGCCAGAGAACTGACCTGTTAGGGAATTGGGCAAGCTTCGCATATAAATTGCCCAATTCCAATCCTGTTTTAGTCTTTTTTACGGTCTGCACAGCAGAGTGTGCAGACCTACCTGAACTGTTACTCTTTATCCTCTATCCATGACATATATTGCAGACCACTGCTATCACAGCTAAGATCTTCTTAGCATCATCATCTGTCCGCAATCATCAATTGACCTATTTAGCATGAATAATCTTGATTTATTGTTTTTATCTTATACATCTAAAACCTATAAATTAGTCAAGTTTGAATTTCTTTGTTCTGGTACTGTCCAACACTGCCAAATATGCATAAATACTTTCTTCAGCTCCTAGTTCATATCTTTTCATACATCTCATAGCAGGCCAGATTGTTGAACCATTTTTTAACTGGACAGCTTATTTATTTCACCTTCTGGATCGTCATCATCAGTAATTCATTCACCACCATATAATTTTATAGCAGTTTGTTCCACATAAGATCCTAAGCTAAATAATATTTGTCCTCGGTTTTTTGATAAAATTCCAAATGGAGTATTTTGTTCATCAAAAAAACGATCTATTTCTTTCATGCTATCTAAACTGTAGTCAGCTTTATATCCTGATGAATTTAAAGTCATCAATTATTAATTGGAGAAATAACAGGTTTCCCCTCCCTGTCAAGTAATGGTGTTAACCCGCCTGCATAGCCGCCCGCATGAAATACATAATTCACACCTGTTTCTTTATCTACCCAAATCTCCATTACATTCATTGTTCCTTGTGAATATACTTTTTCAAATCTATTCTTTGACATTCTTCTAATCCTCCATAAATCTAAATTTCATATTATATAAATGTTTAGTGCTCTTATGACAGCTTATTTGTCAATCTTGCTGACATAATATATGTTCTGCTTCCTTTATAGCCTCATAATATGTATGTTTCAATTTTATTATCTTATTTTCAAACAATAAAGTATACTGGTTTCTATCTAAATCAACCTTTCCAATTACTTCATCACCTATGCAAAAATAATATGGCGTTACAGGTCCATATCCATATTCACATTCATTATGAACTTGATGCCTGCATTTTGGACAATAAATAGTAAAATTAGCACGTAATGTATATTCAAATTCCTTATTACATACATTGCAGTGGACTTTTCTTTTTCTTTCCATTTTTCTTTTCCTCTTTACATTCACTTTCAAAAAGTGTTTTTATTATATAGGGAGGAGGGAACGGCATTTTATTCAACATTGCATAACGAAGTTCATTCCATTTTGTATCATTCATATAACTGCATAAGTTTCTTTGTTTAACAAATTTAAATGCTTCTGCTTTTAAATTCTTAGACATGCATTATTCCTCCGTCAACTACCTATTCTGTAAAGTAGAATTTACCACTCATCCTTTGCTTCAAAATTTTTATAGTATACTATAAAATTTTTAATAATTTTTTTGCGTGAATTGACAAATTCAGTTTCCATCCCACCATTCTTTAAACTATCTACCCATTCGCCATCAATCATGCATTCAACATCCATATTAATACTATACTTTGCTTTCTCAATTAATGGGACATCTGTGATATCTCCAATACAGAATAGGTATCCACAAAGTAATCTTATATATTCAGAACTGTCTGGCTGAAAATTTTCTATTTCCTCTTCAAGCAGTTTTCGAATTTCATTTTTTGAAATAAACTTAAAATCAAAGCCATATTTTTTTATTAATTCTTCTGCTCTTTTTTCATTGGTCATATTTTTCTCCTGTCTCTGTCTGATCCAATCTCATTTATTATTGTTTTTCCATTGATTTAAAAATTTCTGGATGAAATTACAGGGTATCATAACACCATATTTAAACCTTCCTAAAAAATCTGTTGCTCCTCCAATATTTATACCAACAATCTCCATATTATTATTAAGTACCACACTTCCACTACTTCCAGATGCTACATAAGCATTATGTTTTAAGGTTTTAACTGGAATTCTTCCATCTAAACTATCAAAAACAAAATTTTCTCTTGACTTAACTTTACCAAATGCTATATTAAATTTTTCCCCATTGGGATTTCCAATTGTACAAATATGATTTCCAAATTTAGGAACGGTATTAGATATATTTAATACAGTTAAATCTTTTTCACTATGGAAACTTATAACTGCAAGATCATATTCTTCATCATAGTATAAAATCGTCCCTTTACTAAACTGGCTATAATATTCTGATAGTGATGTGTGTTTCTTCTTTTGACTACTGTATTCTTTATATGTTGGTTCTCCATAAGGTATAACTATATACTCTGTATCGTTTTCATCATCCACAACATGACAAGCAGTTAATGCATAATAAATGGTTCCCTCACGATAGAAGATCCCCCCACTAGCACCAACACCATAAGATATGTGTTCAACATTATCAGACTCTTTATGCATTGATACATCTATTATGTTTATGTTTGCTAACATAACATCTTCTGTTAAAGATTTTTTCAGTTCTTCATATACTCTTGATTTACACTGTTTCTCATATATTTTAGGAAAAACAAAAAGACTAAAACACTCAATTAAAAAAATACAAAAAAATATTATAAATCCCTTTTTGCTTAATATACTTTGTTTCATATTATTTTTATCTTTTTTTATTAATTTCATTTTATTTTAACTCCATACTTATTTTATAAGTCCCATACATCTTTTTGTTTCCTTTGTTGTTTCCATACAAGGTATGTTTTTTAGAAACTCTTCTGCATTCGTATTTTCATAATATTCTCTAACTACTGTTCTAAGCAATTCAAGGGAAACTACCTCACATTCTCTTGGTGTAAAATTACCATAAGGTGTTGTAAGCTGAATTCTCTCTACCAAATGTTCCTTAGCTTTATTTATAATTGAGAAAGTGCAGAAATCATTATTAGGAAGATTTATTCTTACTTCACATACAAATTGGTTATTTACACCATAAAATTGTAAAAATCCATCCAAGGAACTTAAGATAGCAAAATCTTCTTCTCCTTCTTCAACAAGCATTATATAAGAATCAATGTCATTATATAACACATTTTTAGTTTTTTGTCCTGATGCTTGTTCTACATCAATAACACGAAGTACTTTCTTTTTCTTTAATTTAGCTAATAATCCCATAAATACTCTTCCCTTATAATTTTCTAAGCCATTATAATTTTTCCTTACTTATCATTAATCCTCAATTATTCAAGACTTTATTGCAGACCGATGTTATTGCAGCTAGGAGCGCTTGGCAGCGTCACTTGTCTGCAATTATCGTCAATTGACCTATTAAGCATGACTAAGTCTTTATTTGTTATCCTGTTACTATTCACGTCATATAGAAGGTATATGCAGATTTGTCAAGCTTGCTTGTAAAAATCCGCATATACTTCTTTATGGCAGTGAATAGTAACATAAGACTCAGTTCATGCATAATGCCGTGAATAATCTCGGTTAATTTTGAAGTTTTCTTATTTAATTTCTTGTATAAAATATAACCATCCTTATAAGTATACCATTTTTCAAATACCATATCTACCTACTTTCTTGAATTTTTCCATTAAAATACTAACAAATAATATTTTAGAATATGAAAAAAATTTATTCATAATTGCAGATGTTTCACGTGAAACATTTATTTTTATTAATCTATTTCAAATACCATACTCTATTCTTTATAATCCGTTTTTTATTTTATAATCTTTAATACTTATCTTATGTTTCACGTGAAACATTCTTTGTTTTTTATTTGTAAGTTATATTTTTATCTATTTTTTACTATATGTTTCACGTGAAACATTTTAATAACATTACAGTTCACACCTATGGTGCAAACTGTATTGGAATCCAACCTATTTGTAATTTGCCTTTGGCAAAAGGCTGGATTCTAGGCTATTTGTAACAGTTCAGCCGGTAGGTTGACCTGTTACGGAATTGGGCAAGCTCCGCATTATAAATTGCCCAATTCCAATCCTGTTTTAGTCTTTTTTACGGTCTGCACAGCGGAATGTGCAGACCTGCCCAAACTGTTACGGCTATTACTATATTCTTGACACATAGCTTGACAGCAAGTGTCAAGCTTGTGGGGAAACAAATAACATAATAATTTCTCACATACAAAAAAGTAGAAATGAATATTGATATATGTTATAATAAAGCAACTACTAAGTGAATTTTAGGTAATAAATAACAGTTCTCAAAAAATTCATAAAATAAATTAATTTTTGCAAACGACTTTTTATAATTTATAAAGAAGGGAGTTTATATATAATAAGATGATTGATGTAAAACATATTTCAAAAGACTTTGTCTCCCCAAAGAAATATCCTGGATTGAGTGGGGCAATTAAAGGATTATTTTCCAGAGAGAAAGTCATTAAAAATGCTGTAAATGATATTTCATTTCATATTGATAAAGGAGAAATTGTTGGATACATTGGAAGTAATGGTGCTGGCAAATCTACTACTATTAAAATGATAACAGGAATACTAACCCCTACTAGTGGAGAATGTATTGCCAATGGTATTAATCCCAGTAAAGATAGAAAAGCAAATGCCAAAAATATTGGCGTGGTATTCGGGCAAAGAACCCAACTTTGGTGGGATTTACCCTTAAATGAATCTTTTACTATATTAAAAGAAATTTACAATGTTTCTGATGAAGACTATACAGAACGGATGAAGTTTCTAAATGAAGTATTAGAGTTAGAAGAATTTATGGACAGACCAGTTCGTACTCTGTCTCTCGGTCAACGTATGCGGGGAGATTTGGGTGCTGCTCTATTACATAACCCGAAAGTTCTTTATTTAGATGAACCTACTATTGGTCTTGACTTGGTTGTAAAAGATAATATTCGTAAAGCCATTAAGAAAATTAATGAGATGTATGAAACAACTATTATTTTAACAACCCACGATATTGGAGATATTGAAGAATTATGCAACCGAATTATTATTATTGATAAAGGAAGAAAAATTTATGATGGTTCATTAGAGAAATTAAAAGATATCTATGGCAGCAAAAGAAAAATTTCTATAGAAGTAAAACATGATGATTCTCTAAGAACTTTTTCTTTATCATCTAAACTGAACATTTCTCCTGAAGAATGCATTACGGAATATGATGAAAAAAGTTATACACTTCATGTCACTTTTGACAAGCATCAAATTCAAACACCAGATATACTCTCTGCTATTATGGAAATGGCAGATGTAAAAGATGTGGTTATTCAGGAAACAGATCTTGCTGAAATTGTAAAAGAAATTTATGTAACAGTTCAGGTAGGTCTTGCACACTCTGCTGTGCAAGACCGTAAAAGAAACTAAAACAGGATTGGAATTGGGCAATTTATAATGCGAAGCTTGCCCAATTCCGTAACAGTTCAGCCCAAGGCTGAACTGTTACAAATTTACAACCATGGTGTAACGGAGGACATTGCATGAAAAAAAAGTTAAAAATTTATTTACCATTTGCCTCCAATGAGCTAAAAAGACAGTTGGCATACAAAGGTGCTTTTTATTTATTTATATTGGTGAGTTTATTTGGTTCTTTTATTAACTATTATTTATGGATGGCTATTTATGGCAGTTCTGAAAATAACATCTTAGGAGGACTTACAAAAAATGAAATGATTATTTATGTTTTTATGGCTTATGTAACTTCTTCTATTGTAACGATCTCTATATCTGACTGGGTAAGTGATGATGTAGTAAAGGGAACTGTTTCTATGAATCTAATTAAACCCATTGATTATCGTGCCAGTTTAATTGTTCGTGCAACAGGAGACATGATTTATCGTTTTTTAGCACCTGCCATTTTTATCTGGATCGGTGTAGAAGTTTACAAAGTACATTGGCTTGGTATGCCATTCACAAATATTAATCATATTTTTTTCTATTTACTAAGCTGTATTATGAGTTTAGTAATTTATGTTTTGTTTGATTCTTGTTTTGAGATGATTGCATTTTTTACTACCTATATTTTTGGAATGCTTATGGCAAAAGAAGCTCTTCTCTCCTTTTTAACTGGACAACTTATACCCATTAGCTTCTTTCCAGAAATCTTTCAAAATATATTTCAATATCTTCCATTCTCCTCCATGATTTATACACCAGTTATGATTTATCTTGGTAAATACACAGGAGAAACCTTATGTTTTATGCTATTGCGTCAACTTATCTGGGTTCTTCTCCTTTATATTCTTGGAAGTCTAATATGGAAAAAAGTAACGAAACGTCTAGTTGTGTTGGGAGGTTGAGTATGAATACATTAAAACGATATTTACGTTTATACCGGGTACTTGTATCCCAGTTTTTAAAAACCATAATGCAATCCAAAGTAGATTTTTTAATGGGATTACTTGGATTCTTTTTTACCCAAATTATGGGGATTGCTTTTTTGTACTTGGTATTTCAACAAATTCCCAGTTTACAAGGCTGGAGTTTAAATCAATTAATTTTTATTTATGGCTTTGCACAAATTCCACGTGGCATTGACCATCTTTTTACGGATAATATATGGATGATTGCATGGAGAATTGTAATCAATGGGGACTTTGACCGATACATGCTTCGTCCCATGAATCTTTTTTTTCAAGTGATCGCTGAAAAATTACAACCAGATGCTTTAGGTGAATTACTGGTCGGAACTTTACTTTTGATTTATTCCTTGTCTAAAGGAATTGTAATTGTAGATGCCATGCACATAGGATTATTTCTAGTATCTATTTTTGCCGGAGCAATTATCTACACTTCCATTAAACTATTTTTTGCCTCTATTGCATTCTGGGTAAAAATCAGTGGTCCGTTTTTACAGGTTGCTTATGAAATGGCAGATTTTGCAAAATATCCAACAGAAATATATGCAAGGGCTATCCGCTTTATTATTACTTGGATAATTCCCTTTGCATTTGTGGCATATTTGCCAGCAAGCTTCTTTTTAAAAGAAACTGTTTCTGGCTGGATAATCGGAATTGAATGCCTCATTGCATTGGTATTTTGGTGTATCGCTTATGCTTTGTTTAAAAAAGGCACTTCTATCTATGAAAGTGCTGGGAATTAAAAAACTTGTAATAGTTTAGAACCTTTATTATAACAAAAACTTCCCCATGTTGCGGGGAAGTTTTTTATTTATATAGTTAAATTGATTTCTTATTTTTTAGACAAAACTTCTTCAAATTTTACTTTCTGTCTCTCTAATATAATCTTTATTGTTTGCCCACTCTCCATTTCCAATAAAATAGAATTCTCGTCCACATCTACATTTGTAAAATGCACATAAAACTTTTTTTAATTTCTCCATATCACAAGAAATATTTATAACCATTTCATAAAACACTATGATTGATGTTGTTATTAACATTTCCTTTCTATCACTACTTTTTTATATAGCTCCAAGTTCTTTAGCTATAACAATTTTTTGTACTTTTTTACACAACAGGTACACAATTAATAAGAACATAACAAATACAATCCCATTTGCTAAAAGGGCTATTCCAAGAGGATATTGATATAAATAAGTACCTTCTATTGTATATTTTGTAACATAGAAATGTTTTGTAAGAAAATAAGATATAACAACTGCCAATATTTCTATTTCCAGAAAAATAATTCCACATTCATAACAAATCACTCGCTTTAATTGGCTGTCTTTTATTCCAATTGCCTTCATCATTGCATATTCTGCAACCTTAATGTGAAGGCGTACAAAGAAAGAACTAAACATTAAAACTCCAGCAATAAGAATTGTAATCATAGCAATAAAATAAATTACAATTTTGTCAATTTGTTTATTATTTTGTTTCTGTATGTATTCCTGACAAGGTTCTGATATTACCACATTCCGCATAGAATCTAACTTTTCATAAGCCCTTTTATTTTGCGTATTCTTCATGTCAATTTTATCTTTTATATATACATACATAGGAATTTCTTCATGATAGATACTTTTAAATGTTTCTTCATTCACAATCAAAATTAAATCCCGATTTGTTCTATAAGGAAACAATGATAATTGTTCTGTAATATATGTAACTTTAAGTTCTACATTTCTGGTCGGAATTTTTATGGTATCTCCACTTCTAAATGTATTTTGAAATAAATTTCCTATTCCTGATGATGAATAGGTATTTTTTAATACAATTGCTTCATTATTTTTTAGATTATTATAGTCCTTCTTTTTTGTCAATTTAGAAAGTTCTTCTAATTCTTTTTCATCATATCCCATAACAACAGAAGATATCTCTATTTCTTTTGTATTATTCATTCTATCATGAAGACTTAAATTTCCAGATTGAAATAAATACTCCATATATTTTTCAGACAGACATTCTCTTTTTACTTGCACTGTCTCCAAGTTAGAATATAAGGAATGCAATTTAACATCCTTTGAAAACCCAAGATTCTTTGTATAAAGTTTTTCTGTTTCTTCTATATTTTGACTCTTGTGATAATATTCATACAAGCGAAAACAATAGGCATTATTTTGATTGCCAATTTCATTTGGATAATTCAATTTTATAAAAACAAATCCAATTATAATAATACATATTCCTACTCCATTTCCTAATACCATTAAAAGATGTAAACATTTATCTTGCATAATATAATGTTTTGCAATTTTAACAAATTTAAATCTTACTTTATCTTTAAAAATATACTTTTCTTTTCCTTTTTTCTTTTTATTTGTACATAAAATAGAACTTCTACTTGGTTGCATCATTTCGTTAGGTGACAATCGAAATAATTGTATAATAATCGGTATTTGAATCATCATCATTACTACATAACAAAAAAGAATTGTTTCTGCAAGTGTTTCAAAAGGAAGTTCTTTTATCACTTGTAGAAAGATTGCATTATCACCATGCAAAAAATAATATAATAATGCCACTCCCCCCCAGTGATGTCCCTATACCTAATATACTTCCTAGTAACACATATCGAATTACAAACCAAAAAAATAAACTTACATACATTTTTTTAGGAATACCAATTAAGTTCATAATTGATATTTTTTTCATTTGGTCATACATACACATTTTTACCAGATTATAAATGATAAAGCATATACATACTGTCACAAAGAAAAATAAATAATAGGTAATCTGCATATTTTTCTCATATAAGCTTTTCTCATTTAAGTAACCTAATGCTGCAAATACATCATAATTTACAAAAACTTCTTCTTTTATTTCATTTTCAATTTTTAAAAGTTCCTCATCTAAATTGGTATAATCATTAATCGTAACATATAAACAATTTGTTTTTGGATTCTCTTCATAAATAAAAAATTCAAATTCATAAGGTTCTTCTTCACGAAACACTGTTTCTTTTTTTACAATCCCCGAAACAATGTATTTTTCTTTGGAGTTTTCTGGAATTTCAACTTGCTGTCCAATAATTGAATTGTCCCATTTTCTATTATCCATATAACCGGAATCAATCAATATCTCTTTTTCTTTTGATGGAAATTTTCCTTCCTGTAGATGCAGTCCAAGCATATCTAAGTAATTTTCTTTTCCATAATGTAAATAATAATATTCTGTAAACTCTTCTCCCTCTTCCTTCTTATCAACATCTATCTGTTTTGTTTTACATTGGTAAATATCTTCTACTATTTTATTTTTTTTAAGTTTTTGATATGTATCATCGCTATTTCCATTAACCCAACAGCCAAAAGTTCCATACTTTTCCCGACATAAATTAACACTTTCATAAAATCTGCCTGATAATAATATCAAACTTCCTGAAAGAATAAATGTCATAAAACATCCCAACAGAAATAATACAAATTTATTTTTTTTAGATGTTTTATATACTTTCAATATATACCTTATCTTATTTATCATTGTTATCCACCATACCATCTTTTATTTTTATTTGACGTTCTGCCATTTTTGCCTTTTCCATATCATGAGTTACATAAATTAAAGTCTGTTGAAATTCTTCTGTCATCTGAAATAATAAACGAAATACTTCTTCACCATTCTTACTATCTAAATTTCCAGAAGGTTCATCCGCAAAGATAACTTCAGGTTTATGAATTAAAGCACGTGCAATGGGTACTCTCTGTTTTTCTCCTCCTGACAATTGTCCAGATAAGTGATTTAATCTATGATCTATATGTAGATGTGTCACTAGCTTTTCAAAAAATTCCTTATCTACCTCACCCTGTGATACAATAGCAGGAAGATAAATATTGTCACGCACTGTCATAGAAGAAATTAAATAAAAATTCTGAAAAACAAATCCAAAATGCTTTAATCTAAGTTCTGATAATTTTGAAGCAGTAAATTTACTAAAATCCGTTTCTCTAAAAAAGATGTTACCTTTACTAATTTTTTCAATCCCACTTAAAGCATTTAACAATGTGCTTTTTCCAGAGCCTGAAGGTCCGGTAATTGCAATTTTTTCATGTTCCTCTATCTCTAATGAAATTCCATTTAAAGCATGAACCATATTTTCATCCATTCCATAATTTACTTCTACATTTGTTAATTGGAATAATTTCATTTTATCCACATCCTCTCTGTTGTTAAAGCTTGAAAAAACATGCAATATGTAATCAATTTTCCTTACATATTGCATGTTGATTTCTGTTATTCTCCTATTCTTAAATAACTATATTCTGTAAAATTACTAGGAAATTGATAGGTTTTTTCTTTATTTCCTAACCATTGTATGTTATACAATATTTTTACCTTTGTATGATGAGCAATATCTGTCAATCTCTCTTTGACTGCATCCTCACTTTTCAAATCCCCAACATATATAAACATACATGTATTTAAATGTGTCTTTTCATGAGATAATGGCAATTCTCCATCCCCTAATCCACCCTCACAACTATATATGACATATTTTTTATTTTCTGTATCAATACTTTCTACATAGGTTTCCAGTTTTTCCAATGTAAGAAGACTTCTGTAATTCACATTACACTTTAAACTAAGACGACAATAATCATAAGAATCCTTACTAGGCAACTTTCCATCAAAAGCATCCAAATTTAACTCATATTCTGTATTATCTGGATTTGGACAAAAATCATAGGACTGGGTATTTTCTATTTCCATTGCAGAAAATACAACCGGTCTTCCTATATTAAAATATATAAATACACCCACTCCTATAATTAAAGCTGTTATTGCTATATTTCTTATTATTTTTAACATACTACACTCCTTATATGTTACATGGCAATCTGGGCAATAATCCAATTGGGTTCTATAATTTCTTTTTTAAGTAAATATCTTAGGGAATCCTTTTCTTTTTCTCCCTTTCGGTTTCCTGTATGTGCACACAAATATAAATCAATCTTTCCATCCTTATTATTTTTCTTTTTGTAGACTACATAACTATGTGAAAACCTTGCATCTTTTGGTTTTTTTACTTGAATCACATCTCCCTTTTTACAATTATTTATAAAATTAGTCATTACCTTGTCTTTGGCACTTGCACCAATAACGTTTACTGTCTTATTTTTCTTAACCATCATAAAATCCTGAAATCCATAACTATCCTGACCTGCTGACTGATCCACAAGCGTCCATGTAGATGTAGGAACAAAGTATTTCAAATCGGAAGGATAATTATAGTCTACAAAATCATAAAGTTCACAACTCCAATATTCTTTTGTCATATATGTCTTACCTATATGTTTAGGATATACTTTTTTCTTAGGAAGTTTGTTCTTGGTAATTCCACCTTTTAATACACATTGTGATGCAAAATTTGTACAATCACTTGGAAAACTTGGATAATTTTTATTATAACTATCCGTTCCGCCTTTATCACTGGAATATTTGTTTGCATAGGTAGCTGCTGCATCTCTGTCGTACGCAAATGCTTTTTCACCTCCTAACAAACTACACATACTAACCACACTAAATCCTATTGCAAATAATTGTTTTTTCATCAGTACCATTCTCCTTTTTTAATATGTTATTTTTCTAACACTTCTGTAAAATTTTTGTCTTTACCTTCCATTTACTACAATAATATTTTTCAATTCATTCAATAAAACCTCACTTTCTAATTTTCTTCTCTTTGTAAATGAAGACATCCTTCTATTATAACTCAACACTTTGCTTTCTTTGGATGACCCAGACATCATTTTAGCAACCCTTCACTTCAAATACAACATTAATGTTCTAATCTGCCATATTTTGTTCTAATCTGCCACATTTTAGACAAAATATATTTTTTTGCTACTTTGCATATCTTTGTAAATAAATTTTTTGTTTATTTGTATCTCTACATATTATCTTAAGTCATTTCTAGTTTTTTTAATAAATAAATGCAAGAAATAAAATAATTATAAATACAATAAAAACACAATATACATTATATTTTCTATTTTTAACTTATATTCATGAAATTTACTAAGATATACTTTATTTATGAAATGATAAATTACTTTCTTCATATTTATCATATAAAATATTCTCATAGATATTTTGCCTTTTTTTTATATAAGTATCATATATTTTCCTAAACTCCTTAATCTTACTTCTACTAATAGAAATTTTTTGATTATTCTCCATAATAACTTCTCTTGACTTAACTTTTTTGATATGTCCCATGTGAATCAAATAAGAGTTCTGAATCCGATAAAATCCATAATCTTCTGTTAATTCGTCTTCCCACTTATTCAATGGTTTTCGAATTGATTTTATACACTTACCATTACTCATATAGATATTTGTATATATATGTTCAGATGTAATATATAAAATATCCTTTATCAGTATTTCTTTTTGAAAAAATGCTATTATTTTATTATTTGGGATTAGAATATGTATTTTATGGCATTGATAATAATTCTGTATCACTTTATTAAAAATCTTTTCAAAATTTCCTTTAAGAATTGGCTTTTCTAAAAATCCAAACACATTGCTCCCAAATGTCTCAGGCATATTTTCTATGTGATTGGTAAGAAATATAATACCTGCTTGATTTTTTTTCTCTAATATTTCTTTTACAGTAATTCCATCTTTTCCTTCTATTTCAACATCCAGAAAAATACCATGAAATATTTTATTTTTTCCTCTCTCAAGAAATTCATCTCCACTTTTATATACTTCTATATGAATTGGTATACTGATTTCATTCATCTTCTCCCTACATAAAAAAGTAATTTCTTCACAATGTTCTTTCTGTTCATCTACAATAGCTATGTTCATCTTAAATATCTCCTATTCACTTTTCTTTTTATAACTTTAAAAAAACATTTTAATAGTTATAAATTAGTATATTTCTTTAGCAAATACATTTAATAATGATTTGTTAAATTTCTCTTAAAGTATAAACCTTATCTATTGTACAAAACTTTTTTTTTGATTTATATTGGTTTGTGTACCCAATTTTTGTGGGTTTTTGTAGGTTTTTTTAGGTTTTTGTGGGTTTTTGTGGGTTTTTGTACTCACTTTTAAGATTTTTATACAAATTTTGTGGGTTTTTGTAGGTTTTTGTGGGTTTTTGTACTTACTTTCAACACTTTCATTTGTAGTAGTATATTTTTTCTATTTATCAATAAATAATTTCAAAGTTACTTTTTGGACTTTTTTAAACTTTTGTGTCATTTTAAATTAATAAATATAATAAATGACTCTATAATTAATGTTTTTTCCATCTTATAAATTTTTCTCATAATCAACATATAATAAAAAAAATTAAAGTATTTTAAGCTCTGTTTTTAAGATAAATAAGTTTATGATATAATAGTTATATAAACGAACTTCTTAAAATTTCAACTTTTATTTATAGTAAAACCTGTTTCAATAGACATATTTATTATAAAGTTTTATTGATAAACAATACTTGGTTTTTACAACAAAAAATCCAAGTTATATGTTTTTTGGAGAACTCTATGTATATAGGCAAGTAAGACAGTAGCTTATAATTTTAATTCTAAAAACAAGGAGGTAAACTATGAAATTTGTAAAATTAGTCAAAAAGGAACAAGGAAAATACATTACCAGATATGATCTAACCTATCTTACAGAAGATAACAAAGAGAAACGATATGAAATGATTAGCCGGGACAGCAATATTACCAAATTTCCCCAGCTTCATAGCAGAGAAGCCGATGCAGTTGTTCTTATTATGCATAATGAAGACAACAGTAAAATTTTATTAAATAAAGAATTTCGTTTAGCAGTAGGAGAATGGGTTTTTAATTTTCCAGCAGGTTTAATTGATGCAGGAGAAACACCAGAAATAGCTGCCAAAAGAGAACTTCAAGAAGAAACAGGACTTATACTTGATAAAATTGAGGATGTAATTGGCGAAAGTTATAGTGCTGTAGGATTTTCTAATGAAAAAAATATTTGTATTGTTGGAAAAGCTTCAGGCACATTTCAAAAAAGTTCTTCAACAATGGAGGAAATCGAAGCTAATTGGTATTCTAAAGAAGAAATCAGAACATTATTAAAGACCGAACGTTTTGCTGCCCGTACTCAGGCATATTGTTATCTTTGGAGTAAATATTAAAAGAAATGGCTGCATGAACATCTTAAAATACATTCATGCAGCCACTTGTCTCTTATTTTACCATTGCTGGATTATAATATTTTCTATATCTCCACATAACTATGTTTTATAGCAAAAATTGCTGCTTGTGTCCGGTCTGTTACATCAATTTTCCGAAAAATATTTGATATATGATTTTTTACAGTTTTTTCACTAATTATCAATTCATCTGCTATTTCTTTATTATACATACCTCTGGCAATTAATTTTAAAACTTCTATTTCCCTTTTTGTTAATCCTTCCTCCTTCGTTTCTTTCATCTGATCTAATTTAGCTTTTAAAAGAGGCGTCAAAGATGGTTGAATATAAGTTTTCCCTTCATTAATGGAAAATATAGCTTTCTTTAACACAGCTAATTCAGAATCTTTTAAAACATAACCATCTACTCCAATTTCTACTGCTTTTACCAAATATTCTACTTCATTATGAATGGTAAGAATTAAAACTCTATAATTCAATTTTCTCATTTTTAGTTCTTCTAAGACTTCTAAACCATTCATTTTTGGCATATTAATATCCAATAATACTACATCTGGTTTCAGAGTTTCCAATAATTTTATTCCTTCTTCACCATCTCCTGCTTCTCCCACTACCACAATATCTCCATCTATTTCTAATAATTGTTTAATTCCCTCTCTTACCATAACATGATCATCAATAATTACAACTTTTACCTGTCTCATGTAATTTTCTCCTCTCTTAATCTATTGCTATAATTCTAAAGGTACTTCTAAACGTATTACTGTACCTTTGTCAGGCACACTTTGAATTTCCAGATTTCCACCTAAAAGCTGTGCCCGTTCCTGCATAATAGAAATTCCGAAACCAGATTTCGCTTTATCTTTCTGGGCTAATTCTTCTACCACAAATCCTATGCCATTATCTTTTACTGTTACAATAATAAAATCTTCTTGAAATTGGAAATCTATAGAAACCTCACTTGCATGGGCATATTTATACATGTTATTACAAGCTTCCTGAATAATACGAAATATAGTAAGAGTAATCACAGAAGGCAAATCCATCTCATCTACTTCTGACTTTATTTTAATTTTTACATTTACATCAGGATAAATTTTTTTATTATCTTCTATTAATTTTTGTACTGTTGGTATTAATCCTAAATCATCAATAGACATTGGACGTAAATCATAAATAATTTTTCTCATATCCTCAATAGTATGCCGGATATTCTCCAACATTGTCATTAATTCTAACTTTACCTGAATTGTATCTCTATCTATCATCTTAGAACAAAATTCTGTCTTATGTATCAGATTGGTTAAATTTTGTATCGTAGAATCATGTAAATCCCTAGCTATTCGTTTTCTTTCTAACTCCTGTGTTTCTAATATAGATACACCAGTAATTCTCTCTATCTCATTATGACCTGAAACTTCACTCTCTCGAATAAATCTTATGATGCTCCCCATAATCATAATCTTCTTATTAATATCATCCAGATTTTCTTTAATTCGCTCTATTCTTGTATGACCTGCCAATATATTCTCCTGAATATCCTCCAGCCGATCTCTCCCCTTTGCACTGGAAGGACTAAAAAAACTTATATTATCTTTCAATCTTTCTTCAATAATTTCTTTCTCCCTCTGTAGGGACTCAACTTCTCTATGACTCTCTTCTAATCTTCTGATAATCTGGCTTTGCTCATTCTCAATATTCATAAGCATTTCTCTTAAGAACATTTCCATATCCATTTTATCTATCAAAATCAGTCCCCCCCTCTATTTCTATCCTATACTCAAAAACAAACTGTAACAGTTCAGCCGAGGGCTGACCTGTTACGGAATTGGGCAAGCTTCACATGTAAATTGCCCAATTCCAATCCTGTTTTAGTCTTTTTTACGGTCTGCACAGCGG
>JAAVHR010000038.1 GCA_014799595.1 Clostridiales bacterium | reverse complement strand
GTCGGAGGTGGAAGTGCGGTAACGTATGGAGCTGACCGATACTAATAGGTCGAGGTCTTGACCAGGGAAGGATGGAAGCAGTGTGTAGTTTTGAAGGTATAGCCTTCAGGAATAATCCTCGATAGCTCAATGGTAGAGCACACGGCTGTTAACCGTGGGGTTGTTGGTTCGAGCCCAACTCGGGGAGTTAACCGTTGGAAGAAAACGGGAAAAGGATAAGGCTCCTTGGTCAAGCGGTTAAGACATCGCCCTTTCACGGCGGTAACACGGGTTCGATTCCCGTAGGAGTCATTTTGGTAATTTAGCTAAGTGATAAGATATATGATGAGTTTTTGTCATAAAGTTTTAATTGCCGAATATAATTAAATATGGCGACTTAGCCAAGTGGTAAGGCACGGGTCTGCAACACCCTGATCACCAGTTCAAATCTGGTAGTCGCCTCTTTTATAGCCTCATAAATATTTTGTTTATGAGGCTTTTGTTATGAAAACTTTAGGCTAAAATTCTATAGTAAGGTTTTAAATGATATATTTAAAATCAATTGTATGGTTGAATAAATTTGAATTGGGGGTGTAATAAGATGCACAACAATATTTCTGCATTTGACTCAAAAGAATATGATAAAAAAATTGTACAAACACTTCCTTATTATGAAGAGTTTTATAGACAAGTTATTGATGTAGTAAAAAATTATAACAACAAAAAAACAATGTGGCTTGATGTTGGATGTGGAACAGGAAAAATGGCGGAATTTGCATTTCGAGAAATAGATATAGAAAAATTTGTTTTTTGTGACAATTCAGATGGAATGATTAATATAGCGAAACAACGATTTTATAAATACAATGCCCAATTTGATATTTGTGATATTTTGGAATTACAATATCATAAAGTCTTTGATGTTATTACTGCAATTCAAGTAAACCATTATTTTAATAAAGAAGAAAGAATAAAATGTGTTCACAAATATTATAATGCTTTGAAACCTGATGGAATATATATTAGCTTTGAGAATTTTGCTCCATTTAGTGAAATAGGTAAAAATCTTTATCTAAACAGATGGAAAAATTATCAACTTCAACAAGGTAAAAGCCTTATGGAATGTGAAGAACATATAAGTAGATATGGGAAGGATTATTATCCCATATCTATAACCGAGCAAGTAGATATAATGCATAGTGTTGATTTTAAAGCAGTAGAAATATTGTGGCTTTCTAATATGCAAGTAGGAATATTAGCAATAAAATAAATCTTAAATTATTAGATGTAATGACAAAGAGTATATAGATGGAAATTGTTTGATAGGGACAGGAAATATTCTCAAGTTTATCTTGATACATTATCTATATCTGAGAGAGCAATTCATTTATATAAATCAGCCAGATTCGTTTTAACTAGCAGATATAATGATAATTGAATTGCGGATATATTTATGGTAATGAATTTAGATTAGTGAGAATATTTTTGGTTAGTAGATTAATTGAAATAATTTTAAAAAGACTTCTACAAAAAGATGCAATAATAGATTATGAGATTAAAGTATATTACATAGATCCATAGTATATAAAAATTTAACTCCCCATAAGAGTAGATTAACTTTCACTCTTATGGGGAGTTTTTTTAATATAATACAGAGAAATTATACTAGTTTCTGACCACAATTTGGACAGAAGTTTGCTTCGCCTGTTTTTTGACCACAATTAGGGCAGAAATTTGGTTTTGTACCAGTTCCAACGCTTTGAGCAGGCTGATTCATTGTGTTTTGTTGTGGCATGTTTGTATTCATAGTTTGCATCATTTGATTTGCCATTTGCATGCCCATCATCATACCAGTCATATCAGAAGCAACACCTCCACCTTGTACTCTTCCAGAAGAAATACCATCTACCATAGACACCTGCTGATAACGGTTCATATCACCAATCATAGATTGTTCGGCATTTTTGTTAATCATTTGCTGGATATTTTCAGGATAGTTAAAACTCATAATTGTAAAATTTGTAATGGATAATCCGCTATCACAAATCTGCATATCCAAATCGGTTTTAATACCATTTCCAATATCAAAGGAATTTGCCATAAGGTTAAACATGTCTTTTCCTTCTTTTGTAATCCACTTCATAAGAAGCTGGTCTAAAATAGCAGTGATACGTTGTTTTACGTCTTCTACTACATACATTTGTTTTACACCAGCAATCTTGTCAATAAGTGTTATGTAATCATTTACTTTAAAAGTAAAGGTTCCATTTGCACGAATTGGCAAACCACCTGGCATATTTGGAGCAGGGATGTTAATTGCATTTTTTGTACCCCATTTTACTTGAAATTCTTTTGTATTTACAAAAAGGACTTCTGCACGCATTCCACTGTTAAATCCAAATTTGAAGCCCTTTAAGGTAGATAGAAAAGGAATAATTTGTGATTCAATATCATACTCTCCATCATCCTTAAAAATTCCTTCAACACGCCCACTATTCATAAAGATAGCGTCCTGTCCTGGGCGAATAATTAATTTACTACCTTTTTTGATTTCTCTGTTTGTCCATTTCCAGAAAATCATATCATCTCTAAATTCTTCCCATTCTACTACATTTGCTAATTGTCCGCTAAATAATCCCATAATCATTTCCTCGCTTTCTATTATTTATGTATTTATTATTATGTATTTTATAAAAATGTGGTTTTGAATAAAAAAGCTAACTAAAAATAACCACCACCATTGCTCCCACTCCCACTGCTTCCACTACTACTACCTCCAGAACTACTACTAGCGGAATCGGTTTTCCGTTTTGTGCGGGTAGTATGTGTCCTAATGTAATGATCATGCCTTCTAATAAGACTGGAACGTTCCCTATCCAAATAAGTTTGACCCGAGGCTGTCATTTTGCCGCCAGAGTGATATATCATCACACCAATAGTAATACCTCCAATTATAACAGATATTAAAAGTTGAAACCATATCTTAAGAAAAATACTATCTGGATTTAAATTTGGTTTAATTTTTTGATATCGATTGACAACTTTCATATATTTTGTATAAGCGTTTGCATAATCTGAGTCATGAAGAGAAGATTTAATTTCAGAAAAAGCCTTCGTACAGCGTTCATCATTAAGTTTAGTTTCTAATTCGCTTTGTCCAGAAATATTTGCATAACGACGATTTGAAGACTCTGATGATAGAGCTACTGTTAATATAGTACAATTTTTATGAGCTTCCCCATACAATTCTATAAATGAATCATAAAATGCTTTGGAATATAATTCACAATCTTTCTCAGGGGAAGAACTATGTGAATAATCGTATTCTTCTCTGGTAGTAGTGGTGACAATCAAGTAGTTATTTCCTGTATCCTGATAATAGGATTCAGCGAGTTCTTCCAAGTCTTCTTTTTCTGAATTAGACAATGTGTTGGCATAATCATATATTCGTTCTACACTTTCATCTGTGGCGGCCTTTACGATAAAAGATAATGGAAGAAAAGTGACTAACACCATAACAAGTAAAAGGAGTGAAGATCCCTTTTTTGCTATACTATGCTTTTGGGTTTTTATCATATCCATACACCTCCTATTATAAACATAATTACTTTCAGAATTACGAAGGTAAGGATACTAATACCAGCAAATAAACCAATAGCTTTTTCTGGACTAATTGGAGGTTTACCAACGATTTTGCCAGTTTGTCCATTCATCATAAAATTGTGTTCTGCATGTTCATAGTCATAGCAAAACATCCAAACAGGAAGTAAAGTATAGTATACATCTTCTGGTCGTATTTGGATATTTTTATGACGAATGTTAACAGAGCTGTAACTACTCATGGTAGAGCGGGCATAGTCTATACAGTATTGGTTCGCTCGCTTTTCGACTCTAGGAAATAGTTCTTCATCTGTATAGTTGTATTTTTCAGCAAGATAGCCTGATAGGTAAGGTGTGTTGAAATCTTGTAAATTACCATAATCATAGGGCTCCAGCTTATCCATCATATCATCATCCATTTTTTCAGATGCATCAACTGGAATTTTATTATAGTATAAATTAACATCACGATAAACATCAAAATATTTAGTTTCTGTCACATCATATTCACCTTCAGTATATGTATGTACCTTCGTGCATTCTGCATGGATTTCTCCACGGGTATTTAAATCATATAACCAAAAAGGAACATACATGCCAGTTATGCTTTTAAGACGATTGGATTTTTTAAAAGCATTTGGAAGTAATAAGCCTTTTTTGCACCATTTGCGAAATGCTTCTTCAGCTTGTGATTTTGTGATGGAAAATGGAATTATTTTGGAAGGGGATAAATCACCACTTAGACGGTCTCCTAAAATCATAGGGGCATCACAGAAACTGCATGTAGTGGCAGAGGTATCTTTATCTGTAATTAGGATAGCACCACAGTTTTTGCATTGATATTGGGCAGCACTATCGTCTTCGTATGTCTGATGACTGGTTTCAGAAATAAAGTCCCGGTAGCTTCCAGTTTCTAATTGTTCTTGATGTCGCTCCATCTTTTCAATATTTTCATCCAAACCACAGCTTTCGCAATGTAACATGCCTGTTTCAGCACTAAATGCCATATCAGCACCACAATTTGGGCATTTATATTGAATGACCATATTCATTTCTCCTTTCGTATGGTTTTGTTGAAAGATACTGGTATCTGTTTCATACCTTACAAGGTTGGGTAATAGACATATAAAAAGGCTGTTAACCAGAAACAGACACGTTCTTGGTAAACAGCCCGTAAAAGTCATTGTAACAGTTCAGCCGAGGGCTGAACTGTTACGGAATTGGGCAAGCTTCACATATGAATTGCCCAATTCCTCTCCTGTTTTAAGTATTTATACGGTCTGCACAGCGGAGTGTGCAGACCTGCCTGAACTGTTACAAGTCATCGCTTTTATTGTTGTCCTAAGCTTGCTTTGAGAGCCGCCAACTCATCATCTACATTTGAAGTGGAACCTGCATATTTTGCAGTTAAATCTTCAATACTATCACTTGGACCAGCATTTAATTCAGCCATTGCATTTGCTTTATCCATAGCAGCATTTGCTTTTGCTTCCATACGTTCAAAAGCAGAAATAGAACTATTGCCATTCATGTTGGAAGTCATTTTGTTCAAACGCTCTTGGGTTTTGGCAACAGCCATTTTTCCTTTAATCATTTCCTTACGGGAATTAAGTTCATTAATATCTTTTACAAGTTTATCGTGCATATTACGCATGTTAGTAGCATTCGTGTGGGCTAAATCATACGCTTGCTGTAAACCTGCCTGTTTGCTTGTTAATGCACCTTTCTTCTCAAGGAATTTTTTCGCATCATCTTCGTTACCTGCTTCCAGTGCTTTTATAGCATATTGTTGCATTTTGTTGATTTCAGCAGTACATTCATCCAATTCACGTTTGGAACGCTGTTCTTCAGCCATAACTACAGCAGTTTCTGATTTTACTTTACCTAAATCGCTGTTTAGGTTACGCAAACACTGTTCAATCATTTTTTCTGGATCTTCTGCTTTATCTAATAAAGCATTGATGTTAGATGACATAATGTCTTTAAATCTTGTTAGAATTCCCATAAGTAATACCTCCATGATATTGTTGTTTCACAATATAAATCCTTTGTGATGTATGTTTTGTTTCTATAGTTTTATTTTAGTGTTTTTTTTATTCTCCGTCAAGGTGAAAAGAATTAAAATATCATTAGAAAGTAACAGTTCAGGTAGGTCTGCACATTGTGCTGTGCAGACCGTAAAAAAGACTAAAACAGGATTGGACTTGCACAGATGAAAAACAGCATATATAATAAGTAGAATAGATGTATCTCTTCAGTGGTTGAGCAGATACCAATAGATAAAATTTGGCTAGAGAAAGGAAAAATGATAAGATGTGGATAGCAGATAACTGGAAGGATTATGAGGTGTTGGATTGTTCTCAAGGGGAGAAACTGGAGCGATGGGGAAAATATACTTTAGTAAGACCAGATCCTCAAGTAATCTGGAATACACCTAGGAGACATACTGGCTGGAAGAAGAAAAATGCACACTATCATCGTAGTAAAAAGGGTGGCGGAGAATGGGAATTCTTTGATCTACCTAAACAGTGGCAGATACATTATAAAGATTTAACATTTAATTTACAGCCATTTAGTTTTAAGCACACTGGCTTATTCCCAGAACAGGCAGCAAATTGGGATTGGTTTAGTGAGTTAATTTATAATAAGAAGAAAAGAAATCCAAATAAAGAAATTAAGGTTTTAAATTTATTTGCATATACAGGAGGAGCTACAGTTTCTGCAGCGAAAGCTGGAGCGGCTGTTACCCATGTGGATGCTTCTAAGGGGATGGTAACATGGGCAAAGGAAAATGCAGTATCTTCTGGATTGAAGGATGCACCTATCCGCTGGATTGTAGATGATTGTGTGAAATTTGTAGAAAGAGAGATTCGTAGAGGCAATACATACGATGGGATTATTATGGATCCACCTTCTTATGGAAGAGGACCAAAAGGAGAAATTTGGAAGATAGAAGAGAAAATTTTTCCTTTTATTGAACTATGTACGAAAATATTATCCCCTAATCCGCTTTTTTATTTAGTAAATTCTTATACAACAGGATTACAGCCAGCAGTTCTTTCTTATATGATGGGAAGTACAATTGTTCCAAAGTTTGGTGGAGAAGTACAAGCAGAAGAAATTGGATTGCCAGTTACAAATAGTGGATTAGTACTGCCGTGTGGAGCTTCTGGAAGATGGCAGAACATATAAAAAGGCTGAATTTTAGTAAAGATGTATACAATGAAGAAGAAATAAAGATAGATTTTGTTAAAGTTTATTTGCCTTAAAAGGAAAAAATTACTTGCCAACTAAAGAAAAATAAGGTATACTAATAACTGCTGTGACATTGATAGCTGTGAAGTGTGAGGTTGCTTTGTTTAACAAAGGTTTTCCACGGAGCGAATGTCAAGTTAGGAAACTGGCGACAAGTCACTGTACAACAATAGAACTCTGCAACAGCAGATGAGACGTGTGTAAGTATTTTGTTTAAAACAAGAATGATACACACGGGGTAGTGTACAGTCACCACTTGTCGTACTGAAATTAAGTGCGAAAAGGAGGCGGCTTTTTTTATGGCAGCAAGTCAAGTAATGAGAATTACATTGAAGGCTTATGATCATCAGTTAATCGATCAGTCAGCTGGAAAAATCGTTGAAACTGTAAAGAAGACAGGATCTAAGGTGAGTGGACCTGTACCTTTGCCAACTAAGAAAGAAGTAGTAACTATTCTTAGAGCAGTTCATAAGTACAAAGATTCCAGAGAACAGTTCGAACAGAGAACACATAAAAGATTGATTGATGTGATTACACCAAGCCAGAAGACAGTTGATGCATTATCAAGATTAGAAATGCCAGCTGGTGTTTACATCGATATTAAGATGAAAAACAAATAATGAATGAAAGAATCCTTAGGGTTTATATATAGAGTCCAAGTAACGAGTAAATGAAGCGTTTATGGATACCAAGCACTCGGTGTAAGCCGTCTAGGATGAGCGTCTAGTTACGCTCCGCTGTAGATTTTATAGGAGGTGCATTGATATGAAGAAGGCTATTTTGGCTACAAAGGTCGGAATGACACAAATCTTCAACGAAGATGGAGTATTGACTCCAGTAACTGTATTACAAGCTGGACCATGTGCAGTAACTCAGGTTAAAACTGTGGAAAATGATGGATATAGTGCAGTTCAAGTTGGTTATGGAGATATCCGCGAAGGATTGGTTAATAAACCACGTAAAGGACATTTTGCAAAAGCAGGTGTTGAAAACAAAAGATTTCTTAAAGAGTTTAAGTTTGACAACGCAGAAGAATATCAGGTAGGTCAGGAAATCAAAGTTGATATCTTTGAGGCTGGTGATAAGATTGATGCAACAGCTACTTCAAAGGGTAAAGGTTTCCAAGGTGCAATTAAGAGACATGGTCAGTCCAGAGGACCTATGGGACATGGTTCTAAATTCCATAGACATGCAGGTTCAAATGGAGCTTGTTCAGATCCTTCTAAGGTATTTAAAGGTAAGAAAATGCCAGGTCAGATGGGTAATGTTCAAGTGACTATCCAGAATCTTGAAGTTGTTAGAGTGGATGCTGAGAATAATGTAATCTTAGTAAAAGGTGCTGTACCAGGACCTAAGAAATCAATGGTAGTATTAAGAGAAGCTGTAAAGGCAAACTAGGCTTTAAGGAAGGAGGCAATCACAGATGGCAAACGTATCTGTTTTTAATATGGAAGGCAAAGAAGTAGATAAGTTAGAACTTAATGATGCTATTTTTGCTGCACCAATAAATGAACATTTAGTTCACATGGCAGTTGTACAGCAACTTGCTAATAAACGTCAGGGAACACAAAGTGCAAAGACACGTTCTGAAGTTCGTGGCGGTGGAAGAAAACCATGGAGACAAAAAGGAACAGGACATGCAAGACAGGGTTCTACAAGATCTCCACAATGGACAGGTGGTGGAGTTGTATTTGCTCCAAAGCCAAGAGATTATTCTTTCAAAATGAATAAGAAAGAAAAAAATGCAGCTCTTAAGTCTGTATTAACTTCTAAAGTAAATGATTCTAAATTTATCGTTTTAGATGAGTTTAAATTAGATGTAATTAAGACAAAAGAAGTTGTAAATGTTCTTAAAAATTTAAATGTAGAAAAAGCTTTAGTAGTTCTTGGTGATAAAGACGAAAATGTAATGATGTCTGCAAGAAATATCCCTACAGTAAGAACAGCTTTGACTAATACAATTAATGTATATGATATATTAAAATATGACACAGTTGTTATTACTAAGGACGCTGTAGCAAAAATTGAGGAGGTATACGCATAATGGCAGATTTAAAATATTATGATGTGATCCTTAAACCGGTTATTACTGAAAAAAGTATGAATGCTATGGCTGAGAAAAAGTATACTTTCTTGGTTCATACAGATGCTACAAAGAACCAGATTAAGGAAGCAGTTGAAAAAATGTTCGAAGGAACAAAAGTTGCTAGCGTAAACACTATGAATCAGGATGGTAAAAAGCGTAGACGCGGTATGGTTGTTGGAAAAACAGCTAAGACAAAGAAAGCGATTGTAAAATTGACAGAAGAAAGCTCTGATATCGAGATTTTTGAAGGTCTTTAATTAGAATTCATAGACGAACGAATTAAGGTTTTTTATAACCGATAAGAATAAAAATGACACGCACGCATGCGTGGACACATTGAAAGGAGTGCAAAAAATGGGAATTAAAAAATTTAACCCATATACACCTTCCAGAAGACATATGACTAGCTCTGATTTCTCTGAAATCACAACAAATAAACCTGAGAAATCCTTAACAACTTCTTTGAAGAAAAATGCTGGTCGTAATAATCAGGGAAAGATTACAGTTAGACACCATGGTGGTGGTTCTAGAAGAAAATATAGAATTATCGACTTTAAGAGAAAGAAAGATGGTATTCCTGCAACAGTAAAATCTATCGAATATGATCCAAACAGAACAGCAAATATTGCTCTTATCTGTTATGCAGATGGAGAGAAAGCATATATTCTTGCACCTGCTGGATTAGAGGTAGGACAAACTGTTATGAATGGTTCTACTGCAGAAATCAATGTAGGAAACTGCTTAGCACTTGAAGATATTCCGGTTGGTACAGAAGTGCATAATATTGAGTTATATCCTGGTAAGGGTGGACAGTTGGTTCGTTCTGCAGGTAACAGTGCACAGCTTATGGCAAAGGAAGGAAAATATGCAACACTTAGATTACCTTCTGGAGAAATGAGAATGGTACCTATTATTTGTAGAGCAACTATCGGACAGATTGGTAATGCGGATCATGGTTTGATTAACATTGGTAAAGCTGGACGCAAGCGTCACATGGGTATCAGACCTACAGTTCGTGGTTCTGTTATGAACCCTAATGACCATCCACATGGTGGTGGTGAAGGTAAGACAGGTATCGGTCGTCCAGGCCCTGTTACTCCATGGGGTAAACCTGCTCTTGGATTAAAGACAAGAAAGAAGAATAAACAATCCAACAAGTTAATCGTAAGAAGAAGAGACGGTAAGGCGTTGGCAAAATAATAAAGTTAGGCAAATGTTTTGAAGGAGGTTAAACCTATGGCACGTTCATTAAAGAAGGGACCTTTTGCTGATAAAAGCTTACTTAAGAAAGTAGATGCTCTTAATGCAGCAAATGATAAACAGGTTATTAAAACTTGGTCACGTCGTTCTACTATTTTTCCACAGTTTGTTGGACACACATTTGCTGTGCATGATGGTAGAAGACATGTGCCTGTATATGTGACAGAAGATATGGTTGGACACAAACTTGGTGAGTTTGTTTCAACAAGAACATATAGAGGACATGGAAAAGACGAGAAAAAAGGTAGAAAATAATTCTTGATGAAATAAATTGTTTCGGAATTTAAAAAAGGTAATATTCGAAAGGAGGATTCATCCATGGCTAAAGGACATAGATCCCAAATCAAAAAAGAAAGAAATGAGCAGAATCGTGAAACCAGACCATCAGCTAAGTTATCTTATGCTAGAGTATCTGTGCAGAAAGCCTGTTTTGTTTTGGATGCGATTAGAGGCAAGGATGTGAATACAGCACTTGGTATTTTGGCATACAATCCAAGATATGCTTCAAGTTTAATAGAAAAGTTATTAAAATCAGCAATTGCAAATGCTGAAAATAATAACGGAATGAACCCAGAAAACCTTTATGTAGCAGAGTGTTATGCAAATAAAGGACCAACAATGAAGAGAATCAGACCAAGAGCACAGGGTAGAGCTTATAGAATCGAAAAGAGAATGAGCCACATCACTGTAATTCTTGATGAAAGATAAGGAGGTTAATCATGGGACAGAAAGTTAATCCTCATGGGTTAAGAGTCGGTGTTATTAAAGAATGGGACTCTAGATGGTATGCAGAAGACAATTTTGCAGATTGTTTGGTAGAAGATTATAATATTAGAAAATTTTTAAAAGATAAATTGTACAGTGCTGGTATCGCTAAGATTGAAATTGAGAGAGCTGCTGACAGAGTTAAAATTATTGTTCACACTGCTAAGCCGGGTGTTGTTATCGGTAAAGGTGGAGCTGAAATTGAAAAGTTAAAAACAGAATTAGTTAAATTTACTGATAAAAAAGTGTTAGTAGATATCAAAGAAGTGAAGAAACCAGATGTGGATGCACAGTTAGTTGCTGAAAATATCGCTACTCAGTTAGAGAATCGTGTTTCTTTCAGACGTGCTATGAAATCTACTATGTCTAGAGCAATGAAAGCTGGTGCAAAAGGTATCAAGACAGCAGTAGCTGGTCGTTTGGCTGGTGCAGATATGGCTCGTACAGAATTTTATAGCCAAGGTACTATTCCATTGCAGACATTGCGTGCAGATATTGATTATGGATTTGCAGAAGCTGATACAACTTATGGTAAATTGGGCGTGAAAGTATGGATTTACCAAGGTGAAGTACTTCCAACAAAAGCAGGAAAAAAGGAAGGGAGCGATAAATAATGTTAATGCCTAAAAGAGTAAAACGTCGTAAACAGTTCCGTGGTACTATGAAAGGTAAAGCATTACGCGGAAATAAGATTACAAACGGCGAATTTGGTATTGTTGCTTTAGAGCCAGCATGGATTAGATCAAACCAGATTGAAGCTGCCCGTATTGCAATGACACGTTACATTAAGCGTGGTGGTAAGGTTTGGATTAAAATTTTCCCAGATAAACCAGTAACAGCNAAACCTGCTGAAACTCGAATGGGTTCNGGAAAAGGAACATTNGAGTACTGGGTAGCTGTAGTAAAGCCAGGACGTGTTATGTTTGAAATTTCTGGTGTTCCTGAAGAAACAGCTAGAGAAGCTTTAAGACTTGCAACACATAANTTGCCAGTTAAGTGTAANGTTGTTTCTCGCGCAGACTTAGAAGGAGGTGCGGGCAGTGAAGAGTAAGCAGTTTGTAAATGATTTAAAAGAGAAGTCAGTAGCTCAGTTAAATGATGAATTAGTAGCTGCTAANAAGGAACTTTTCAACTTGAGATTCCAAAACGCAACAAATCANTTAGATAATACAAGCAGAATTAAAGAAGTCAGAAAGAATATCGCAAGAATTCAGACTATTATNACTGCAAAAGCAGCNGAATAATTACCTGTATCGTTTCACAGGAATTTAAGAAAGGAGATATTGTTGTGGAAAGAAATTTGAGAAAAACTCGTACTGGAAAAGTAGTTAGTAATAAGATGGATAAAACAATCGTAGTTGCAGTTGTTGACAACGTAAAGCATCCTCTTTACAACAAAATCGTTAAGAGAACTTACAAGTTGAAAGCTCATGATGAGAATAATGAATGCAACATTGGTGATAGAGTTAANGTTATGGAAACAAGACCTTTGTCAAAAGATAAAAGATGGAGACTTGTAGAAATTATTGAAAANGCAAAATAATTTTTTGCGGTTTAGATAGATTNTTCTGAAAGGAGTATTGACATGATCCAACAAGAATCAAGACTTAANGTTGCAGACAATACTGGTGCAAAAGAATTACTTTGCATTAGAGTATTGGGTGGTTCAACTAGAAGATATGCGAATATTGGTGACATCATTGTTGCTACGGTCAAAGATGCAACACCTGGTGGAGTTGTAAAAAAAGGTGATGTTGTAAAGGCAGTTGTAGTTCGTACNGTTAANGGCGCTCGTCGTAAAGATGGTTCTTANATTAAATTTGATGAGAANGCNGCAGTTATCATNAAAGATGATAAGAANCCAAGAGGAACTCGTATTTTCGGACCTGTTGCTAGAGAATTAAGAGAAAAGCAGTTTATGAAAATCGTTTCATTAGCACCAGAAGTATTATAAGGAGGTGTCAAGAATGGCAATGAGTAAAATTAAAAAAGGCGATCAGGTTNTTGTAATCGCTGGTAANGACGTAAAGAAACAGGGAACTGTAAAGAGCGTTAAGAATGGTAAAGTAGTAGTNGAAGGCGTTAATATCNTTACTAANCANGCTAAACCAAGCCAGGCAAATCCAAATGGTGGTATNATAACTATGGANGCTCCAATTGATGTATCAAATGTTATGTATTTGAGNAANGGTAAGCCTTCCAGAATCGGATTTAAAATAGAAGGTGACAAAAANGTTCGTTTTGCTAANGNAACAGGCGAAGTNATTGACTAATTCTAAGGAAGGAGGTNCANTAAGTTGGCTAGATTAAAAGAAACATATTTAAANGAAATCGTTGANGGCATGACTAANAAATTCGGATATAAGAATGTTATGGAAGTGCCTAAGTTAGATAAAATTGTTATTAANATGGGTGTTGGCGAAGCNAAAGACAATGCAAAAGTTCTTGAAACNGCTGTTAGAGATCTTGAGATTATTGCAGGTCAGAANGCAGTTTTGACTAGAGCAAAGAAATCCGTTGCTAACTTCAAAATCAGAGAGGGTATGCCAATCGGATGTAAGGTTACATTNAGAGGCGAGAAGATGTATGAATTTGCAGATCGTCTTATTAACTTGGCATTNCCTCGTGTACGTGACTTTAGAGGTGTAAATCCTAATGCNTTTGATGGAAGAGGAAANTATGCTCTTGGTATTAAGGAACAGTTGATTTTCCCNGAAATTGANTATGATAANGTTGATAAAGTNAGAGGTATGGATGTTATCTTTGTAACAACTGCAAAAACTGATGAAGAGGCTCGTGAATTATTANCACAATTCGGTATGCCGTTNAAGAAATAGTTAGGAGGGAAATTCATGGCTAAAACATCAATGAAAGTAAAACAGCAGCGTAAAGCTAAATTCTCTACAAGAGAATACAATCGTTGCAAAATTTGTGGACGTCCACATGCTTATTTGAGAAAATACGGAATTTGCAGAATTTGCTTCCGTGAATTAGCATACAAGGGACAGATTCCTGGTGTAAAAAAAGCAAGTTGGTAGAATATATAATGTCTCATAAGTGCCGGCATAACCTGTGTTATGTCTGGTAACATGAGTCATTCGGAAAGCGAGCATGCTTTCTAGATTGTTTAAGGAGGCAAAATCACATGACAATGAGCGATCCAATCGCAGATATGCTTACAAGAATTCGTAATGCAAATACTGCTAAACATGATACAGTAGATGTACCTGCTTCAAAAATGAAGATAGCTATTGCAGAAATCCTTTTAAAAGAGGGTTATATCAAGAAATATGATATCGAAGAAATTGGTGCATTTAAGACCATTCACATTACATTAAAATATGGTAAAGATAAAAACGAGAAAATTATTACCGGTTTAAAGAGAATTTCTAAACCTGGTCTTCGTGTTTATGCTAATGTGGAAGAACTTCCAAAAGTACTTGGTGGTCTTGGTGTTGCAATTATTTCTACAAATAAAGGTGTGTTAACAGACAAAGAAGCAAGAAAAGCAAATGTTGGTGGAGAAGTATTAGCATTTGTATGGTAGTTTGTTTATATAAATAAATTTTCAAATAAATTTAGGAGGTGCGGGCATGTCACGTATAGGAAGAATGCCTATCGCGGTACCAGCAGGAGTAACTGTTGATATTGCAGAAAATAATAAAGTGACTGTAAAAGGTCCTAAGGGAACATTGGAAAGAGTGTTGCCTTCAGAGATGACTATTAAGATGGAAGGTTCTGAAATTCTTGTTACTAGACCAAATGACTTAAAGAAGATGAAATCTTTACATGGTTTGACCAGAACATTAATTTACAATATGGTAGTTGGTGTTACTGATGGATATGAAAAAGTTCTTGAAGTTAATGGTGTAGGTTACAGAGCTGCAAAACAGGGAAAAACTTTAACATTATCTCTTGGATATTCACACCCTGTAGTTATGGAAGATCCAGAAGGAATCGAAACTGTTCTTGAGGGACAGAACAAGATTACTGTTAAAGGTATTGATAAAGAAAAAGTTGGCCAATACGCTGCTGAAATCAGAGAGAAGAGAACACCAGAACCTTATAAGGGTAAAGGTATCAAATATGCTGATGAAGTGATTAGACGTAAAGTTGGTAAGACTGGTAAGAAATAATTAAAGGAGTGAAAACGCAATGGTTAGTAAAGAAGCAAGAAGTAAAGTTCGTGTTAATAAACATAGAAGATTACGTAATCGTTTTTCTGGAACAGCAGAAAGACCACGTTTAGCTGTATTCAGAAGTAATAATCATATGTATGCTCAAATTATTGATGATACAGTTGGAAATACCTTAGTTTCAGCGTCTACTCTTCAAAAAGATGTTAAGGCTGAATTAGAAAAAACAAATGATGTTGCAGCAGCAGCACATTTGGGAACAGTAATTGCAAAGAAAGCATTGGATAAAGGTATCAAGACTGTTGTCTTTGATAGAGGCGGATTTATATATCAAGGAAAGATCAAAGCTTTAGCTGAAGCAGCAAGAGAAGCTGGTCTGGAGTTCTAAGCAAGGAGGAGAATACATGAAACGTACAATCGTTGATGCTAGTCAGTTAGAATTAGAAGATAACGTTGTATCCATTAAACGTGTAACCAAGGTAGTAAAAGGTGGACGTAACATGAGATTTACTGCTTTAGTTGTTGTAGGTGACAAAAACGGACATGTTGGTGCAGGTTTAGGAAAAGCAACAGAAATACCTGAAGCGATTCGTAAGGGTAAAGAAGATGCGATAAAGAGTTTAATTGAACTGCCAATTGATGAAAATGGTAGTGTACCACATGACTTTGTTGGAAAATTTGGTAGTGCAGAAGTATTATTAAAGCGTTCCCCAGAGGGTACTGGTATTATCGCTGGTGGTCCAGCTCGTTCCGTATTGGAATTGGCAGGATTTAAGAATATCCGTACAAAGTCATTAGGTTCTAATAATAAACAGAATGTTGTTCTTGCAACAATCGAAGGATTGAAGAACTTGAAAACTCCAGAAGAAGTTGCAAAACTTCGTGGTATTTCTGTAGATCAGTTATATAATTAGAATGAGTAACCGTTTACGCAAGATATGCCTTTGTTGTATGTGAAATACATACAATAGGCATATAAATGCGTAGTCAGTTGTTCCCTTTGGGATGACAGATTGAAACTAGTATACAAAGTAAATATTTGAATTTACATTGGGTATGCAGAAAAGAGGTTTAAAATGGCAAATAAATTAAGAATTACATTAGTGAAATCGCCAATCGGTGCAATTCCTAAGCATAAGGCCACAGTAGAAGCACTTGGTCTTAAGAAAATGCACAAAACAGTTGAGTTACCAGATAATGAGGCTGTTAGAGGTATGGTTTGGCATGTTAAACATTTAGTAAAGGTTGAAGAGATTTAATAAAAAGTAAGGAGGTGCTTTTGATGAATTTATCAGAATTAAGACCAGCAGAAGGTTCTAAGCACAACGACAACTTTAGAAGAGGTCGTGGTCATGGTTCAGGAAATGGTAAGACTGCAGGTAAAGGTCATAAGGGACAAAAAGCTCGTTCTGGTGCACCAAGACCAGGTTTTGAAGGTGGACAGATGCCTTTATATAGAAGATTGCCTAAGAGAGGTTTTACTTGTAGAAATTCAAAAGATATCGTAGCAATCAATTTGGATAAACTTAATTGTTTTGATGACAATGCAACTGTTACTGTTGAAACATTAATGGAAGTTGGCATTATTAAAAATCCAAAGGATGGCGTTAAAATTCTTGGAAATGGAGAATTAACTAAGAAGCTTCAAGTTAAAGTTGATGCATTTAGTGCATCTGCAAAAGAAAAAATAGAAGCACTTGGTGGAACAGCAGAGGAGGTTTAATATGTTAAAAAAATTCCGTGATGCTTTCAAAGTTAAAGATATTAGGAATAAATTAATATACACCTTTTTTGCATTAATTGTTGTGAGAATTGGCTCACAGCTTCCAATTCCTGGAGTAAGCAGAGACTATTTTGCAAGCTTTTTCCAAGGACAGACTGCACTAAACTTTTTTGATGCAATGACTGGTGGATCTTTCTCCACCTTGTCTGTCTTTGCTTTAAGTATTACACCATATATTACTTCTTCAATTATTATGCAATTATTAACAATTGCAATTCCTCGTTTGGAAGAATTACAAAAAGATGGGGAAGAAGGAAGAAAGAAGATTACAGAGTGGACACGTTATATTGCAGTAGTTTTGGCACTTATGGAAAGTACAGCAATGGCTGTCGGATTCGGTAGAAGTGGATATTTTGAAGGTGGATTTAGTGCAACAGCCGTTATTATTAGTGTTGCTGCATTGACTGCAGGTTCCGCTTTCTTAATGTGGCTTGGTGAAAGAATTACTGAAAAAGGAGTTGGAAATGGTATTTCTATCATTCTTTTGATTAATATTGTTTCCAGAATTCCAGAGGATATGAAGAACATCTTCATGAATAAGGTAATGAAAGTATCAAGTGTGGGTGGTAAATTTGCTGCAGGTGTACTTGTAGTAGGTATTATTCTTGTAATGGTAATATTTATCATTATTCTTTCTGATGGTGAAAGAAGAATTTCTGTGCAATATGCAAAGAAATTACAAGGAAGAAGAATGGTTGGTGGACAGTCATCACATATTCCTTTGAAGGTGAATACAGCAGGTGTAATTCCTGTTATTTTTGCAGGTTCCCTGATGTCTTTTCCAATCGTTATTGCAAGCTTTTTTGGTGTAGCACCACAGTCAGGTGACGGAGCAACATTAATTCAAAAGCTTTTAAAAGTTTGTAATCAGAACGATTGGTGTAATATAAAAAATATTTATGAATTTAAATATACTTTAGGTTTATTAGTTTATATTGTTTTGGTTATTTTCTTTGCATATTTCTATACATCTGTTACATTCAATCCAATTGAAGTAGCAAATAATATGAAGAAGCAAGGAGGATTTATTCCAGGAATTCGTCCTGGAAAACCAACCACAGACTATTTAACTAAGGTATTAAATTATGTTATCTTTATTGGAGCAGTTGGTCTTACCATTGTAGCAGTTGTACCAATTATATTCTCTGGTGCATTTGATGCAAGTGTGTCTTTTAGTGGAACATCTTTAATCATTATTGTTGGTGTTGTTCTTGAAACAATGAAACAAATTGATGCACAGATGTTAGTACGTCACTATAAAGGGTTCCTAGGTGAGTAATTGCGAATCAGATTTAGCTGTGGTTGTATGAACTACAGCTAAATTTTGTTTAAAGGATAATGAAACTGAGATTATTTATGGTTAATGGGGCATGTATAATTGCGGTTAAAAAATGAAATTAGTAAATGAGAGAAAGGTTAGGTAAGACAATGAAAATTATTATGTTAGGTGCACCTGGTGCTGGAAAAGGCACACAGGCAAAGAGAATTGCAGAGAAATATAATATTCCACATATTTCTACAGGTGATATTTTTAGAGCTAATATTAAAAATGGAACAGAACTTGGGAAAAAAGCAAAGACATATATGGATCAGGGATTACTTGTTCCAGATGAATTAGTGGTAGATCTGGTAGTTGACCGGGTAGCACAAGATGATGCAAAAAATGGATATGTTTTAGATGGTTTTCCAAGAACAATTCCGCAGGCAGAAGCTTTGGATGCTGCTTTGGAAAAAATAAATGATAAGGTAGATTATGCCATTGATGTAGATGTTCCAGATTCTAATATTATTGATAGAATGTCTGGAAGACGTGCTTGTGTTGGATGTGGAGGAACTTACCATATTGTATACAATCCAACAAAAGCAGAAGATGTTTGTGATGCATGTGGAGGACAGCTTATTTTAAGAGATGATGATAAGCCAGAAACTGTTGAAAATCGTTTGAAAGTATATCATGATCAGACACAGCCACTTATTGATTATTATACAAAGAAATCTATTTTAAAATCAGTAGATGGAACAAAAGATATGAATGAAGTGTTTGAAAATATTGTGAAAATACTAGAGGTGTAAAAGATGGCTGCTATTACTATTAAATCTGCAAAAGAAATTGAACTAATGCAGGAAGCAGGAAGAATTCTTGCCATTGTACATGATGAATTAGAAAAATTTATTAAACCAGGTATTTCTACTATGGATATTGACCGCAAGGGATATGAAATCATCAAGAGTTTTGGATGCATACCTTCTTTTCTAAATTATAATGGGTTTCCAGGTTCGATTTGTGTATCCGTAAATGATGAAGTAGTACATGGTATTCCTAATAAGAAGCATTTTCTTAGAGAAGGAGATATTGTAAGTCTGGATGCTGGCGTAATTTATAAGGGATATCATTCTGATGCTGCAAGAACTCATGCTGTGGGCGAGATAAGTTCCGATGCACAAAGACTGATTGATGTTACCAAACAAAGTTTCTTCGAGGGAATAAAGTTTGCTAAAGCTGGAAATCATTTACATGATATTTCAAAAGCGATACAAAAGTATGTGGAAAGTAATGGATATTCTGTCGTGCGGGATTTGGTGGGTCATGGCATTGGCAAAGACTTACATGAAGAACCACAAATTCCGAATTTTAAAACTATTGGAAGAGGTCCTAAATTAGTACCAGGCATGACTCTTGCAATTGAGCCAATGGTAAATATGGGAGCTTATGATGTATGGTGGTTAGAGGATGACTGGACAGTGGTAACACAAGATGGCTCTATGTCTGCCCATTATGAGAATACTATTTTGATTACTGAGGGTGAACCAGAGATTTTGTCTCTAAAGAAATAGAAAGAGAGTTTTATTATGTATGAGTATAAAAAAGGACATCTGGTTGTTTCTATGGCAGGGCATGATAAAGGAACATTTTATATCATAAATGATGTACAAGGGGAATATGCTTTTCTGGTGGATGGTAAATACAAAACTCTTGAAAAGCCCAAAAAGAAAAAATTAAAGCATATTCAATTTGTGGCAGATTTTTGTGAGAGATTAGAAGAAAAACCAAGAAATGAAATGTACAAAAATGTATTAAAACAATATAAGAAAGAATTGGAAACAAAAGGAAACTCTCCTTTGTAAAACTGTTTTGCAGCTAGTAATGATAAAGATATAGGGAGTTTTGTAAAAGAGAGATGGATTTAGCATTAGGAGGTTGATTTTTATGTCAAAAGCAGATGTAGTGGAAATTGAAGGAACAGTAGTAGAAAAATTGCCAAACGCCATGTTTCAGGTAGAGCTTGAAAATGGACATAAAGTTTTGGCACATATTAGTGGTAAGTTGAGAATGAACTTTATTCGTATCTTGCCTGGTGATAAGGTAACATTAGAGTTATCTCCTTATGATTTGTCAAAAGGAAGAATTATTTGGAGAGATAAATAAGTGATGACTAAAGATAAAAGACATTTGTGCAAATACTAAACATACACAGAAGATAAAAGAGAAGGAATTAGGCTAACTAAAGTTGACAGGATGAATTCTGTCAGCAGGTCTGATTCCTTTTTGTGTTAAATAATCTATTTAACAATCTATAAATGGGCAAATTCCGAATAATGCACAAAAAACATAATATATTGTCTTTGAAACGAAGATATTTTTCCGTATTTTTGCTGTATTGTCGGCATATCATGAAATTCATTGTGTAATATTTTATATTTTCTCATTTATAGTAACAATATTAAACAAAATAACTATGTTAGGAGAATGATATTATGAGGAACTTAATAAGTAAAAATGTAAATTTATTAAAGATTACAATTATAGGATTATTTGCTTTGTTCTGTGTATTATATAATGAAAATAATGTACTTGCACAGGAAAAACAGAGTGAAGTGAGTACCTTGTGTCTTACAGAGAGTCAGGAGTATAATGAGAATGATTTAATGGAATTGGTTCAACAAATAGGAGAGGAATTTAAGGTAGAAAATGTAAAGGATTTAGTAATTGGAACAGAAGTAGATTGTTTTAATCTTGATACCCAAGAGATTATTAAATATCTACCAATTTTACATAAAAATGAGTGTGTTTTTGTTGCTGTAATAGAACAAAATGGAAAATTGTCCATATCAAATGATACAGAGTTTTATCAAAAATTGTTAGATAGTTATAATGCAAATGAAACATATATGCTTTATATTGAAGGAAATAGAATTTATGCAGAAAGTGAAAATGAAACATTATTATTAGAAGATTTTTCAGAAGGAAAGAAAAGGAAAGTACCTAAGGTTTTTAGTAAATCTAAATTTTCAGAAAAAGTGAAATATATCAAGAAAAAATTTGACTGTAAACTTGAAGAGATATCGACTAATCAGAGAAAGATAAAGTTGGAAAATGCAAAGAAAAGTATTAATGTGTTGAATAATATAGAAGAGGTGAATATGCCCAACCTTGTATCTTCGGATTCATCCAATGCAAAAACAAAAAAATGTGGGATAACTAATTTTGTTAAACAAGATGAAAAAAATTGTTGGGCAGCTGTAGTTGCTACTATTGTAAATTACAAAAAAAATAAAAACTTAACCGCAAAAAATGTAAGTGATAGAATGGGTATAACTGGAGGTGCAAATCTAAGACAAACAAGAGATGCACTAAACCTATATAGAGTGCCATATAAAATGAGAAGTAATAAATTATCTTGGAATTCTTTATGTGATAACATAGACAGTGACAGACCTTTTTGTTTAGGACTGAAAGCCTCAGCAACAGATAGACATTTAGTGACAGGATTTGGATATGCTATTACATCTACAGGAAAGAAAAGTGTTATGCTTTGGGATTCAAATGGCTTTTTGAGAATGATGAGGTATGAGGGGACAGAAGTATCAGTTACAATAGACGGGAAAAAATTTGTGTGGATAGAAACTCTTTATTAGTCAGGGAGGAATACCTTATGAAAAAAAAACATATTTTGATTGGAATTATTGGTGTACTTTTATTTACTATTACAACTGGTATTACTATAAAATACTATAATTATAAAAAAATTAAAATTAAATTAGAAAATGAACCTAAAAATACCATTTTTACAGAAGAAACGTTTCAAGGGATTGTAGCTATTAGAAAAGATTTATGGAACATAGAAATTACTGACAGGGAAACAGTCGAAACACTATGTAATCTGTTGGCAGGAGCTAAATTGAAAAAATGGACAAATGGGAAATTGCCCTATGAGGGAAAATATTGTTCTGGTATTTATGAACTAGTTTATGAAAATGGAGAAACAAAAAAGTTTATATTATTACCAGAAAGACTAGAGTGTGATAATCTTTGCTACAGACCTAGTGAAGATATTGCATCTGTATTTTTGAATTCTTTCTATAAAATAAGAAAAGAAAGAGGAGAAACGAATCAGATAAGATTATCACAGAAGCCACAGAACTCTGTTTTTACAGAAAAATTATTTCAAGAACTTATGGCAGTAAAATGTCTGCAAATAGAAATTACAGATAAAGAGGCACTGGAAGAATGGTGTAATACTTTAGCAGGCTTAAAACTAGAAGAATATACAGAAAAAGAAGAAAAACCAGCAACAGAAGTAGTCTATGGATTTTTAACATTTTTATTGGAATACGAAAATGGAGAAACAAAAGAATTTGTTCTTTCGGGTAGAGATGTATTGAGATATGAAGAAAAGGAGTATAAGGTCGGACTTGAGATGCAAGAGAAAATTTGGGCACCTTTTGACATAAAAGAATAGTATGGTAACAGTTCAGCCGGGTAAAAGTATATGTGCAAATTGCACGAGTGAGCTTGCTCATAGAGGGCAATTTGTGCATATACTTTTATGTGCTTAACGTCATTCATGAATAAAGTGTCCAGCCAAAAAGAATATTTTTAGCCAATTTGTATATTCTGGCACTTTATGAATGAACCCGGCTGAACTCTTACATAGTTATGAAAAAATATGGAAAAAAGTTCTTGCATTTCAAAAAGTCTTGTGATAAAATAGCAAGTGGACTTTGTGAAAGGAGAGATTACGGTGAAAGTAAGATCATCAGTAAAACCGATTTGCGAAAAATGCAAAATCATTAAAAGAAAAGGAAGCGTAAGAGTAATCTGCGAGAATCCTAGACACAAACAAAGACAAGGATAATTATTTTAGAAGAAATCAGGGATGTTTACAAGTAGGAATACCTGTAGATAGATGTGATTTCTATGAACATATATTATTTTTGCTTTTTGTGTTACAATTCTGCCATACAAGGCAAGTACAGAGATGTACGAAATTGTGATACTGTGGACAGTGTGATGAACTGTAGCGGATGTCTGTCATTTTCATTCATCTGCCATAGGAATTTTTAAATATCTAGTCTATTCCTATTGCATGGTTTAAAGCGGCTGACGCAATGATACACTCGGATGTGTTGATTTGCAATCATCAATGGAATTACTAAAGAAGTAATTCGGAAACTACTATTAATTTAATTATTTATGGAGGTTATTGCACATGGCTCGTATTAGTGGTGTAGATTTACCAAGAGAAAAACGTGTAGAAATAGGTCTTACCTATGTTTATGGTATCGGTAAAGCAAGTTCTAACCGTATCCTTGCAGAAGCAAATGTTAATCCAGATACTCGTGTAAAGGATTTAACAGATGAAGAAGTAGCAAGAATTCGTGACGTAATTGATGCTTCTCAAACTGTAGAAGGTGATTTACGTAGAGAAATCGCTCTTAACATCAAGAGATTACAGGAAATCGGATGTTATAGAGGAATCCGTCATAGAAAAGGTCTTCCTGTTCGTGGACAGAAGACAAAAACAAACGCTAGAACAAGAAAAGGTCCTAAGCGTACAGTAGCTAACAAGAAGAAATAATCAATAAAGTATAATGAAGAAATATTTAAATCCATAGGAGGGTTTGTCAATGGCTAAGAAAATAGCAAAAAAAGTGACAAAAAAACGTGTGAAGAAAAACGTTGATCGTGGACAAGCACATATTCAGTCATCTTTTAATAATACAATCGTAACACTGACAGATGCAGAAGGTAATGCTCTTTCTTGGGCAAGTGCAGGTGGATTAGGTTTCAGAGGTTCTAGAAAATCTACTCCTTATGCAGCTCAGATGGCAGCAGAGACAGCAGCAAAAGCAGCAATACCACATGGCTTGAAATCTGTAGATGTTATGGTAAAAGGACCAGGTTCTGGTAGAGAAGCAGCAATCCGTGCACTTCAGGCATGCGGAATTGAAGTTACAAGTATTAAGGATGTAACTCCAGTACCACATAACGGATGTAGACCACCAAAACGTAGACGTGTCTAGTAGAATATTAGGAGGTATAGAAGATGGCAGTAGATAGAACCCCAGTGCTTAAGAGATGTAGAGCCTTAGGAATTGATCCTAGTGTTATGGGTATTGATAAGAAATCCAAGAGAAATTCAAGAACTGGAAAAAAAGTAAGCGAGTATGGTTTACAGTTAAGAGAAAAACAGAAAGCTAAATTTATTTATGGTGTATTGGAAAAGCCATTTAGAAATATGTTTGCAAAAGCTCAGAAAGTTAGAACTGGTACAACAGGTGAAAACTTAATGATTCTTTTAGAATTGAGACTTGATAATGTTCTTTTCCGTATGGGATATGGAAGAACAAGAAAGGAAGCAAGACAGATTGTTGACCATAAGCACGTATTAGTAAATGGTAAGCGTGTAAATATTCCTTCTTATCAGGTTAAAGCTGGTGATGTAATTGAAATTGCTGAGAAATATAAATCAGCTCAGAGATATAAGGACATTTTAGAAGTAACAGATGCAAGATTGGTTCCAGCTTGGTTAGAAGCAAATCATGAAGCATTGTCTGGTGTGGTAAAAGAATTACCTACAAGAGATCAGATTGATGTTCCGGTAAACGAAATGCTTATTGTCGAATTGTATTCTAAATAATAACATTTTTGTTTTTCTTTTTGGCTACATAGGTATACCGAAGAGAAAGAGAAGGATGGTTGTTGTGAGATTATAATAGCAGAATAGCAGTAGCATATAACCCAAAAGGAGGGTCCAGAAGTGTTTGAGTTTGATTTTGAAAAACCACAAATTAAGGAAAAAGAAATTTCTGAAGATAAGAAATATGGACGTTTTGTAGTAGAACCCCTTGAAAGAGGATATGGTACAACTTTGGGTAATTCCTTAAGAAGAATTATGCTTTCGTCGTTGCCAGGTACAGCAGTTAGTCAAGTGAAGATTGATGGTGTAGTACATGAGTTTAGTTCTATTCCGGGTGTAAAGGAAGACGTTACAGAAATTATTATGAATATCAAAAGCTTGGCAATCAAGAACACTAGCGATTTCAATGAGCCAAAGACTGCTTATATTGAATTTGAAGGAGAAGGTGTTGTAACTGCTGGTGATATTCAGGTAGATCCTGATCTTGAAATCTTGAACCCTGAATTGGTAATTGCTACACTTAGTGGAGGCAAAGATTGTAAGTTAAGTATGGAATTAACAATTACACGTGGTAGAGGATATGTTGGAGCAGATAAAAACAAAAATGATTCACTTCCTCTTGGAACTATTGCAATAGATTCCATATATACCCCAGTGGAACGTGTAAATTTGTCAGTTCAAAATACTCGTGTTGGTCAGATTACAGATTATGATAAGCTTACATTGGATGTATTCACTAACGGAACATTAGAGCCAGACGAAGCAGTAAGTCTTGCTGCAAAAGTTCTAAGTGAGCATTTAAAGTCATTCATTGATTTGACAGAGAATGCAAAGAGTTTAGAGATTATGGTTGAGAAACCAGAGGATAATAAGGGAAAAGTTCTTGATACAAGTATTGATGATTTGGAACTTTCTGTTCGTTCTTATAACTGTTTGAAGAGAGCAGGAATTAATACACTTGCAGAGTTAACAAATAAGACTTCTGATGATATGATGAAGGTTAGAAATCTTGGTCGTAAGTCTTTAGAAGAAGTGCTTGCAAAGTTAAAAGAACTTGGATTATCGCTACATGAGAGTGATGAATAATTGTAACTATTCAGATATTGAATAAGTACTAATGATTTATGAATAGAATGAAGGGTAAGAGATACCAATTTATTCAGCATAGATATATAAGAGTTGTACGATATAAATGTAATCAATTTAGGAGGTAAGCACATGGCAGGCTATAGAAAACTTGGCAGAACCGCTAGTCAGAGAAAAGCTTTGCTTAGAAATCAGGTTACTAATTTGTTATACAATGGTAAAATTGTAACAACTGAAGCTAAGGCAAAAGAAATCCGTCGTATTGCTGAGAGCATTATTGCTTTAGGCGTAAAAGAAAAAGACAATTATGAAACTTCTACCATTCAGGTTACTGTTGCTAAGAGAGATGAGAATGGTGTAAAAGTTACAGAAGAAAAGACAAGTAAGAATGGTAAGACATATCAGGTTGTTGTAAAGGAAACTGTTGATAAAGAAATTAAAAAGGATAAGCCTTCACGTCTTCATGCTAGAAGACAAATGAACAAAATTCTTTACAGCGTAACAGAAGTTCCTGCAAAGGCAGCTGGTAAGAAAAGAAATACTAAGAAAGTTGATGTTGCAGATAAAGTATTTGATGAAATCGCACCTAAGTATGCAGATCGTAATGGTGGTTATACAAGAATCGTGAAGATTGGACCACGTAAAGGTGATGCTGCTATGGAAGTATTAATTGAATTAGTATAGAAATGTGATATAGAAGAGGTTGGATGTTGATTATGGCATTTAACCTCTTTTTTTACTTTATAGGAAGTTCGTCCTATAAAGTAAAAACGCTCCCCTTGTGTTACCATTTACACCATCTTAATGGAAATTTTGTTGAAAAATGTTGGGTGTAAACTGTGCTACTTTGTTCTGAAAGTTTGGCTGCAATTCAGCCATGCAAAAGTTTGTGAAAGAAAGGGACAGAAGGTTTACAAATTAGAAGGAATGCTTTACAATAGGGAAGGAAAAAAGAAATCATTTGTAATATTTTGGACAGGAGGTGAAACATGGCATGAACTATATGATTCGGGCAAAAAACTTAGTCTATGAATATATACGGCGGGATAAAGAGGATAATGTGGTAGATATTACAACAGCAATTAATAAAGTAAATATAGATGTAGAACAAGGGCAGTTTATTGCTGTTTTAGGACATAATGGATCTGGAAAATCTACATTTGCAAAGCATATAAATGGGTTGCTTATTCCTATGGAAGGAAGCCTTTGGGTAGATGGTAAAAATACGAATGATATGAAAAAACTGTGGGAAATCCGGCAAAGTGCAGGTATGGTCTTCCAAAATCCAGATAATCAGTTTGTTGCTAATGTAGTAGAGGAAGATGTAGGATTTGGACCAGAAAATTTAGGAGTGAAGACTTCAAAAATATGGAAAAGAGTAGAAGAAAGTCTTTCGGCAGTGGAAATGTTACCTTTTCGGAAAAAATCACCAAACAAACTTTCGGGTGGACAAAAACAGAGAGTAGCAATCGCTGGAGTTATGGCAATGCGTCCTAAGTGTATTATATTAGATGAGCCTACTGCGATGCTTGATCCAGGAGGACGGAAGGAAGTTATGGATACAATCCGGAAATTGAATAAAGAAGAAGGCATGACTGTTATTTTGATTACCCATTATATGGATGAAGTAGTATATGCGGATAAGATTTTTGTTATGGATCATGGAAGTGTTGTTATGGAAGGTATACCAAAAGAGATTTTCGCACAAGTAGACGAATTAAAGAACTATCATCTAAATGTGCCACAGGTGACGGAATTAGCTTACGAATTGCGAAAAGAAGGCATACCTATGCCAAAAGCAGTATTAACAGTTGAAGAGTTCATGGAAGCTTTTGAAAAAATGTAGTAACAGTTCAGGTAGGTCTGTGCATTTACTATACAGACCATAACAAAATATAGTGGTTACAAGTTAGGAAGTGAGTATTCTTGATTATAATAGATCACCTAAGTTACAAGTATAAAGATGTTGTGGAAAAAGATGAGTATGCATTACGAGACATCAATTTAAAGATAGAGGATGGAGAATTTGTTGGACTAATTGGGCATACTGGCTCTGGTAAATCTACCCTTATGCAGCATTTAAATGGATTAGTGAAAGCAACCGAAGGAACTATATATTATAATGGTGAGGATATCTATGAAAGTGATTTTGATATGAGGGCATTACGTGGGAAAGTCGGTTTAGTGTTTCAATATCCTGAATATCAATTGTTTGAAAGTACTATATTTAAAGATATTTCTTTTGGACCTAAAAATTTAGGATTACCACAACTGGAAGTAGATTTAAGAAGTTATCAAGCAATGAGGGATGTAGGACTATCAGAGGAACTAATAGACGTTTCTCCTTTTTCTTTGTCTGGAGGACAAAAAAGGAGAGTTGCCATAGCGGGAGTTTTGGCAATGGAACCAGAAGTACTTATTTTAGATGAACCAACAGCAGGTCTGGATCCAAGAGGAAGGGAAGAAATCTTACATCTCATAAGAAAGCTGCACAAAGAAAAGAAATGTACAATTATATTGGTTTCCCACAGCATGGAGGATATGGCAGATTATGTCCAGAGACTTGTGGTGATGCATGAGGGCAGGATAGTTTTAGATGGCAATAAAAGGGATGTTTTTGCCCATGAAGAAGAATTATGTATGTTAGGATTAGCAGTACCACAAGTAACTACTCTTACGAATCAGCTAAGAAAAAAGGGATATACATTTACAAAAGATATTCTTACTGTAGCAGAAGCAAAAGAAGAATTACTGAGGATATTAGATAAATCTGTATAAGAAAGGGGTGATATCTTACATGATACGAGATATTACTATTGGTCAGTATTATCCAAAAGAATCGAAAGTGCATCAATTAGATCCCAGAGTAAAATTAGCAGGGACTTTTGTATATATGATATCCATGTTTTGTTTTCATAGATTTTTAGGATTTCTATTTGTAAGTTTATTTTTAGGATGGGTAATAAAAAAATCAGATATACCATTTTCTTATATTGTAAAAGGATTAAAACCAATTTTGTTTCTTTTAGTATTTACTATGGTAATTAATGCTCTTTTTGTAGATGGACATATAATATGGAGTTGGGGAATTTTAAAAATAAGTGTAGAAGGAATCCGTAAAGCGGTATTTATGGGAATCCGGCTTAGTTTGCTCGTATTAGGTGCTTCTATGATGACCTTTACTACTACACCAAATCATTTAACAGATGGTCTGGAGCAGATGTTAAAACCACTAAGGAAGTTGCATGTTCCAGTACATGAAATTTCTATGATGATGTCCATTGCACTTAGATTTATTCCTATCTTACTAGAAGAAACAGATAAAATTATGAAGGCACAAATGGCAAGAGGAGCTGATTTTGAAACGGGCGGAATGATAAAACGGGCAAAAAATATGGTTCCTTTACTTGTACCACTATTTGTTTCGGCATTTCGAAGAGCCAATGATTTGGCAATGGCAATGGAGGCAAGATGTTATCGTGGAGGAGAAGGAAGAACAAAAATGAAACCATTAGAATACCAACAAGCAGATTATATAGCTTATGGTGTATTGGCTGGATATATTATTATTTTAATGATAGGCCTAAGGTATATTCCAAGTATTTGGACAATAGTTGGCTGACATCTCCTACTCATAGAAATTACACAGTCTAGTATGAATACAAAAAAGAGGAGAATTCTGAATGAGTGAAAAAAAGCGAATCAAATTAGAAGTTGCCTATGATGGCACCAATTATCATGGATGGCAGATACAACCAAGGGCTATAACTATAGAGGGGGTATTAAATAAACACCTTTCTGAATTATTGATGGAGGATATAAATATAATTGGAGCAAGCCGCACAGATGCAGGAGTACATGCCTATGGAAATGTAGCTGTATTTGATACCAGTAGCCGAATACCATCTGAAAAAATAGGACTGGCATTGAATACCCGTTTGCCAGAAGATATTAGAATCCAATCTTCAAAAGAAGTGCCTGGAGATTTTCACCCAAGACATTGTGATAGCGTAAAGACTTACGAGTATCATATATTAAATACAGATATTCCGATTCCTACAGAACGGTTGTACAGTTATTTCTTTTACAGGAATCTGGATATAAAAAAAATGCAGGAGGCGGCTGGTTATTTGGTTGGCGAACACGACTTTAAAAGTTTTTGCTCAGCAAAAACCCAAGTTACAGAAACAGTAAGAACAATTTACCAATTAGATGTCTTTAGAGAAGGAAATTTAGTTAAAATACGAATATCTGGAAGTGGGTTTTTGTACAATATGGTAAGAATTATTGCTGGTACTCTTTTGCAGGTTGGAATTGGATATTACCAGCCTGAAGCAGTGAAAATAATGTTGGAAAAGAAAGATAGAACAGTTGCAGGACCATGCGCACCAGCAAAAGGACTTCGTTTAGTAAATATATATTATCCGGATTTAGAGGAATCTAAAAACTGATAATAGGGATAAAGACCTAACTGGCAGCATATTCTTAGTAAGAAGGAAGATGTGAAAGGGAAGGCACAAAAGGAATGGAATGCATTGAAATTTTAAAAGCAATTATTTTTGGGATTGTAGAGGGCATAACAGAATGGCTGCCAATAAGCAGTACTGGACATTTGATTCTGCTAGAAGAATTTATCCAGTTGAGTGTAGGAAATAATCCTATACAAGCAGAAAAATTTAAAGAAATGTTTGATGTGGTTATACAATTAGGAGCGATTATGGCAGTTGTCCTATTAAATTGGAAAAAATTATGGCCATTTTTCTTGTCTAAATCCACAGATATAAAGCAAGAAAAAATAAAAGGAATTGTAAAAGAAGATAGTTTAGAGTTATGGAAAAAAGTTCTTGTAGCCTCTTTGCCTGCTGCCATAATAGGATTATTGTTAGATGACTGGCTTGACTTACATTTTTATAATACCATCACAGTATCTATCACATTAGTTGTATATGGAATATTCTTTATTATGATAGAAAACCGGAACAAATACCAAAAAGAAAGAGTAGAACAATTATCAAAAATCACCTATCAGGATGCATTATGTATTGGGATATTTCAAATGCTGGCTTTGATACCAGGTACCTCCCGTTCAGGAGCAACAATTCTTGGGGCATTGCTTATTGGATTATCCCGTGGTGTGGCAGCAGAATTTAGTTTTTATTTGGCAATTCCTGTTATGTTTGGAGCGAGCTTGCTAAAAATTGTAAAATTTTTCCATGAGGGAATGAGATTTACCAATGAAATGGGCGTTTTTCTTGGAGTAGGAATGTTAAGTGCATTTGTGGTCTCTGTGTTTGCCATTAAATTTTTGTTAAATTATGTGAAAAAAAATGATTTTAAAATATTTGGCTGGTATCGCATAGTGCTTGGAGTGTTAGTTTTGATAATTAAAATGTAATTTTATCAAGAAACAGGTAATTGACCAGCAATGGAACAGATAAAAAGAGTGTGGCAGCAACCACACTTTTTCGCTTTATAGGTATAGCCAGAAATGTTGGACTATAATATAGAAAACAGGCAATTAAGGATTGGAAATAGAAAATAAATTATGAATCTGGGAGGTTATAGTTTCCTCCATATATTCTGTATAAAATTTTGGCATATCTGTTGGTGCATATCCATAAAGTCCTACTATAAATGGTTGATATAATATACCAGAAGAGTTTGCATGGCTATTTTCAAACCGTAACATAAGGCAGGTGGATAACTCCTTTGTTTTGCTATTATATTCATTTGGAGCATTGTCAGAAGTTTCGTTTGGTGTTTCTTCTGCAGGAGCATTATTAGGTGTTTCTTCTTTGGTTTCCTCAGTAGGAGGATCTGATTTTGCAAAAGGAGATAGAATCTCCCATATTGATTTACTCATAATTGTAATCCTAAGCCTATATCTATTAATTTTAGATTCATGTTCTATAGCAGATGCTACTATTACAGATAGTTAAGATTTTCTATATATTCACTCTTTTTAGGTAGAACCTTGCACTCTGCTGCAAGGTTCGTAAAGCACCAAGTGCTACTTTTGCACTTGTGTGCATCCTCGTTTACAAAACACTCATGCGAATATATTTATGGTGTTGCCGCAGTCCACAAGGCATGGGTGTTTTGTAATTGTTCATGGTTCTGAACAAGTTACAAGCCTTTATATAAGTCAGAGGCTTACATAAAGGCTTAGAGGAAACAGTTTTATTTAAAAGTAGAAACTTTTATTTTTTCAATAATTACATTTTCAAGTGGAGCATCATTAGAAGCAGTTTCTACTTTAGAAATAGCATCCACTACATCCATACCTTCATAAACTTGTCCAAATACAGTGTATCCGCCAGTAAGCCAAGGACAACCACCATATTGACGGTACATTTCTTTTTGAATATCGGTAAGACCATCTAAAAGGCTTTCATCAATTGTGGAAGCCTGGGTGATAAAAAACTGGCTGCCATTAGTATCTGGTCCAGCATTTGCCATACAAAGAGAACCACGGATTGGGTTTAAGTATTCTACAGTTTCATTTTCAAATTCGCTACCCCAAATACTTTCACCTCCTGTACCATCACCAGATGGGTCACCACCCTGAATCATGAAATCTGCAATTACACGGTGCATGGTAAGTCCATTATAGTAACCTTTTTTTGCATGAGTTGTAAAGTTTTCCACTGCCTTTGGAGCTTCTTTAGGGAACATTTTTATTTTTACATCACCAAAATCTTTGAAGGTGATGGTAACAATTGTATCACCTTTTACTGGCTTTTTCGTTTGTATACTTGCCTGCTTCTTTACTTCTTTGCTTACAGGAGGATTTGTTGGTTCTTCTGTTTCTTCTTGGGAAGGTGTGTTTTGTGTGTCAGGTGTCACATCTTCTGTAGTTTCTGGTGTTTGGGAGGAATTGGTATCCGTAGTTTGCTGACCACCAGTAGAAGATTTTGTTCCACATCCTGCAAGACTTAGAGCAAGTATAAGAACAAGAAATAAAGTAAATGTTTTCTTTTTTAGAAATTTTTGATTTAACATAGTAACATCCTTTCTGTACATTTTTTGGTATTGTGTAATTTTCCAATATGAATATAGTACCTTATTTTTAAAAATACTGCAACTAAAAGAAAAAAATAACATGAAATTCATGTAACAGTTCAGCCATATCATTCATATTTTGCCAGAATATACATCATGACTAAAAATATTATGAATGAAAGTTGATTGCTACGTGCTTCGCACTCGCGCAATCACCAACTGTATTCATATTTCGGACTACCACCCTACATACTCATACAGTTTAGCCAGCCAAATGTTTGCATTTCTTTGCAAGCAAGCTTGCACAAAATGCAGCCGTTTGTCAGGACTTTCATAGTAAAATATTCATGTATGGCGTTAAGCATATAAAAGTATATGTACAACT
>JAAVHR010000037.1 GCA_014799595.1 Clostridiales bacterium | reverse complement strand
GTATTGTGGTTTTGCTGGTATTATCCTTTATAATAGACCTGTTCGCAAAGAAGAAAGAATAATGTGTAGAAAATGGATTTGTTAATGTAAAAGGAGATGAGTGGTATGCATAAGAATAAGAAAAAGAAAACATTAAATTACAGACTGAAAAAACTTCGAATGATTATGTACACCACAGTATCTCTTACTGTTATAGAAACAAGTGGTATTTTCGCACTTGCAAAGAGTGGAATATTATGTGTGAATTCCAATGCGGTTAGTAATGCATTTGCACCTAGGACTTATGTGAATATTGAGATTAACGAACCAGGTGGAACTACTTATTACATAAACAAAGAGAATAATAAAGCAACATCAACAACAAATGGTGGAGGTAAAGAAGCTTCCGTTATAAATCCTGGCTCCAGTGCAGTGAAGAAACCAGTACTGGTAAGGGCAAGAGTAATTGCAGTGATTCATGATCAGGATGGCATAGCACAAGGTTCTATACAGGAATTTACATTAACCGGTACAGATACTAAATGGCTATCAAAAGATGGAAATGGATACTACTATTATAATGAGGCATTAGATCCTGAGGAGGAAACAAAACCACTTTTCACAGATGTTACATTTGGTGATATAAGCAATATTCCGGAAAATGGATATGTTGAACTGCATGTTATTGTAGATGCCATAGAGGTAGATATCACAGGTACAAATGCAGCAAAAGAACATAACACCAAAAACATCAAAGAAAATTGGGGAACACTTCCAAATGACTTAGCAAAACAATATTTAAAAAATGTATAGTAACAAGTAATGCATAAGGATTGTTTAAAAGCGGATAGGCCTGTTATACAGGCATCACTATAAAAGAAAGCTGGTTATTATAGTAACCTCACACTTTTCCGGTGGAATATCCGAAAGGAGGAATTTTTATGAAAAAGAAAAAAAAGAAATTTGTAAAACTGAAAAAAGTGCTGGCAGGATTTTTAGCATTGGTACTGGTAGTTGGATTGACGATTGTGGGAACACTTGCTTATCTTAGTACTCAATCTAATAAAGTAACCAACGTCTTTACTGCAACAAATAATATCAAATTGAATTTGATTGAACCAAACTTTGATCCAGATGAAGCATCAAAATTCAAACCTGCTGGAGAATATCCAAAGGATCCTACTTTAGTAAATACAACAGGAGATGATTCTAGTGAGTGGGTGATTTTGCGTGTTGATTATATGGTATCAAAAGATGCAGAAACTGACTACAGCAATGTGTCTCAATCTGATATTACATTTAAGAACGAAGGTAATAAACTTGATGCAGATAAGGCAAAAGGGTTGATAACTATTGGTAATCTTACTGGTGATGGCTGGATAAAATTAAATTTAAATGATACTTGGCTGACTAATGCATCAAAGGTTAAACAAGCAGGAAGTGGTGATGCTGTTGGTAAAGATGCTATCTGTGAATTTTATGTTTATAAAAAACCATTATCAAGTAGTGCAGATGTAAAGAATAAAACTACAACTGAATTGCATGGTATGAATAACATTAATGCAGGCGTTAAAACTTCTCCTCTGTTTGAGAAGATAACAGTTCATTCACAGGAACAGTTAGAGCTAAATGGATATACAATGGATACACTACCAAGATTTAAAATTGATATTGTTGGTGGAGCAATTAAAAACGAAGGTGATGATTCTACTTTAGGTGAAGGAGTGTCAGAACTATCTGCAACAGATACAAAGTCTCAAAAAATTATGAACAATTTATTAGGCTTGGTAGCAGACAAAATACCTTCAAATGCTGCAAACAGCTCTAGCAGTCTTGGTTAATAATTAATAATATGGCATCTAGGACAATGCATAAAAATTTAAAAAAGTAAAGGAGGATTTCTTATGAGTGAAGAAAAAAAGAAAACAGAAAATACTTCAAAGAAAAAAGAAATATTGAAGAAAATTAAAGGATTTTTGGTAATTGCAATGGTAGCGGCAATTTCTATTCTGGGAACTTTGGCATACCTTAGCAGGAAAACAGACAGGGTAACCAATACATTTACTGCCACAGATGATATTAAAATAACAGTAATAGAGCCAAGCTTTACACCACCTCCAGGGGGCTATCAGCCAGATGTTGAATATCCAAAAGATCCACGATTAGCAAATATTACTGGAACAGAAAAAGATGATGATGAATGGGTGATTATGCGAGTAGATTATCGGACATTTACAGATAGTGAACCTAAAGAAAATGAAGCTGGAGAGAAGGTAAAAACAAGAACATATACTCAAGTTAGCTATAACGATATTACTTTTAACCAAGAATTAGATGAGGATGCTTTGGAGGCAAAGGATGCAAAAGGGTTAATTAATATTATTAATGATTTAAATAATATTCCTGAAAATAAGAATTGGATTAAGGTAAAACCGGAATGGCTGGATGATGAATTAAAGGCAAAAGTATTTGGTGGTACATACAATGATACAACATATACAGCCCAAAAATGTGATTATTTTATATACAAGAAAGTGATAAAATCAAATACGGATGTTGATAGTGAGACAGCAGCTAAAGCTAATCTTGACAGCGATTCAGTAACAATTCCTCTATTCGAAAGTGTAAAGATTAAGTCTCAGGAACAATTAGAGCACAACGGCTATGCTATGGATAAACTTCCTGGATTTACCATTGATGTACTTGGTGGAGCAATTAAAAATTCTGGTGATAAAACGATAGAGATTGCAAGTGGTAACTTAGATATTACTAATTTGGCTACTGCTGGTACAGATGAAAATCCAAATGTGAGCCGTACTATTGTAAATGAATTAGTTAAATTGCTACTTAATGAAGACCCTGTTATAACTGAAGAAATAGCAGCAAATTAGATAATCATTATACAAACTAGTCCATTCCATGCCATTCAGAATGGTGTGCTTATATCAGCGAGGCTGATTCACACATAACCATAAGAACCTCAAGGTTCTTGCGATTATCTGTTTGGGCATGGATGGCACTTTGAAGGATAGAAGGAGGAATAATTATGGATGAAAAGAAACCTGTGGTTTCCCCTGAAAAAAAAAGGAATCTCAAAAAAACACTAACAAGTATATTTGCAATTGCACTTGTTGCTGTTATATCTGTATTTGCCACATTGGCTTATTTGGGAACGAATTCAAATGACGAAACCAATACCTTTCTAGGTAGTGAAGGGATTGAAGTTGAATTGGAAGAGGAAGAATGGACCAAAAAAACTACAGAAGAACCTCATGTAACAGAACAACCTCATGTAACAGAAGGACCAAATGTAACAGAAGAACCTCATGTAACAGAACAACCTCATGTAACAGAAGGACCATCAGAAGAAGAGCGTGCTAGGGATTATACTCCTGGTGGAGTATATTTGAAAAACCCTACATTAACAAATAAATCTAAGGGAACAACTGGTGGATCACCACAAGAATGGGTTGCGATGAAAGTAAGCTTTGAAATAGGTGAAAAGAATAATGCTTATGATGCAGAAGATCCAACCAGTAATAGAGTAACTGCGGATAAGGACAAATCAACTTGGGGTGTATTTAATGAGATTGCAGATGTTATATATACAAAATCTGGAACTGATAAAAAACAATTTAACACAGATGACTGGCTTTTAGTTGCTACATCTTCTAACCCTAATGGTAATAAGAGTGGAGTTACTCTTACATCAGATGATTCATGGGCTATTTATGTTTATAGAATTCCGCTTAATGTGGGTGCTACCACCAATGCATTATTTAATAAGGTACAAATGAAGGATCAATCTGTATTTGAAGAAAAACCTAGTAAAGATCATGCATATATTCGTGATGGTTCTGACGGAAAGACTGTATATGAGTTACCAGCAATCAATATTAATGTAATTGGAGCGGCAATTAAAGTTGAGGACGCAAATAAGGGTACTGCATGGGCAAATTGTGTTGATCAGGATAATGTAATGAAAGAATTACTTGGATTATTGGAAAACAAATAAAGAAAGGATGAGGTTTTATGGGCGAGAACAATAAAGTTATCCCACAAAAGAAGGGAATTTCAAAAAATAAGAAAAAAGGCATATTGGCAATTGTGCTTGTTTTAGCTTTAGCTATTGGTGGAACATTGGCTTACTTGGGAACAAGGTCAAATACTGAAGAGAATATTTTTACAGGAAGTAATGATATTAGTCTTACCTTAACAGAACCAAAATGGAATGATACAAAAGATAATGAAGATAAATCAGAAAAAGAGCGTGCCAAAGAGTATACTCCAGGTGGTACATATTTGAAAAATCCAAAGTTGTATAATTCTTCAGATGATGAAGATGCTACTGAGTGGGTTGCCATGAAAATAAGCTTTCAATTGGAAGATTTAGCAAAAAGTGTGACTGGTACAAAAGGTTCAGACTTACTTGCTCTTAAAGAGGATGGTACCATTGAACTGACAGATGCAACATGGGAACAGATGAAAGAACTTATAAAAATACAAATTGCTAATACAGGTTCAGACAAAGATACCACTCCATTTAATGATGGATTTAATTCTGATTGGACTTTGATTTGTACTTCAGAGGATCTATCTAGTGGTAAATTACCAGCTAACTTTGATTATGGAACAACCAAGTCTGGTATAGAAGATGATGCTACATGGGCTATTTTCGTATATAAAAAGACTATCTCTAACAATACCGATAAGAATAGTATAACTTCTACTAATAAGGATACATTTGATACTTGGGCTGCTGGTAACAATGGTGTCACAACATCTTTATTTGACAGAATCCAGGTTTTGCCTCAAGCAACTCTTATTGGTAACGGTTATAAGAAAGCAAATCCTAATCAGACAAACAAAGAGAATTATCCAGAAGTAAATGTATATTTGCCAAAATTTGAAATTAAAGTAGAAGGTGCAGCTATTAAAAATGAGATTAAAGGATCGGATACACAATTAATAGATACCCTTGCAAATGCAGGAGAATCAAAAAATAGTATCATGAAGGAATTAATAGGATTATTTGGTGTTGACACATCTAATTTGGGTTAAATTAAGAACTAAAAACGATATACTTACATAGTAAAAAGAAACAATGTAACTGTTCAGAACCATGAACAGTTACGGAACAATTTAATTAACAGATATAAAGTGCAGGTATTCATGGATTTATTTGACCAGTGATATAAGTACCACTCCTTCTCAACTAATGTAAATCGCATTCTGTAGGGAGTGGAGTGGTATTTTTGTATCATTTGCAATATTGAAATGCAAGTTGAAAACAGATATAATATATCAGAAAGTATGATAAGCATAAAGATAAGTTGATATGGAAAGAAAAAGGGTGAGGTGATACTATGGCGGTAGAAAAGAATAGAAAAAAAAGGATGATTCTTGTTATACTGGCAATTGTCATGGTATGTTGCCTAATTGTAATAGGAACCCTTGCTTGGTTGCAGTGGCGGACACAAAAAGAAGAGAATACATTCACTCTGGGGCAAGGAGTGACAGTGGAATTAAAAGAGGAGAAATATGACAAAGAGGAGAATCAGGAAAGAGTAAAGAATTTTACTCCAGGGATGCTTTTAGACAAAGACCCTACAGTTTGCATACCAGAAACTAATATAGACGAATACATCGCAGTTACTGTGCGTTATTATATAGAAGAAGCCGAGAATTCTACAATTAATTTAAAGGAAGTAAGTTATGAGGAGTTTAGCCAGTATTATGGTGAAATAAATTCCTTTACACGAACAAAAAAAGATAGGAAGACGGTGTCTGGCTCTTCCGTAATATCCTCGGAGGAAGAGAGGAACTATGCTTTTAATGAGGGATTTCGGGATGGTTGGGTACATGATGAGGACTGCCGTATTTTTTATTATGGTGCTGCCGCAGGATCCTCTGTCAGTACAAATTCTGTGGTGACTACCAATTCAGACAATGATGATATTGTTTCAGATGATGATGATATTGTCTTTACGCCAGTGACTTCAGGGGCTGCCATTACACTTTTTGATAAAGTCAGGGTAAGCAAATGCTATGATAGATATAGTGCAGGTTTTGATCCTGATAGACACAGATATACAGCAGGGGAATATACCTATACAGATGGCAGGAAGAATTCCAAAGTAACAAAGACAGAGGGACAACTTAAGGGATTTAAGATTGTAATCGCTGCTTATGCTGTACAAGGAAATATAACTCCACAGGAAGCAAAAGAGCAGTTAAATAGCTTGATTCGGCAACATATTGGGGGGTGATTTTGGTGGCAAAGAAGAAAAAAAGAAAAGGAAGAATGTTTGTATTCTTATTCGCTATGATGTTTGTTGCCATTGGAATCACCATTGCTTATGCCGCAGTAGGTAATACGACTACCAATGTGGTTACGGTTGGCAATGTGAAAATTGAGCTTATGAATGAAGATGACGAAGAGGTGAATGCGAATAATAATCCGAATCCTAAAGCAGTCATGCCTGGTGACAAAATATCAAAAGTTGTCAAAGTAAAAAATGTAGGAGATTATGCTGCTTATATCCGGGTAAAGGTAAAAAAAGAATGGGAGAATAATAGTACAGTAAAACCCTTAACGGCTGCTGCCATTGTTCCTCTCGAGGAGGAAGGTTGGGTGCTTGGAACCGGAGAAGATAAGGGCTATGATTATTACTACTACCAGAGTATTGTACCTGCTACCAAAAAAGAAATTACGTTTATGAACTATTATGAATTGGATTCAGCGTTAATTGATAATGATACCTTGAATGCCAATTACAAAAATGTAAAAGGAAAAATTACAGTGGAAGCAGAAGCTATTCAGGCAGATTTTTATCAGCCTATCTATTTCCCAGAGGATAAAGGGAATGTTATTAAGGATTGGCCTGATATTGCATTTGGCAAAGATTTTAAAAATGACGCCCCAATTCCTTCTATAGCGACCCAGTCAGCAGTTACACAGAGTGCAGTGGAATTCGTCGGTGATTCTGGTAATTTTGTTAGCTTTAACGATACAAATCCTGATTTGTTTTTAAATATCAAAGGAATGATGCCAGGAGAAGAAAGAGAACAGATTATAGAAATTGAAAATACTACTTCAAATAAAACGGTAAGAGTATATATGTATTCAACAGTTCCGCAAGGAATGGATTTGACAAGTATAGAAGGAGAATTATTAAAGTCACTTCAGATAAGGGTTGATAGTTGGAATAAGAGTAGACAAGGAGACTGGCAGCCACTTTTTGATGAAAATATTTCTGGCAATCCTAATTTACTGGGAGAGTTTGAACCAGGAGAAAAACGTCAGCTTAGAATATGGATTAGACTTCCAGGAACATGGAAACATTCTTATTGCCAGACGAAAGTGAACTGGACATTTGTTACAGAGAAGGATTTGATAACACCTACACCTTATTATCCAACTAATTCTCCAACACCACAAGTGACACCAACTGTAGAACCGGAGTCGCCTACTGTCTCACCAGTAGTAACCCCATCCTTAGAACCAACTCCGGAAAAGACAGTAGAGCCGACAGATATACCAATTAATGCAGATCCACCAAAGGAGACTCCAAGCCCAACACTAGAACCTTCTCCAACGCCAAAACCTACTAATCCGCCAACTCCGATAGTACCAACACCAACTCCAATAGCACCAACACCAACTGATTTTGAAATTGGTATAGATGATCCTCCTATGGCGGATGCTAGTTCGGAACCTAGACCAAGTAAAACACCAAAGCCAGCACCTACAAAGAAACCAAAGAAGACAAAAAAGCCAGCAACACCAACTCCAGAGGTAACTAAGAATCCAGAGGAGTCAGTAGGTGGTGATGTTCCTCAAATAGATGTAACACCGGATTTGCCAGAGGAATCTGCTACAAAGACTGGAGATGATACACCAATTTTCTTTTGGAGTGTTGTTTGTCTTGTATCATTATTTGGGGTTTTATATAATGGTATTGTTTTAGGTAAGAAAAAGAATAATTGAGGGTAATGACAACAGACAAGTTTTTCTATGCAAAGCTTGTCTGTTTTTAATGTTTGTTTTGTATACATTTATTATACATGTGTTACTAATATACAAATACAAAAGTGTGAATAGAGGAATCCCAACTCAGATTACAGGATTTGAATCTGTCAAACAGTTTTCTGTTTGGAGAAGTGATGTGGGATGAGGACACCAGCAGGGACATAAGGGAATCCGCCTTGATATCTATATCAAAGATGAGGAAAACACGGTTTACAATGTTGAAATGCAGGTGAAAAACAAGTATAATATAGCTAAAAGAAGCCGTTATTACCAGGGAGTTATAGACGCTAAGTAAGTACTTGGAATTGGACAAAAACAATTATAAGGGACGTAGGGATTGGGTAAAACACCATATTGCATAGATTAGGAAAGAGAAAATCCGGAAGTATGGGTTTGCTTTTAGGGGAAAGGAAGTGTTGATTGGAGATATTTAAAAATAACACATTCATGTGGTATTGAGTAAAAAAGGAAGGGAATATATATCATGAAAAGAAAAATTCGTATTATTATACTAATCAGTTGTGTTGTAATTTGCTTATTTTCTGCTTATAAACTTATATTAATTCAAATGAATTATAAAAAAGGAGAACAACTTTATGAGGATATTAAGCAGCAAGTAGTGATGACAAAAACACCAACAGAAACAATAACAGAAACAATAACACCAGACGCTAGTGAGGAGGCAAAGGATCAACAAACCGCTTTGGATATTTCTGTGGATTTTGATGCATTGAAGAAAACGAATCCAGATATTTTTGGATGGCTTTATCTGCCTTATGGCTCTATTAGTTATCCCCTTTTGCAAGGAGAAGATAATGATACCTATTTGCATCAGGCATACGATAAAACTCCAAATAATTTTGGAAGTATTTTTATAGACTATCGAAATAATAATAATTTATCAGACAAACATACTATTATTTATGGACACAATATGAAAAATGGATCTATGTTTGGAACATTAAAGCAGTTTTGCGATGAAAAATTCTACCAAAAAAATAAGTATTTCTTTATACTTACCCCAAAGGTGATTTATACTTATAAGGTGTTCTCTTATCATGTTGCAGATGCTAAGGGGCGGGTGTATGATGTAGTTTATAAGGATGATAAAGAGTATCAGGACTTTATTAATTTAGCTAAGCAAAGTTCTTATTTGGATACTGGAGTAAAAGTATCTACAGAGAATCGTACGATTACTTTGTCTACTTGTACCTCTTCCGATGACAAGCGTTTTGTTGTGCATGCAAAATTGGCAGAAGAGTATAAAAAATAAAGGAGAAAAATATACCGGATTTTCAAATCTGGTATATTTTTTTTGCTGTTTTCATAAAATACATTAGTAACCATTATGGATATCAGTCAATTACGGGGCACGTGGCAAAATAGTAATGGTAAATTGACTATAAGGAGGCAGTTATGCAAGAACAGTTTCAAATTTACAAAGATATACAAGCAAGAACAAAGGGGGAAATTTATATAGGGGTGGTAGGCCCGGTACGAACAGGAAAGTCAACGTTAATTAAACGTTTTATGGATTTGCTGGTGATTCCGGGCATTGAAGATGTACATAGCAGGGAGAGAGCCATTGACGAGCTGCCCCAATCCGCCACTGGAAAAACAATTATGACAACAGAGCCGAAATTTATTCCTAAAGAAGCAGCAGAGATTGCAATTTCTGGAGATACCAAGGTAAAAATCCGTCTAATTGATTGTGTAGGCTATATGGTAGAAGGAGCAAGCGGCCACATGGAAAATGATGTGGAACGTATGGTGAAGACACCATGGTATGATCGTGAAATTCCTTTTAGCGAAGCAGCTAAGATTGGCACACAAAAGGTAATAAATGAGCACGCAACAATTGGTTTTGTTGTAACAACAGATGGAAGTTTTGGAGAATTACCAAGAAATGCGTATGAGGCACCAGAGGAAAAGACTATATCGGAATTAAAAGCAATTGGAAAACCATTTGTTGTGCTGTTAAACAGCGTACATCCTTATAGTGAGGAAACCACCCGATTGGCAAAACGTATGGAGGAACAGTATCAAGTACTAGTTATGCCAGTAAATTGTGAACAGCTTCGTAAAGAAGATGTTACACAGATTATGGAAAGGATTTTATCTGTATTTCCGATTAGCCAGATTCATTTCTTTACTCCAAAATGGGTGGAAATGCTTTCTGGGGAACATCCACTAAAACAGGAGCTTTTAGGATCTGTTCGTGAAGTGTTTTCCAAAATGGAGTTAATGCGGGATGCCATTCCGGATAATCTACAAGTGGAAAATATGTATATCCGTAAGCTGAAATTAGATCAAATAGATATGGAGAAGGGAATTGTCCGTATTCAGATAGATATGGAGGAGTCTTATTATTACCAGATTCTAAGTGAAATGATTGGAGTGGAAATTCATAGTGAATACCAGCTTATGGAAACCCTTCGGGATCTTGCTGATAAAAGGGAAGAATATGATAAATTATCGGTTGCAGGTTCTGAAGTCCGTCAGAAGGGATATGGTGTAGTAACACCAACAATTGGAGAAATTTCTGTAGATGAACCGGAAATTATCCGTCATGGAAATAAATATGGAGTAAAAATTAAGGCAGTAGCACCATCCATTCACATGATTAAAGCGAATATTGAAACAGAAATTGCACCAATTGTTGGAAGTGAAGAGCAGGCAAAGGATTTAATTTCTTATATCAAGGAGAATGCCAGTGATAATCCTTCTGGAATATGGTCTACCAATATTTTTGGCAAGTCCATAGGACAATTAGTGGAGGAAGGAATTCAGAATAAGGTTGGAAAATTAACAGATGAAAGCCAGATAAAGCTACAGGATACTATCCAAAAAGTGGTAAATGACAGCAATGGTGGTCTGGTTTGTATTATTATTTAGTTGACAAGATTCTACAAAATTGATATAATAAATCGTGTTTTGAAAAAAATTGCAGAAGATAACACATATGCCAACTTTAAGGAGGTAACATATGAAAAGTTACATAGTTAAGGTATCTGCAATTGGTCTGGCAGGAAGTTTAATGTTTCAGACGAGTACCTTGCCGGTTATGGCAAAGCAGACAATTTTAACTGAGAATAATTCTGTAGCAGGAGTATCTGTAGCCCTGGAGGAATTTGCAAAGGATAAACAGGAGAAAGAGACAACAGATAACAAAAGCGTAGTAGAAGCGGGTAAAGATGCAGCTTTAGCTGCTGTGAATACAGTAGTCGCTGAAGATATCGAACTGAATATCAAGTATGACCGTTTGGGAATTGCTAATGTAGAAGAATCTTTGAACGTTCGCAAAAAGGCAAGTACAGATGCAAAGGTAATTGCAAAGATGGGTAAGAATGCCGCATGTAATGTTGAGAAGATTACAAAGAGTGGATGGGCTAAGATTAAATCTGGTGATGTTCAAGGCTTTGTTTTAGCAAAATATCTTATCATGGATGAGGAAGCAGAGGAACTTGCACTCAAGGTTGGTAAGAGAATAGCAACTGTTAAGACAGAAACACTGAATGCACGTTTTTTGCCAAGTACACAATCTGCGAAGTATACTTTAGTATCAGATGGCGAGGAACTAGAAGTAGTAAGAGAAAATATAAGCGAAAAGTATGTGAGCAATTTTATTTCAAAACATTTTAACACAAAAAAGACAAAGGCATATATCAAGGATGTAGATCAAGATGCTATGAAAGAAGAATTAGCTGACTGGATCTGCGTATCCATTGATGATGAGAAAGCATTTGTATCAAAGGAATTTGTTACATTTTCTTATGAATTAAAAAAAGCTGTTTCCACAGAGACGAAGGGAACAGGCGGAAGTGGTAGTTCTAATTCATCTGGACAAAGTTCCATCCGGCTTTCTATGGTGTCTTATGCAAAACAGTTTCTTGGTAACCGTTATGTATATGGAGGAACAAGTCTTACAAATGGAACAGACTGTTCTGGATTTACCATGGGAATCTACGGACATTTTGGATATGGACTTCCAAGAACTTCTTCGGCACAAGCTTCTGCAACCAGAACAATTAGTGCCAGTGAAGCAAAGCCTGGAGATTTATTCTTTTATGGATATGGCGGATCTGTCAGCCATGTAGCTATGTATATTGGTGGTGGCCAAGTGATTCATGCCAGCAATGAAAGAACAGGTATTAAGATATCTAATGCATTTTATCGTACTCCAATTAAGGTTGGACGTGTGATAAACGACTAAAAATGTTATGAAAAGAAGAAAATTTTAACATAAGTAGTTTAAAAAAGAGTTCTTTTGAGGTATAATCTCAAGAGGACTCTTTTGTAATGTTTAAGCCCCTTCGCCGAAGGCAAATTAATATGGGCTTAAATGTAACTGTTCATGGTTCTGGACAGTTACGAAAAATAGAAGAAAGGAATAAAGTTTGTATTTGATAAACTTTGGAGTTGATTATGGAAGGATATATTTTAGGTGGCATTGTGGCTATTGCCATTATTTTTATGATTAAATCAAAGTATGACGAGAGACAGTTGTTCGCCAAAATGAGAAGAAAAATTGGAAAGGAGTGGGGAACTCTTCCAACAACCAGTTACACCCAAGAGAAATTTTCTGCCATTGCAGAATACTATAAAGCAAATCCAGGGAAGCATGATGTGGATGATATTACGTGGAATGATGTGGATATGGATACCATATTCATGATGATGAACCAGACAGGAAGCTCTATGGGAGAGGATTATCTTTATGCCCTTCTGCGGCGTTTGGAGGTTTCTCCAGAAAAATTAAAGGAAAGAGAAGAATTGATTTCTTTTTTTCAGGAGAATGCTGAGGATAGGCAAAAACTGCAATTGGAATTTCATCTTATGGGGAAATTAAAAAATATTTCGCTATATCAATATTTAAATAAGATAAAAGAGATTCCAAACCATAGTCCCATTGCCAGTATTTTTATGTCATCTATGCTGGTAGTGTCCATACTGCTTATGGGATTATCCGTTTTTCAGATTGTACCAGCTGTGTATGGAGTGGTTTTATTTATTTGTACTGTAGTGAACAATATTATTTATTATTTCCAGCGGAAATCCCGCATTGAAAAATATTATAATGTATTTATGTATATTATCCGTATGTTGGAAGGGGCAAAGACAATAGAGAAGAATTCTATGGATAAGGCAGAGCCATATCTGAAACGTTTAAGAGAGATTTCCCGTGATTTTGCAGGTTTTGAGCGAGGTTCTTTTATTGTATTTTGTAAAGGGGATGCTGGCTCTATGTGGGATGTATTGCTGGATTATGTGCGTATGTTATTTCATTTTGATTTGATTAAGTTCGATTCTATGGCAAAAAAAGTAAAGAACTATCAAGAAAAATTGAATGAAATGTATGAAATTTTAGGATTTTTAGATGCTATGATTGCAGTAGCCTCTTTTCGTACATGGCTTGGCGAGGAAGGGTATTGTATTCCAAAACTTATTTCAACAAAGAAACCAAAGTTTTATATGGAACAGGGATATCACCCAATGATAGCAGAACCAGTAGCCAATTCCATAAAAGCAGACAGACCGGTTTTGATTACTGGTTCTAATGCATCTGGTAAGTCTACTTTTATAAAAACTGCTGCCATTAACGGAATTTTGGCACAAACTGTGCATACTGCTGTTGCAAAAACTTACGAAGCCTCATATTTCAAAATACTTTCCTCTATGGCATTGCGTGATGACCTCCAAGGGAATGAAAGTTATTATATTGTAGAGATTAAGTCCTTAAAGAGAATTTTGGATCAGATAGAGGAAGAACTTCCAACCCTCTGCTTTGTGGATGAGGTACTTCGTGGTACAAATACCTTGGAGCGTATTGCAGCATCTTCCCAGATTCTTAAAAGTTTTGCAGATACCAATACCATTTGTTTTGCAGCAACCCATGATTTAGAATTAACTCATATATTACAAAAACATTATGATAATTATCATTTCCAGGAACAGGTAGAAGAGGGAAATGTGATTTTTGACTATATGCTCCGAAGTGGTAAGGCAATTTCAAGGAATGCCATTAAACTTCTTGGTATGATGGGATATCAGAAAGATATGATTGAAAAAGCAGAAAGCTTAGCAAACACATTTCTGGAAAAAGGTATTTGGGAACAAGTGTAGGCAATTACGAAATATTTTATTTATTCTATTAATATTTGTGCAGAGTTTACATAAGGAGGAGACTATGACAGAGAAATTAACCCCTATGATGAAGCAATATATGGAAACTAAAGAGGAGTACAAGGATTGTATTTTGTTTTACCGTTTGGGCGATTTTTATGAGATGTTTTTTGAGGATGCTATTACTGCATCCAAAGAATTAGAGATTACTTTAACAGGAAAAAGCTGTGGGCTGGAAGAAAGAGCACCTATGTGTGGAATTCCTTTCCACTCCTCAGAAGGTTATTTGACAAGACTGGTAAATAAAGGTTATAAAGTAGCAATCTGCGAACAGGTGGAAGACCCAAAAGCAGCAAAAGGACTGGTAAAACGTGAAGTAGTGCGGATTGTTACACCTGGTACAAACTTAAATACCCAATCCTTAGATGAAACAAAGAATAATTATCTTATGGGAATTTTTTATGGGATATCTGCTTTTGGCATTGCTACGGTAGATGTTACCACAGGGGATTTCTATTTAACAGAGGTTGACAATGGAAAAAAACTTATAGACGAATTACATAAATTTGCACCTACTGAGATTATATGTAATGAAGCATTGGCTATGTCAGGGGTGAATTTGTCTGAAGTGTCAGAACGTTTGCAGATTGCAGTCTCTACGCTGGATAATTGGTACTTTGATGGAGAATTAGGGGAACGGTGTCTGATGGAACATTTCCATGTAAAAGCTTTGGAAGGGCTTGGCATTAAGGACTATCCAGTGGGGATTATTGCCGCAGGCGGTGTGATGCAATATCTTCTGGAAACACAGAAAAATGCCCTTTCCCATATTACAGGGATTACACCTTATGCTTCTAATGCCTATATGATTCTGGATTCTGCAACCAGAAGGAATTTAGAGCTTGTGGAGACGTTGCGTGAAAAGCAGAAAAGAGGTTCTCTCCTTTGGGTTCTTGACAAGACTAAAACAGCTATGGGAGCAAGATTATTAAGAAGTTTTATTGAACAGCCTTTAATCAGGAAAGAAGATATAGAGGCAAGATTGGATGCTATAGAAGAACTGAATCATCATGTTATTACCAGAGAAGAATTACGGGAATATCTCAATCCAATTTATGATTTGGAAAGGCTGATAGGTAAGGTGTCTTACCGATCCGCAAATCCAAGAGATCTGACTGCCTTTTTATCTTCGATTGAAATGATTCCTCCTATTAAAACTTTGCTGGCAGATGCCCAATGTATGGAATTAACCAGATTGTATAAAAGTATGGATACTTTGGAAGATATTGCCGATCTGATTCGCAGAGGTATCGGAGAAGAGCCTCCAATTTCTGTAAAAGAAGGGGGAATTATAAGAGAAGGCTACCATGAAGAAGTGGACAAACTTAGAAAGGCAAAAACAGAAGGTAAAACATGGCTTGCCCAACTGGAGGAGAGGGAAAAGGAAGCTACAGGAATTAAAAATCTTCGTGTAAAATTTAACAAAGTCTATGGGTACTACTTAGAAGTAACAAAATCTTATCAGGATTTAGTACCCGAATCATGGACAAGAAAGCAGACTCTTACCAATGCAGAACGTTATACTACACCAGAATTAAAGGAATTGGAGGATGTGATTCTTGGTGCGGAAGATAAATTGTTTGCCTTGGAATATGATCTTTTTGTGGAAATACGTGAGAAAATTGCATCCCAAGTGGTAAGAATAAAAGAAACAGCAAAAGCCATTGCGGGAATTGATGTATATGCCTCTCTTGCTTTAGTAGCGGAACATAACCAATATGTCCGCCCAGCTATCAATACCAAGGGAGTGCTGGACATCAAAGAGGGCAGACACCCTGTTGTGGAAAAGATGATTCCAAATGATATGTTTGTGGCAAATGATACCTATTTGGATGAGAAGAAGCATCATATTGGAATTATTACAGGACCAAATATGGCTGGAAAGTCCACTTATATGAGACAGACTGCTTTAATTGTACTTATGGCTCAGATTGGTTGTTTTGTTCCGGCAGCTTCTGCAAATATTGGTGTGGTAGACAGGATTTTTACCAGAGTTGGTGCTTCGGATGATTTGGCATCCGGGCAAAGTACCTTTATGGTGGAAATGACAGAGGTAGCCAATATTCTTCGCAACGCTACCCGTCATAGTTTGCTGATTCTGGATGAAATCGGACGGGGAACCAGTACCTTTGACGGTCTTAGTATTGCATGGGCAGTGGTAGAGCATATTGCTAATCCAAAACTAATTGGTGCAAAAACGCTATTTGCTACCCATTACCATGAATTGACCGAGCTGGAAGGGAAACTGGATTGTGTAGATAATTATTGCATTGCAGTTAAGGAGCAGGGAGAAGATATTGTATTTCTCCGAAAGATTATAAAAGGCGGAGCAGACCAAAGTTATGGTATTCAGGTGGCAAGACTGGCTGGTGTGCCAGATAGTGTATTGAAACGTGCCAGAGAGATTGTGAATGAATTAACAGATAACGATATTGTTGAGAAAACAAAAAACATTGTGGTAGGAAAAAAGTCAAAGCCAGTTGTGGTAGAAGAGGAAAGTGGTACTGCACAAATGTCTCTGTTTGATGGGGTTGGCAATATGCCTTCTGGTAATGAACTTCTCCTTGAAATACGGGATATGGATTTAAATGCACTTACTCCAATGGATGCCATGAACAAACTTTACCAAATACAAAAGAAAATAAGAGAAAAATGGTAGGAGGAAAAAGCCGTGGGCAAAATTGTTTTATTAGACCAGAGTACGATTGATAAAATTGCAGCAGGTGAAGTAGTAGAAAGACCTTCTGCGGTTGTGAAGGAATTGGTGGAGAATGCTATGGATGCCGGAGCAAATGCAATCACGGTGGAGATAAAAGGCGGTGGCATTGATTTTATAAGAATTACGGATAATGGCGGGGGGATTTCTGCTGAGGATATCCCTGCTGCTTTTAGGCGTCATGCTACCAGTAAAATCCGTTCGGTAGAAGACCTTCTTACAGTTTCCAGTCTTGGTTTCCGCGGGGAGGCTCTTGCCAGTATCAGTGCAGTTTCCCAAGTAGAGCTAATTACAAAGACCAGAGATTCCCTTATGGGGAATTGTTATGTAATTGAGGGAAGTAAAGAGAAATCCATGGAGGAAATTGGTTGTCCAGAGGGGACGACCTTTGTGGTAAGAAACTTATTTTATAATACCCCTGCCAGAAAAAAATTCTTAAAATCTGCCCAGACAGAAGCTGGATATATTGGAGACTTGGTAGAGCGGCTTGCTATTTCCCATCCGAATATTTCTTTTAAGTTTTTAAATAACAACCAACTTCGTTTGCATACTTCTGGAAACGGCAATCTAAAAGACATTATTTATCACATTTATGGAAGGGATATTGCCCGAGAGTTGTTAGAGATTGATACCCAAAAAGAGAATCTTGTTATCCGAGGGTTTATTGCGAAGCCTATCGTTTCCAGAGGAAACCGGAATTACATGAATTATTTTATGAACGGCAGATATATTAAAAGTAAAATTATTGGGAAAGCGATTGAAGAAGCATATAAGCCGTATACTATGCAGCATCGCTATCCTATGACAGCATTATATTTTGAATTGGACAGTAATCTTTTGGATGTAAATGTACATCCGACAAAGATGGAGATTCGTTTTGCAGACAATCAGGAAATTTACCAATACATTTTAGATGCAGTATCCGAAGCACTGGCAGGAAAAGAGATGATTCCTGAGGTAACCTTAGTAAAGGAAGAAGAGAAAAAGGAAGAGAAAAAAATCTCCGCACCAGAACCTTTTGAGGAAAAGCGAATTGAAAAAGAAAAGAAAGAAGTAGAACAAAAAGAAAAACAAAGAGAAGTGGCAGCAGATGTTCTGAGAGAAGAAAATTCCTATATGTCTCCAAATTCTGTTGTGCCAGTGAATTCTTCTGTCCCAGAACCAACACCAGTAACTGTAGTAGAAAATATAGCAGAACCTATTATCAAAAAAGAGAACATCCAGCAAGTGTCTGTATTTTCGGAAAAACTTCTGGATAAAGAAGCCAAAAAGCAACACCGTATTATTGGACAGGTTTTTGGTACTTACTGGATGGTGGAATATCAGGACAAATTGTTTATGATTGACCAGCATGCGGCTCATGAGAAAGTATTGTTTGAACAAACCATGAAAAATATTGAAGAGAAACAATTTACTTCCCAAATGCTGAGTCCGCCGATTATTTTAACCCTTAATATGAAAGAACAGGAAGTTCTAGAACGATATTTGCCAGAATTAACCAAGATTGGTTTTGAGATAGAATCTTTTGGCGGAAGGGAATATTCTGTGCGGGCGGTTCCAGGCAATTTATTTGGAATTGCATCTATGGATTTTCTGATGGAATTGATAGGTTCTTTATTGGAAGAGGTACATTTAAAATCCTCGGAGGTCGTTTTGGAGAAAGTGGCATCTATGTCCTGCAAGGCAGCAGTAAAAGGTAATACAAAACTTTCTTATGTGGAGGCAGAGGCACTGATTGATGAACTTATGGAACTTGAGAATCCTTATCATTGTCCTCATGGAAGACCAGTGATAGTTTCTATGAGCAAATATGAGTTAGAAAAGAAATTTAAGCGGATTATCGGATAGAAGGCTGAACTGTTACGGAAGGAGAGAATAACTATGAAAAAACCCCTTGTTATTTTGACAGGACCTACAGCAGTGGGGAAAACGGAATTATCCATTAATCTTGCAAAAGCAATTGGTGGTGAGATTATATCTGCAGATTCTATGCAGGTATATAAGGAAATGAACATCGGAACAGCAAAGATTATGCCTGAGGAAATGCAGGGAGTTCCCCATTATTTAGTGGATGAAATTTCACCAGATGAGGATTTTCATGTAGTAAAGTTTAAAGAATATGCTAAAAGCTATATGGAACAAATCTATGAAAAAGGGAAAATTCCGATTATTGTAGGTGGTACCGGATTTTATATTCAGGCAGTATTAAAGGATATTTCTTTTGATGAAAATGAAGAAGATAAGACATATCGGGAAGAATTGCAGAATTTTGCCAAGGAACATGGAGCAAAGGCACTTCATGACCGTTTAAGAGAAATCGATCCAGAGAGTGCAGATTCCATTCATGAGAATAACATAAAGCGGGTTATCCGTGCTTTAGAATTTTATCATTTGACAGGAAGAAAGATTTCTAAGCATAACGAAGAAGAAAAGGAGAAAGAATCTCCTTATAACTTTGCTTATTTCGTACTTACCAATGACCGGAATGTGCTATATAACCGGATTGATAAGCGTGTAGATTTGATGATGGAGCAGGGGCTTTTGGAGGAGGTGACCGCCTTAAAGAATAAGGGATATTCTAGAGATTTGGTTTCTATGCAGGGACTAGGATACAAAGAAATCTATGCATATCTGGATGGAGAGATTTCTTTAGAAGAAGCTGTTTATATTTTGAAACGTGACACCAGACATTTTGCAAAAAGACAGCTTACATGGTTTCGCAGAGAAAAAGGTGTTATCTGGGTAGATAAGTCTTTGTTTCCAAATCAGGAAGAGGTACTTTCTTTCTGCTTGGAAAAAATAAAAGAAAAAGATATTTGAAAAAATTTCCAAACATGGTATATTCTACAGAAAATAAGTGAAAAATAGGATAGAAAGGACAATTAAGATGAATATGGAATCTATGTACCAGCAATTACACATTTGTAAACCAGTATTACAATTTTGTGAAAGTATAGAAAAGGATTTAAAAGAACGGTTTACAGACATTGATCAAGTGGCAGAATACAATCAGTTAAAAGTTTTATTGGCTATGCAGAAAAATAAAGTAAGTGATGTACATTTTTCAGCGACTACTGGTTATGGTTATAATGATTTGGGAAGAGACACTTTGGAACAAGTATATGCAGATACTTTTCATGCCGAAGCAGCACTAGTACGTCCACAGCTTACTTGTGGTACACATGCACTAACGGTAGCCCTTGCTGCTAATTTAAGACCAGGAGATGAGTTATTATCACCGGTTGGAAAGCCTTATGATACATTGGAAGGTGTGATTGGAATTGGAGAGAACGACACCCCAGGTTCCCTGAAAGAATATGGGGTTACTTATCGTCAAGTGGATTTATTACCAAATGGCACTTTTGATTACGAGAATATCCGTAAGGCTATGAACGAACATACAAAAATGGTTACCATTCAGCGTTCAAAGGGATATCAGACAAGACCTACGCTTTCCGTCTCAAAGATTGGAGAGTTAATTCACTTTGTAAAAGAGATAAATCCAAATGTTATTTGTATGGTGGATAACTGTTATGGAGAATTTGTAGAAACTATAGAACCTACAGATGTGGGAGCCGATCTTTGTGTAGGCTCTCTTATTAAGAACCCAGGAGGTGGATTGGCACCAATTGGCGGTTATATTGTAGGAAAAGAAGAGTATATTAACCAATGTGCCTACCGCCTTACCGCACCGGGACTTGGAAAGGAAGTTGGTGCTACTCTGGGATTGAACCAGCAGCTTTTCCAAGGATTTTTTATGGCACCACAGGTAGTATCAGGTGCTTTGAAAGGTGCAATTTTTGCAGCAAACATTTATGAAAAACTGGGATTTGCTGTAGTTCCTAATGGAAAAGAAAGCCGTCATGATATCATACAGGCAGTTACTCTTGGTACCCCGGAAGGTGTCATTGCATTTTGTGAAGGGATTCAGGCAGCAGCACCAGTAGACAGCTATGTAACACCAGAGCCTTGGGCAATGCCGGGATACCATTCTGATGTAATTATGGCAGCAGGTGCCTTTGTCCAGGGTTCTTCTATTGAACTGAGTGCGGATGGTCCAATTGAACCGCCTTATGCAGTGTATTTTCAGGGAGGGCTTACTTGGTACCACGCAAAATATGGCATTATGATGTCATTAGAGAAATTATACGAAAAACAATTGATAAATTTGTAATTTATTTCTATACAAATTTGGTAAAATGTGTTACAATGTAGCGTGAAACTTGTCTAGGTTTCATTCAAAAAGAGGATAAATACTTTATGCACACCAAAAAGGAGTGTGTATGAAACATTTAACATTGAAGGAATTGCCAGTATCAGAACGTCCGTATGAAAAATGTGAGAAATATGGTGTAGAAAGTTTATCAGATGCAGAATTACTGGCAGTTATCATTCGAACAGGTTCAAAAGGAGAGCGGGTCAATGAACTTGCCAATCGTATTTTGAATTATTCTGAAAGGAAATCCGGACTGATTGGATTAAATTATCTTACTTTGGAAGATTTTAGAAGCATTCGTGGTATAGGCCGTGTAAAGGCCATTCAGCTTGTATGTGTTGCAGAACTTACCAAACGGATGGCAAGGGCACATTTGCCTGAGAGTGCAGTATTGAATCAACCAAAGGAAATTGCAAAATACTATATGCAGGAATTGCGTCATTTGGATTGTGAACATGTGGTATTATTGTTACTGGATACAAAGTGTCATAAAATTAAAGATTTTGTAATTTCTAAGGGGACAGTAAATACAGCAATGGCAGAGCCAAGGGAGATTTTTCTAAAAGCCGTACGTTATGGTGCAGTGAACATTGTACTTTTGCATAATCATCCAAGTGGTGATGTTACTCCCAGCAATGCGGATATTTCCATTACAAAAAGAATTTTTCAGGCTGGGGAATTAATTGGTATTCAATTAGTAGATCATATTATAATTGGCGATAACCGCTTCTTTAGCTTTCGGGAAAAAGGTATGATTTCAGGGTGAAGGTTATAGAATTTGTAAATTTCATGTAATTATTCAGGTAGAAACACGCATTTACTGCGTGTTTCGTAAGAAGGTTTAAATTTTACAGTGTTTAAGCCCTTCGCCGAAGGCGAATTAATATGGGATTAAACGTAACTGTTCATGGTTCTGGACAGTTACAACTTCACAAATTTAATCTGCAGAATAGGTGTTTGGAAGGAGCAGATAACAATGATGGGTAGAAAAACTTATGGTGTAGATTTTGGTACAAATATGATAAAGATTTATAAAAAGGGAAGCGGTGTGGTACTTGCAGAGAAAAATGTCATTGCCATAGAAAAGAAAAAAAGGATTTTAGCAACAGGGGATAATGCTTATGAGATGCTTGGAAAGGCACCCTTGGATATTCAGGTAACTACACCAATTCAAAATGGTGTAATTGCAGATATTAGCAACATGCAGGTGCTTTTAAATCATTTTTTGGAAAAAATTTCCGGAAAGGGAAAGGTAAAAGGTGCAGACTTTCTTGTGGCTGTACCAACAGATATTACACAGGTAGAAAAGCGTGCTTTTTATGATTTAGTTGTACAATCTATTGGTAAAGCAAAAACCGTCAGAGTTGTAGAAAAACCAATTGCAACAGCTCTTGGAATGGATGTGGATGTAACCAGTTCCAGAGGAGTCATGACAGTTGATATTGGTGGAGATACTACAGAAATTGCAATTATGTCTTTAGGTGGAATTGTAATTAGCATGATTATTCCAATAGGTGGAAATAAAATTGATACGTCTATCCAGTCAGCAGTAAAACGCAAGTTCAATCTTTTTATTGGTGAAAAGAGTGCGGAAACAATTAAAATGGCACTTGCTTCTGCGGTAGCACCAAAGGAGGAAGAACAAGTAAGAGTTTTGGGGCGGGATGTAGTGAATGGATTGCCTAGAGAAGCTCATGTGGATTCCCAGACGATATATCAATGTGTCAAAGAACATATAAACGGAATTATAAATGCAGTAAAAATGATATTAGAGAGAACTCCACCAGAAATATCTTCAGATATTATAGAGACTGGCATTTTTGTTACGGGAGGTTCTGCAAGAATTCGTAAACTGGCAGAAGTGATTAGTATTGAAACAGGACTACAGGTAAATATTGCAGAAGAACCAGAAGATTCTGTTGTCCTTGGTCTTGGTAAGATAATTGAGAACCGTAAGTTAATTAGTCTTGGAACTATAGTAAAATAATAGCAGATAAAACAGACGGAACAAACAAGGTTTGTTTCGTTTACATAACAGTAGGGAAAGAGGAATAAAATAGTGCGGAGAAGAAATAGGTTTTCCATAGAACCAAAATATATTTTAATTTTTTTTGTAGTGTTGTGTTCGATTTTACTTGTAGCATCTTTTAAATATAAAGAGAAATTCTCTCCATTCCGTGCAGTAGTTGGGGATATCATTACGCCAATGCAGAAAGGAATCAATTCAGTAGGGGCTTTCTTTACAATTAAGACGGATATTTTTACTTCTAAGCAGGAATTGATGAAACAGAATAAAGAATTACAAAGCCAGTTGGACAACATTTCTTATGAAAATCGTATTTTACAACAGGAAAAGTATGAATTGTCGGAACTTAGAAAGCTTTATGAGCTGGACGAAAAATATGCAAGTTATCCAAAGGTAGCTGCCCGGGTGATTGACAAAGATCCTGGTAACTGGTTTAACGTTTTTAAAATTGACAAAGGGTCTGATGATGGACTGGAAGTGGATATGAATGTGCTTGCAGGAGATGGTTCTGGTGGCGGCTTAGTTGGAATTATTACAGAAGTAGGACATAACTGGGCAAGAGTCCGTGCTATTGTGGATGACAACAGTAATGTAGGTGCCATGATTTTAAAAACGAATGAAAATTGTATAGTAAATGGCAACCTAAAATTAGAAGATGAAGGATTATTAGAGTTTTCGGATTTGGAAAAATCAGATTCCAAGGTAGCAACAGGAAATGAAGTTGTAACTTCTTATCTTAGTGATAAGTATCATGAGGGGATTTTAATTGGTTATATCAAAGAGGTAAAGACAGATAGTACCTATTCCACTAGATATGGTTATATCACACCTGCTGTGAATTTTGACCAAATTGAGACTGTACTTGTGATTACAGAGTTAAAAGAAGAGTTGAATCCAAAACCAGTAGATTAGTTATAGATAGAAAGGAATCACAAATATGAAACGGTTTTTTATTACGGCAGGTATTGTTTTGTTGTGCTTTCTTATGCAGACAACAGTATTTCAGAACATAGCATTTGCAGGTATGGTTCCTAACTTAATATTAATTGTAGTAGTAGCTTATGGTTATATGCGTGGCAAATTAGAAGGCATGTATGTAGGATTCATTAGTGGATTATTAGTTGATTTGCTTTATAGTGATTTAATTGGTATGAACGCAATTTTATATGTACTGATTGGTTATGTAGCAGGTATTTGCAATGAAATTTACTATCGTGACGAAATTTCTGTACCAATTATATTTATTGCCATTAGTGATTTTGTTTTTAATTTCGGATATTATGTATTCCAATTTTTATTAAGAGGACGTTTGGATATTTTATATTATATTTGGTGGACAATTCTTCCAGAGATGGTGTATACTGTACTAATTGCAGTATTTTTATATCAATTATTACATGCAGTAAACTTTTATTTGGAGCAACAAGAAGATAAAGAGGAGGGAGCATAAGATATGTTGGATATTTTTAAAATTTGGTTTGACCGGGTTAGAAAGACCAGAATTTTTCCAATTGTTCTTGTCTATCTGCTTCTAATATCTGTTTTGGTGCACCGGCTTTTTGTCTTACAGATTGTTAATGGAGAATCCATGAGTCAGGAAAGTGTGAAGAAAAGTTTTAAAGATCGGCATTTAAAAGGAACACGTGGAAATATCTATGACTGCAATGGTGTACTTTTAGCATATAACGAGTTATCCCATTCTGTTACTTTGGAGGATTTAGAAAAACAAACAAATGCAGAAAAAAATAAAATGATTTATCATTTAATTCAGGTATTAGAGAAGAATGACTGTAAAATAGATATAGATTTTGAAATTCAGCTAAACAAAAAAAATGAATTGGAGTTCAATGTAGAAGGAACAGCTTTGCTTAATTTTAAAAGAGATGTTTATTGTTTGAAATCGGCAAATGAATTATCTGAAAAACAGGTCAATGCAGATGCCAAGGAAGTTTATGAATATCTCGCTGGCAAAAAAACTAATTGTTTTAATATTTCTGAGGAATATGAACTGGAGGATGCCTTGAAAATTATGGCAATCCGGTATGAATTATTTTTGAACCGTTATAAAAAATATCTGCCAATAACGGTTGCCAGCAACATAGATGAAAAAACAATAGTTGCAGTAAAGGAGAATAGTGCAAATTTACCAGGAGTAGAAGTTTCTACAGAAACATACCGTAAGTATAATGAAAGCAAATATTTTTCCCATGTGATTGGTTATACTGGTGTGATAAATGAGGAGGAATTGGCACAACTTGACAAAGATGGAACCCGGGATTTATATGCAGATGCGGATCAGATTGGTAAGACAGGAATCGAAAAAGAGTATGAGAGTTATCTGCATGGTGCAAGAGGATATGAAAAATTTACGGTAAACCAATCAGGAAGAGTACTTGAGGTTACTGATTCCCAAAAAGCATCTTCAGGGAATGATATTTATCTTACCATTGATTCAAAATTACAAAAAGCCTGCTATAATTTGTTAGAAAAAAAACTTGCCAATATTCTTCTTTCTGAGATTCATAATAGTAAGAGTTCTGGAACAAAGGGAAGAGCATCTGATGGAATTAAAATTCCAATTTATGATGTATATTTTGCATTAATTGATAATAATGTGATTGATATCATGTCATTAAATGATAAGAATGCTTCAGATGAAGAAAAACGAGTATACAAAAAATATGTAAGCCGAAGAAAAGAAGCAATTTCCAGTTTGAAAAATATCTTGTCTGTAAATAGCACAAAAACTGCAAACTCCCTTTCTGAGGAATACCAAACCTATCAAAGCTATATTTATTCTTATTTAAAGGGGGAAGGAATTCTTCTTGCCAACCAAATAGATGAGAGCAATGCTAAATTTCGTGCTTATAAAAATGATAAAATAAGTTTTAGTGAATTTTTGCAATATGCTATTGCAAATAGCTGGGTTGATTTGTCAAAACTATATATAGGAGATGACTATTACAGCAGCACATAGATTTATAAAAAGATAATGAATTATGTATTTAAGAATTTGAAACAGGATAAAAATTTTGCAAAAAAGGTATACTATTATTTGATTGATCAGGGAATTGTTAGTGGAAGTGAACTTTGTATTATATTGTTTGAACAAGGTGTTCTATCATACGATGAGGAGCAGGTAGCAAAACTTTCTAATGGAGTTGTTTCAGCATACGAATTTATCCGCAGCCAGATCCGGAATTTGAAAATTACACCTGCAATGCTTGCATTAGAACCATGTTCTGGATCAATTATTATAACAGATCCAAAAACTGGTAATGTAAAGGCGTGTGTATCTTATCCGGGATATAATACAAACAAATATGCCAATAAGATTGATACAGACTATTATTTTAAATTATATGAAGATAAGTCTTATCCAACACTTTACCGGGCAGTGCAGCAACGAACAGCTCCAGGGTCTACTTATAAACCTTTGGCAGCTATTGCTGGATTAACAGAAGGATATATTTCTATTGGCGAGCGTATACACGATGGCGTTGTTTTTAAAAAAGCACCAAGCGTAGGCGAACCAAAATGCTGGTCTAGTTCAAGCCATGGTAATATAAATGTTTCCCAGGGCATTGAACATTCTTGTAATTATTTCTTTTATGAAGTGGGATTCCGAATGAGTAATAGTGCAACTAATCATAAAAAGGGATTAAAAGTTCTGGAAAAGTATGCAAAAATGTTTGGATTTGATACAACTTCCGGTTTATCTGAAGCAGAGTATGAACCAATCATTTCAACAACAGATGCCGTACGTTCTACAATTGGACAGGGAAGCAATAGTTATACTCCTTCTCAAATATCCAGATACCTTACTACTTTAGTAAATCAGAAAAATTGTTATGAATTAAATCTTGTGAATAAAGTAAAAGATACGAAGGGGAAGACTGTATTGAAAAATAAAGCAAAAGTACACAATAAAATTAACATTTCCTCGGCTACATGGGATGCAGTTTATAAAGGAATGTATGGAGTGGTAAATGGCAGTCATAGTTCCATTGATCAGTTTTTCAAAGATCTAAATGTAAAGGTGGCTGGTAAAACAGGTACTGCACAAGAAAGTAAATCAAAACCCAACCATGCGTTGTTTATATCTTTTGCACCATATAGCAGTCCTGAAATATGTACTACTGTAGTTATACCAAACGGTTATGCTTCTTCTAATGCGGCAGATGTAGCAAGCCGCGTATATAAATATTATTTTGCTAAATCGAAAAAAGAGAAGGAAAAAGTTTTAAAAGAATCTTTTTCTTCACAAGGGAGCAGTTCTGGCAGACGGACAGATTAATGATTAATATAGTAACTTTAAATTATTCTATTGAAGATAAGTTTTTTTTTGGTATAATGTATTTTAGGGATTTATGTAATAAAAAAGAGTAAGGAAAATGTATGTAACTTATACATTTTCCTAAAACAGATTGAAAAGGGATGTAAATTTATGAGTAACACAGTAATGATAAAGGGAAATAAGTCCGGCATTGTATTAGTGTTAGACAAAGAAGTGAGTTTTTCGACCTTAGAAAAGGACATTGCTGATAAATTTCAGGAATCTACAAAATTTTTAGGTAATGCAACTATGGCTATCAGTTTTGATGGAAGAGACCTTACAACTGAAGAACAAAAGACAGTCATTCAAATTATTGAGAAAAACTCTGATCTAAAGATTGCCTGCATAGTTGACCATAATAAAAAGCAAGAAGAAATGTTTCAGAAAAGTCTGGAAGAAAGCCTTGCAGAATTGAATACAAATTCTGGACAATTTTATAAAGGGAATTTACGTTCTGGTCAGGTATTGGAAATGGAAACAAGTGTCATAGTCATTGGAGATATTAATGTTGGTGCCAAGGTGATCTCTAAAGGAAATATTATTGTTATTGGAAATTTAAAAGGCAATGCATTTGCTGGTGCAGGAGGAAATAAAAATGCATTTGTTCTTGCACTTGGCATGGAACCAATACAAATCCGTATTGCTGATTTTATTGCCAGGGCACCAGATAAAGTTGGCAAAGGGTTATTTCATGAAAAAGGTGGTCTTTTTGGAAGAAAAAAAGATAAGAAAAAATTAGAAACACCACAACCACAGGAAATCAAAATAGCCTTTGTAGAAGGGGACAATATTTTTATCGAGCCTCTAAGCAGGGATGTTTTAAAAGAATTAAATATATAGTTTTTGGAGGAAAAAAACATGGGTGAAGTAATTGTAATAACATCTGGAAAGGGTGGAGTGGGAAAAACTACCACAACAGCAAATGTAGGAACCGGATTGGCAAAAATGGGCAAAAAAGTGGTACTTATTGATACCGATATAGGGCTTAGAAATTTAGATGTTGTAATGGGATTGGAAAACCGTATAGTTTACAATCTTGTAGATGTCATTGAAGGAAATTGCCGTATCAAACAGGCATTAATCAAGGATAAGCGTTTTGACAATTTGTATTTACTTCCTTCTGCACAAACCAGAGATAAGACAGCAGTAAGTCCTGACCAAATGAAAAAATTAGCAGATCAGCTAAAAGACGAATTTGATTACATACTAATGGATTGTCCTGCAGGTATTGAGCAGGGATTTCAAAATGCAATTGCTGGGGCGGATAGTGCATTGGTAGTTACCACGCCTGAAGTTTCTGCTGTTCGTGATGCAGACCGTATTATTGGTTTATTGGAAGCAAATGAAATAAAACAGACACATCTCATTGTAAACCGTTTAAGAAACCAGATGGTAAAAGATAATAATATGATGTCCAGTGATGACGTAGTGGAAATTCTTGGTGTTGATTTAATTGGTGTTGTGCCAGATGATGAACAAATTATTGTATCTACTAATAATGGGGAACCGATTGTTGGTACAGATGCATTAGCAGGACAAGCATATATGAATATTTGCCGGAGATTACTTGGCGAGGAAGTTCCTTTACTTGATTTAAGTGGAAAACAAGGACTATTGTCCAGACTCGGCAGCATTTTCAAGAAAAATTAGGAGGAGTACCATTATGGGATTTGCAGATTTTTTTAAAAAGAAATCTTCTGGAAGTGTTGCCAAAGACAGGCTGAAACTGGTATTAGTTTCAGATAGGGCAAACTGTTCTCCAGAGTTAATGGAACAAATGAAAAATGACATTATTAATGTGCTTTCAAAATATGTTGAGATTGATTTAGAAGGATTGGATATTAAAATCCAACAAACAGAAATGGAAGGAGTGGAAGGTTCTGTTCCTGCTTTGTTTGCGAACATCCCCATTCGTGATTTGAAATCTCAGAAAAAATAAGGATGCGTTTTTATGTTTAAGTTTAAACAGTATGATTGGAGAAGATATAACTTTTCTTTATTGATTGTAGTAATTACACTTTGTGTTTGTAGTGCCTATTTTGTAAAATTTGCAATGGGTGAAGAGGATGGTGCCAGTTATTTTAAGAGACAAATTATTGCAATGATTGCTGGAATTTTGATTTCTATATTTATTTCTATTATGGATTATTCCAGAATATGTGATTTTGTTATTATTTATTATATTTTAGGCACGCTTATGGTTGCTGCAACCAGACTATCACCTCTTGGTACAAATATGGGGACAGATTCCTACCGATGGTTGAAGTTACCTGGTGTGAACTTCCAACCATCAGAACTATGCAAGATTATTGTAATTCTGACTTTGGCGGTGTTTTTTGTTAAAATGCAGGAAAAAATGGATTCATGGAAGACATTTTTTCTTGGGTTTCTTTTAACTATGATTCCAACAGGTTTTATTTTAATTCAATCAGATTTATCTTCTAGTTTTGTTATCATTTTTATTTTTGCTATGATGATATTTGCAGCAGGACTTGCATATAAAATTGTTATTCCCATCCTAGCAGTAGGAATTCCCTCTTTTTTGGGANTCGTATGGTTTTTGGATCAACCAATTGCAAAAAGTATTATTCCAGAAAACCATTGGTATCAAGTGAATAGAGTAATTGGATTTCTACACCCCGATCAATTTACACTCTCTACCAATTATCAACAGTTACTTTCTATTCAGTCTATTGCATCTGGAAGATTGACTGGTAAATTAATTAATACAGATTCTACTTCAGTAAGAGATTATTTCTGGGTAGATGTTAGAGAAAGTGACTTTATTTTTACAGTAATTGGTGAAGAAATGGGATTTATAGGTAGTTGTGCAATTATTGGGTTACTTTGTGCAATCGTATTTCTATGTATTCGTACAGCTAAAAAATGTAATGACCCTCTAGGCAAGATGATTGCAATAGGGATTTCTGCTATGTTTATGTTTCAGATTTTCACAAACATTAGTGTAGCAACTATGATTTTGCCTAATACTGGATTACCACTTCCATTTCTAAGTAATGGAATTAGTTCTTTATTCAGCGGAATGATAGCGATTGGTATCATTCTTAATATAGGTATGCAATCTAATGGTCCTGGGCATAGTAGTAATTTCTTTTAGTTACTGTTCACTCACAAGCTTGACACTTGCTGTCAAGCTATGTGCCAAAACGTAGAACAGCCAAGAATCCAGCCCTTCGCTGAAAGCGAATTATAGATAGGCTGGATTCCGTTACTGTTAGCACCATAGGTGTGAACAGTAGTTTCCTTAAAAAAACTTTACCAAATTTTTTGAGATTTTTTTGCTTTTTTTATTAAATTGTGATATAATTTCTTTGTAAAGAGTATATGATATCTAATAAAGCATTAAGGGAGGTTGCAGTATGAACATAGGTATGATTGCACATGATGCGAAGAAAAAGCTAATGCAGAATTTTTGTATTGCTTATCGTGGCATTCTTTGTAAAAATGAAATTTATGCAACCGGCACAACTGGAAGACTAATTGAGGAAGCTACAAATATGACTGTACACAAATATTTGGCAGGTCATTTGGGTGGAGAACAACAATTGGGAGCTCAGATCGAACACAATCAGATTGATTTGGTGATTTTTTTGCGAGATCCATTAACTCCCAAGTCTCATGAGCCGGATGTGAATAATGTTGTTAAACTTTGTGATGTGCATAATATTCCATTGGCTACTAATGTTGCTACAGCGGAGTTATTGGTGAAAGCGTTAGATCGTGGAGATTTAGATTGGCGTGACGTGGTGAAGTAAAAAAGAGAACAGACATTTCTAAAATGTCTGTTCTCTTTTTTACTTGCGAATAAATATGCCTGCGTTAGCAGATACTACGATAAATTGAAAGTGTCAATTACTACGCACTTCCATTATAGATTATTACGGATTCTTCCAAAGTAACTGATGGCATAGATTCCGCAAATTCCCACAATAGTATATATAACTCTGGAGAGTAATGACATATCGCCAAAAAGTACCCGGATAAGATCAAATCTAAAGAATCCAATCATACCCCAATTTAATGCACCAATAATTACTAAGATTAAAATCAAATAGTCCAATGCTTTCATTAGATACCTCCTAATAGTTTCATTTTTTCTGCTAATAGTATGAACCAATTCCTTTTTTTTATACACTTGTATGTTCTTGCACGTTGCTCAAATGGGTGGTATACTATATATGTATTTTTTTGCACAAAAGTTAATCATCAATTTAGAACTGTTATGAAAAATAAGGAGGAATAGACATTGGGAAGAAGACGCAGTAAAAAAGTAGTCCCATTTCGCATTCCCTTTCATCTTAATATTGGAGGAATTGCTTTTTTAGTAATATTTGTATATATATGTAGTATTTTTATTGTTTACATGAAAAAACCACACATTTCTGTTTATGAAGTTTTAGAAAAAAAGATATCTGATAACAATAGTTGTGTAGGTATGGTTTTTCGAGAAGAAACTATAGTGAATACAAATAATGATGGGTATTTGAATTTTTATTATGGTGATGGAACAAAAATTGCCAGAGGTGCAAAAGTTTATACTTTAGACGAAACTGGTGAAATTTATAATATGTTAAAAGAATCTAATATAGATAATTCTTTAAGTAAAGAGGAACGAGAGATGCTTTGGGATAACATAGCAGATTTTCGTAGCACCTATTCCAAAAATCAATACCAAAGTGTTTCTGATTTTATTTATGATATTGATAATTCTTTATTAGAACTATCTAATTCCAGTATGGAAAAAAATATGAAAAAAATTTTAGAAAATAATAATGTAGCGAATCTTTATCATAGTGTCAAGACAGATACAAGTGGTATTATATCGTATTCTATAGATGGCTATGAGAATACAAAACCAGAAGACGTTACTTCTGAGATGTTTTCCATGAAAGATTATGAAAAGAAGCAGCTTCGTTCGTCTGAAAAGGTGGCAAAGGGAGAGGCAGCATATAAGCTTATAACAGATGAAAATTGGAGTCTTGTATTGAATTTGTCAGAAGATTTGTATAACCGCTTACTTTCTATTGAAAAAGAGAGTGAAAAAACTCCTTACATTTCCATCACTTTTGTAAAAGAAAATTTATCTGTTACAGTACCTTTTCGGACTTTTACAAAAAAAGATGGCTATTATGCAGAAGTTACTTTAAATAACTATGTTATTCATTTTATTAATGACCGATTTTTAGATGTAGAGATTAACCTGGCAACAGTGGAAGGGTTAAAGATTCCAAATACAGCTATTATAGAAAAAGAGTTTTACACAGTTCCTGTCAGCTATTTTACAGAAGGTGGTGATTCTGGAGATACCGGTTTGATACAAGAAACTTATGATAAGAGTGGCGAGGTAACTTTTAAGTTTGTACAAGCCGATACATACTATGTATCAGAAGATGGCACAGCTTATGTGGATAAAGAATTATTTTCTGATGGGGTGTGGATTCGTAATCAAGAAACACAAGATCGTTATCAAATAGCTAAGACAAAAAAGTTAAAGGGCGTTTATAATATTAACTATGGTTATTGTTTATTCCGTATAGTTAAGATTTTATATAAAAATGAAGAATATAGCATTGTGCAGAGTGGATTGGAAAATGGTGCTGCTAATTATGATCATATTGTAGTAGATGCCACTACAGTGACAGAAGATGCCATGATTCATAATTATAAGGGGCAATAAGAAAGGTGATGTAAAAATTGATTCATGAAAATTTAAAAGAAGTAGAAGAAAATATTGTAAAAGCATGTAAAAAGGTAGGCAGAGATCCTAATGAGGTAACTTTGATTGCAGTAAGTAAGACGAAACCTGTGGAAGATATCCGGCAAGCTATGGCTTATGGTATCCGGGATTTTGGAGAAAATAAGGTACAAGAACTTACAAGTAAAATAGAAGTAATTTCAGAAAAGTTAAATTGGCATTTGATTGGACATTTGCAAAGAAATAAGGTAAAATATATTGTAGATAGTGCTTGCCTAATTCACTCAGTAGATTCTATGAGGCTTGCCATGCAGATTGAGGAGGAAGCAAAGAAAAAAGGAATCACTGCTAACATACTCATTGAAGTAAATATTGCTAAGGAAGATAGTAAGTTTGGAGTTGCGAAGGAAGAAGTACAGGGGTTACTTAGAGAAATAGCGAATTTGAAGCACGTATGTGTAAAGGGACTAATGACGATTGCACCTTATGTGGAAAATGCAGAAGAAAATCGGAAATATTTTTCTGAAATGTACAAACTTTTTGTTGACATGAGAAGTGAAAATGCTGATAATATAAGAATGGAAATACTATCGATGGGAATGACAGGAGATTATCAGGTTGCTATTGAAGAAGGGGCAACTATGATCCGTGTTGGAACAGGAATATTTGGTGAGAGAAACTATACAATTTAGAACTTAAGTGTTAAAATATTGTATGACTTACCTAAAATGAAATGATTAGATAGGAGATTGATATTATGCTTTCAATTAATGGAATTTTAGACTATTTTAAATTAAATGATGATGATGAATATGATGATTATGATGACTATGAGGATGAAGTAAAAGATGAGCCTGTAGTCCGCAGTTCCCGTCGTGTGGAAGCACAGGAAAGAAAAGCAAGCAGAAGAACTTATTCATCTCAGAGAGAGGAAGCGGAAGAAGAACCTAGAAGAGAACGTGCAGCAAAAGTAGAACGCCAATCTAAAGTTGTTCCTATGCGTGCAACAACAAAACCTTTAGAAGTTCATATTATAAAGCCTTCTTCTTTTGAGGATTCTCAGGAAGTATGTGAGATTTTACTTGGTGGACAGGCTGTAGTAGTGAATTTGGAAGGATTTGACGAAGATGAAGCACAACGTATTATGGACTTCATTTCTGGATGTATCTTTTCCATTAATGGGAAGTTACATAGAATTTCAAAATATATCTTTATCTTTTCACCTGATAATGTAGATATTTCTGGTGATTATTTGGATTTTGTTCCAGAAGATAAGAAGAATGCTTTAACTATAAATAAAGGATTCTAAAATATATGACAGATTCACTTTTTATAACATGCATAGATTGGTATTGCATTTTTTTGGAATGTATTTTATGGTTGTACACTGTTGGAATGATCGTATTGCAAAAAGGATGGCTGCGGGAAGTTCTTTGTGACTTGGCAGCTCCTCTATTGTATCCAATACAAAAACTAATGAAGCGTTCTGTTATGCAGTCCAAGACAGATTTCTCAGCAATTATTTTGTTTATGGTTATCTTATTTATTCGTACTCTTATAAGGAAACCATAAAAAATGCTAAATGAGGTGTTTTTATGGCAACACAAAATAATAAAGAAGACATGATATGCAATAAACGTTTGCAGGAATTAGCAAATCATGCATTTTATAAGGGATATTCTACTTATTCTGATTTTTTAAATCTCAATGAACAGTCCCTTTTTTATGGTTTGTTGTCAGAATTACCTTCTGTAGAATATTCTTTTTGGGGAGGAATAGATGCTGCAGAACGAAAAATGTTATGTTTTTCTTGTGAGGAAATTAGAAAAGAAAATTTTCCTTTATCTACAGTACAAATTGCACCATCTCATGATAAATTTGCAGAAAAATTATCACATCGTGATTATTTAGGTGCTATTTTAAATCTGGGGATTGAACGCAGAAAAATTGGAGATATTTTAATACAAGAAAAAATAGCATATATATTTGTTGAAGAGACTTTGACAGATTACCTTTGTAATAGTTTGACCAAGGTACGTCATACCAATGTATGCTGCAACAAAGTAACAAATAGTTTTTCTTATACACAACAGTTTCAAGAAATCAATGGAACAGTTTCTTCTGTCCGGTTAGATAGTTTGATAGCTTTGGCTTTCCGGGAATCCAGAAGTAGTATGGTTTCTTTGATTTCAGGTGGAAAAGTTTTTGTAAACGGAAGACAAATTACATCAAATAGCTACATACTAAAAAATGAGGATATTATTTCCGTACGCGGAAAAGGGAAGTTCTTATATAAAGAAGAACATGGAATAACAAAAAAAGGTAAAGTCAAGGTTATTCTTAAAAAGTATGTATAGGAGGAAGGGATAAGAGGATGCTTAAAGCAGAAGATATTTCAGCAGAAAAGATTAAATCTGGTGTTGGTGGATATAAAAAAAGAGAGACAGAGGAATACATTGGTACACTGCGAAGAGAATATGAGGTACTTCTTAAAGAAAATATAGAATTAAAGGATAAATTGAGTGTATTAAGTGAGGGTGTTCAATATTATAAGAACATGGAAAAATCGCTTCAAAAAGCACTTGTATTGGCAGAAAAAACTACCTCAGAGACTATGCAGGCAGCCGAAGTAAAGGCGGTTGCTATGGAAAAGGAAGCACAATCCCGTGCCAATGCAATAACAAAAGAAGCACAAATTCGGGCAGATTCTTATGAAAAAGAAGTGAAAATGCGAGCAGATTCTTATGAAAAAGATAAAAGAATACAAGCAGATTCTTACGAAAAAGATATAAGAATGCAAGCAGATTCTTATAAAAAAGAAGCAGATGATAAGGCAAAGAATATTATACATGATGCCAAACAAACGGCGGATCAAGAAATTGCATCTGCTAATGAAGAGTTGAGAAGAATTCACTCACAGATTATGACACTTATACAACAATATGAGCAATATAAGTCTCAATATAAACAGCTTGCAACAGCACAAATGCAAGTGTTGGAAAGTGAGGCATATAATCTGGATGCTCCTATTTTGAGAGCAATACGTCCTATAGAAGAGAATGTAGTTTCTTTGAATGAGAATTTGACAGAGGCGGATCAGGATACTATAGATAGTAGTCAAGAGATTGTGAAGGCTATAGAGACTCCTATTCAAACAGAAAATCCTGAGGAAGAAAAGAAAATATATGTGGATGCCAGAGGGGAAGTTGTTGAGGTTCATGAATTTCGTGAAGTTACTGGTCCTGGTTCTGATTCTACAGTTGACCCATGGGATATAGATCCAGAGGAGGATGTTGTAGATGATTTTGATGATTTTACGCAAGAGTATGAAGGACCATATTCTTTCACGGAAGATAATATACCAGTTAATGATTTGAATATTAATGTTCCAGTTAGTGATTCGAATGTTAATGTTCCAGTTAATGATTTGAATGTTAATATGCCGGTTAGTGATTCGAATGTTAATATACCAGTTAATGATTTAGATACTAATATAACTATCAATGATTCGAATATGGCAATGGCTCAAGATGTTACTTTTGATACTGTGCAGGAAACTGAAATACCAGTACAAACTAATCTGGTAGAGGATACTATTTCCATTCCGGAATCTGAAGATGTTTTGAAAGATGTCTCACAGACTGCACCAATAGAAGAAGAGAATTCAAATTCTTCTAATATTGCAGAAGAAACTTTACAGGAAGTTGAGTCAACACCAGTTCCTATTGAAAATACAAAAGTTACACAGCATAATAATGGTATTAGTTTAGAAGAAATGAAGCGAATTGAAAAAATGCAGTTAGAGAGATTACGAGAACAGGAAGAACAGCAATTGGCAATGTTAAAATCCGAGCATTATCATAATTATTCTCAATCAGCACCTTCTAAAGAACAGGAACAGAAAAAGGAGCAAGACCCTGCAAATATTTTCCGTGCTTTGCATAAGAATGACGATAGCGAACCTACCATTACTTTACAGGATTTAAAACAGCAACAGGAACTTGAGAATTCTCCTGTAGATCTTCCCAAAGCAACTGTGCAGTCTTTAGAGGAAGAACAACCTAAGAAAGAAACACCACCTCCATTGATGGATGATTTCCTTTCTTTTGAACCTTTAGATATGACAAAAAAAGACACTAAGATTTCCAAAGAAACAATTACTTTTAATAAGCCAGAAAAAGCAAATTCTGCTGAAGATGATTTCTTTCACCAGTTTTCAGAACAATCTGAAAGTGCTTTTCGCACAACACCTAATGTAGAGGAAGGAAATTCTTTGGACTTTGAGATGGATAATAATCAAAATATTTATGGTTCAAAGCAAGGAGAAACTCCTAAATTTAAGAGCTTCCGGGAATTTGAATCAGAACTATAAATGACAAGGAACGGTTGTAGAAATGGTAATAAATCTATTTACCATATATGCATCCGTTCCTTTCATTTATGGTAATGCCCCAAAGAGCAGAATGGTCGTTTACTATATTTAAAACAACAAGGGAGGAACCGTTTATGAGTAAGCTAATTCAGGTTAAAGAAAATGGAACACCAATTTATGATATAAGAATCGAACATAACTATAGTGCTTTAAAAGAAGTTTTTTCTTCTCTGCATACTTCAAATCACCGGATTTGTATTGTATCAGACACTACAATTAGTCACTTTTATATGGAAGAAGTAGTAGATATTGCAAAGGATTATGCTTCTGTTGTAGAAACCTTTACTTTAAAACCAGGAGAAGAATATAAGAATTTAGAATCTGTATATCAGCTCTATGAATA
>JAAVHR010000036.1 GCA_014799595.1 Clostridiales bacterium | reverse complement strand
AAATAAATTTATGCTTCCTGCAAATATTCCATAACACAGTTTTTCTCCACCTTTTGTAACACATCCAAGCAGTCTTGCAACGGTAAAACTTCCTCCTCTTCCTGCATATCCCTGCCCGTGTTCTGCAAAGATATTCAGCCAGCCTCCATAGTCATAATCTGCCATCTCTTCTGCTGTATCTTCCAGCCAGCCTTCAAAGGAGGCAAGCATTTTTGTAACAGAATCTAGTCCCTTTTAAAAGATTTCCTGTCATGTAATAGAAGCCGTTTCAATGAGTTAAAAAACTATCTCTTGCCTTTGATCCAAATTTATAAATAAACAAGAGATAAATTTTTTATAATAGAAAATTTACATTTGTTAAGTCAATCTTAGATATATGACTTTACAATCCATAACATTTTCATTTTTCTAAAAGATTGATACACACATTATCTTTTGCCATTTGAAATGTATTTATAAGCCTCTTAATTCTCCTTGATTCCACTAGTATTTTATTTATTGAATAAACTTCTTGAATAAATGCTTCTGTTTTTTCTAATACTTCTTGAAATAATTCACTTTTATCAATATTTTCCGACCAAAAAACTTTTTTATTTTCAATAAACTTTGTCATTATAAAATCTTCATGCTCTTTTAAAGTTTTTATTTTACTTACTTGAACTACTTCATTCATCAATTTAAATTCCAGCCAAACATCTGCACTGTCTGGTCTCAACATTGCGAAGTATCCATAACTATTTAAATGCAAAATTACACTATTTAACAGGCTCAGCCATGTTACTAAAAATTCACCTTCATAAGGTATTGATTCATCAACAAATCCTATTTCATTTTTATTACACATTATATATATTTGTCCTTCAATTTCATCTAATTGCTCTTCAAAAAGAGCTATTTTTTCGACTTGTTTCAATCTATTTTTTTCATTAGACAAAATAGCATATTCCACTCTAAACATTAACAATCCTCCCTAATATCCAAAATCTGATAATGAAAATTCGTATTTCCCATATGCAGTATGAAATCCTCCATCTCGGAAGCAAACTGTAATTTTTTCACCTGAAACAATAGATGTATATTCTCCTTTTGTAATTCCTTTTGAAACCGCTTCATTATAGACACGATTAACCGCTTCTACCACTTCCTTTTCTGACCATTTACGATTAAAAAAAGTTTTATCATCTAATAATTTTTCTGCAGATCCTTTTAATCCTTTTTCCATGAGGCGTTCAATTGTTTTTTTCACTCTTCCAAAAGTATGGTTTTTTAAAACATGTTCTATATTATGTTTTGACAATCCAACAATTGTACCAGCACTCTCAATCTTTACCTTTCCCTTACCTCCAGCCTTAGCCGCATCCTCTGCCACTTCTCCGGCTTTTGCTGCTTCCTCTGTCACACCCGCTGCTTCTGATTCCAATGTTACAGTTTCACCCTCTGATCCTCCTGAAGCAATCATACGATACATAATATAGGCTTCTACTACTGCACGTATCTTCTCATAGGTGTTTTTATCATTCCACCAATCAGAAACACTACTAATAGCATTTTCCGTTGCTTTTGGAGGATCCTCAATAAAATATTTTGTTGCCTCTCCGGCAATAATAAGGGCATCAGCAATGTTTTCTCCCGTCTGGCAAGGATGTCCTAATACACCCGAAGCCCCTTTATATACTCCAGATAGCATTTCTTCCACGCCTCTGCATCCTGCTCCGACCACCCCAAGAAAGTTACATGGAACATCCGCACCAATCAAACCATTCATGTAATCTCTTATAAAGCCCGGTACATCTTCATCATTTGCTAATTCTTCAGCCATATCTTCTAATATTCCTTCTATTGCGTTTACAGAATCAACATTATGATCCCAAAAATCAGACCAATATTGCCCCACCATACTATCAGCTATCATGTCAGCCAGAATATCCGGTGAACTGACCACCATTTCAGTTATAGTTTCCATCGAATCATTGGCTTTGTTACAAGCATTATTTACTGCATCCAATCCTCTGGAAACTGCTCTTCCTGCCGCATCCACTCCATCTGAAATTGCATCTGCTGCTGCATTCACTCCATCTGTTACTGCTTTTGCTGCTGCATTCACTCCATCTGTTACTGCTTCTGCTGCTGCATTCACTCCATCTGTTACTGCTTCTGCCGCCGCATCCACTCCATCTGATACCGCTTTTCCCACATTGGAAAGAAAACCAGACATCTTTTGTCACCTCCCATTTTATCATAATTCACACGTAAATAATACCGTCTTTTTTCTCAAGGCTTATATTTACAAGCTGTTCCCTTCCAAATCTGCAGTTCTCTAAGGAACAGGATTCAAAACAGCACCCATCCAGATTTGTTTGTGTAAAATCCACTCCATTCATCACACATTTTACAAATCTTGTTCCACGAAGATCACAGCCTTCCATTCTCATTGCACGGCTGTCCGGATAACGGCTGTCCGCATCTTTGTATCCGTAATACATCACGCAGGAATCAAACACGTTGTCCCTCAGATCACATCGTTTCCAGACACTCTCCTGCAGAATAACATGTTGGAACAAAGAATGGATGATCCTGGCTTCCGAGAGATATAATCCTGTTCCATTACATCCTTTAAATGAACCATTCCGGACAGAACAGAACGACAGATTCACATCCGAAATATCTTTTCCCCGGAATTGGCATCCGTCCAAATTTAATGCAGAAAGATCATATCCCGAAAGGATTTCATCTTTTCTGATTCTTTTACGTAACAGTTTTTCATTTTTTCTTTTTGCCACTTGTAATATTGCAGCTCCCAATTCATAAAACTCGCCAATCTGCATTTGGAACAAATCTCCCTTCTGCATTTCCTGATATCCGTCCAGCTCACAGATCTCCTCCCGAAAGGAACGAAATACATATTGCAGATAAGGAAGTAAATTTGTCACTTCTTCCAACAATAACCGTTTGATATCCAGTTTCTTTACTTTTCCAAAATACTTTCCGGCTTTCTTTTGCAACTGTTCAAATACATCCTCAAACTGTTTCAAAAATGCAGATATATCTAAATCCCCTATATGATATTCTTCTCCTGCATACCACTGTTTGCCATATGCATAGATTGCCAGCCTATCGTCTTGTTCCAGTATACGTGTCCGCAGCAAAACAATCTGTATGTAAGCAACTTCCTGCATTTGTTTCTTTTCCTGTAATGTACAAACTTTACGAAATGCATGCTGCAGCTCTTTTTTCCAGACACTCCACACTTGGGCATCTTTGTTGCACACAAATTCATTAAGTTTCATAAAATGCTCTGAAATAAATGGTATATAATCCGTTTCATAAAATTTTTCAAGATATTGTGTATTCATTCCTGTTTTCCTCTCCCTGCTTGGAAATTTTCATTTCTTTGATTTCAACCGCTTGTATGATCTGTGGCATAACCTGCTTCCATACTTTTTTACGAAAGCCATGAGCCATAAATATTCCCTGTATCCAAACATTATTATATGGAATAGCAAACAAGACTACAAAGGTATTCTCTGCTATCATAAACATCTTGCAATCTATTACCAGACCATCCTTTGTTTCCAGGATTTCCTCCTGCATATACGGATTATCTCTTTTGTTCCAATCCTTTTTCATTACTTCAGCAAGTGTATCCTCTGTAATTTTAAATGCCAGTAATTCTTTCTCTTTGGCAAAACCATAAATATACAGGTTGTCCTGTCTTTGTAACACTTTCCATTCCTCAGGTATTGGAACTATTATCCTTCCATCCAGCAAATCTTTGTGAACTATATTCCGTTTGTGATAATTTACAACAATAAATCCGTCCTGTATCTGATTTCTTGGATGCACATAATCTATTCTATTTTTTTCTCTATCCTTCTTAATCTTTTCAATAAGCTGCTCTGAGAAAGTATTTCTCGTCTCTAACATACACTCTTATCCTTTCGTTTTAAAATGCATGGTTTCATCAACAATTATGTTACTGCCGGTTGTATTTAAAATGATTTTGTCACCAGATTCTATCTTCAATTTCTTACAATCCATATCTAATTTTTTCTCTGTGGCAATGTTGATCTTCTCGGTACTGTGAAATTCTATACCATCCTCTTCATCCATTTTGATATAGATTTCATCTTTTACTGTGGATATCAGAACACCCTTTTTTGTAGTCTGTATACAACTGCCATAAGGAGTCCCATAACTTTTGGTAACCGGATCACTGTAATGCTGGCTGGAGTCACTGTCTCCCCGGTTTACACATCTTATATAAGCATCTTTTTCCTCTGCCGAAGGAAAGAAAAGTTTTACACTTTCCCCTTCATCCATGGCAGTATATAAACCTGTGCTTCCTTCTGCTGTATACCCAATGGCTACCGGAAACCAGAGTGCCTCATCCACAGGCTGGCTCTTGTCTATATCCAGATGCAGTTTTACCTTATCTTTGCTTACTTTTAATATCTTTCCATTTACGCTTCTTCCTGCAAGACCAGAATGGTATTTCTTCCTCCACTTCATTCCCTTTTTGTTACGCAGACCATATGTATACTGCAACATGCCATCTGCATACTTCATTTTTACAAAGCATATCAGGAATTCACACCCGTCATAAGATAGCACTTCCCCCATAACATACGGTTTTAAAGACTGTATAGTCATTGTCATAAAATCCTGCTCTTTTGCAAGGGAATCCTGCTCATGGAAACGCATATACTCTGTCACATTCTTTTTTAATTTAAATGTGAAAATACTATCTTCTATCCTTTTCCCAGAAGGATATCCCACATATATTCCTGTCTTTTCTATTCCAATATTGGGGCAGACAGGTGCATGCAGGTGGGATGCCATTCTTTTGATAAATTCCCAGTCTGTTTCCTTATACTGCATTACAAGATGTTCTTTTTTCTTTTCCTCCAGTCCTTTCTGCAGATAAAGAATTCCTGTTTCCCCTAATACTTTTTCTATCAGTGATGCATAAGTTTCCTTTTTTTGAAAACTTCTCTTTTTCTTTTTCAAATCTAAAAGAATACTTCTGCTTTTTCCTTTTATAATAACCTTTGTCTGTCCTCCCTCATAAGAAGCACTGACATAAACAGGAACTCCTGAAAATAAAATTTTTTCCTTCTTTTTTAAGATAAGTCTGTCTTCTATATTAAGTTCATAGACTCTGCTTATTTTTTCATCTGCATCCAGAATGCCATGTATTTCAATTTCTGCATGTTCCCCATATTTCTGTTGGTATTCTATTTGGGTAATTATATTGAATTTTACAGAAATTTCTAAAACTACACCTTCACTGTTTACTTTATTTTGTATCATCTTCTCTATCTCCGCCCTTCTGCTTGAAACATTATAGTAAACGGAAAATTTATTTGTCGTTTACTATATCTACCCTAAATTATTCACGACTTATATTGACCTATTAAGCATGAATAATCCTGTCTAATTAATTCTTACATCCTCTCCATAGATTTCAATATCACCATCCATAATTATCTTGCTGGACTTACACCGCATATCAATCTTTTCTTTCGCATTAATGCTAATTTCTTCTTCTGCCTCAATCGTAACTTCTTTATCGGAATGTATTTTTATGTTTTCAGTACTGGAAATCGTAATTCCATCCGATTGGTTCAATGTGATAAGTATTTCATTATCCTTGCATGTAATTATGATTTCATCAGGACTAAACATTACTTCTTTTCCATCTGCTGTACGAAAATATTTGATTTTAGGATTATCAATCTTATCTCCAGAACTTCCTTGTGTACGAATGGAACCAGTTGCCACTGCATCTCCTGATTCAGTATTTGGAAAATAAACTAAAACTGTGTCATTTTCCTCTGGCATACAATACCATCCACTGTTTCCTTCCGACGCATACATGGTGGCATACGGAAACAGCCATGCTGTTCCTTTGTCCTGGCTTTCATCTATTTCCAAATGAAGTTTCAAATGATCCCGTACCCGTTCCAAGACCTTCCCTTTCATAGACACACCAACCATCTTATTGTTAAACTCTTTGGAACAGGTCAGTCCATTTCTATCTGCCAACTCATACTGATACCTTAAAATACCTTTGTTCATGCGGATAATTTTCTTTCGCACATACATCTTTCCGCCGTCAAAAGTACCATAATCCCCAATCTTATACTCTTTTTCTGCATCTATATGTATGGTGATGCTGCCTTTTTCTTTTATTTTCTGATTGGTATTTTGAGAAGCCCGCATATACTTTGCTATATTCTTTGATATACGGTATTTGTACTGCTCTATCTTTCCTATATTCTTCCCTGCAGGTACTCCAAAGTACAGGTTTACTCCTTCCTGCTTACAGTCTGCAATCAGAGGCTCATTAAAATGTGATGCCATTCGTCTGACATAATCCCAATCCGTTTCATAATACTGGAGTTGTATCTTTTTAATTGCCTTTCCATCTGAGGCAGTATCAATCAGATGACCGCTTTTATATTCAGTTATGATATTTTTCACCATATCATAATATGACATACCTTTATCTTGAAAACTCCGGCATTTCTTTTTTACATCTGTTTTATAACTATTGGAAATGCCCTTTAAAACCATATAGTAGAGATTTCCTTCCTGTTTCATTTCTACATTTTTTATCATTCCCTGAAATAAAATGTTATCTCCTGCCTTTACTTTTACCTGTTGTTTTTCAGTTGCTGATTTTACAAACTTATCTTTTTCCTTTTCTTTTACAATTGCTGTCATTTCCATTTCCACATGTTCATTTAATTTCTGTATCAGATAAAATTCTTCAATAGATTGTACACAATCTATGTTACACTTTAATTCTATATATGTATTTGCTTCCATTTTTTCCTCCTATTGTCCATTTCTTTCTACTATTATAATGCCCCCTCGGAGACAAGGCAGTATACTGTCATCCATAAGTACTGGTATCTTTCCCACTAAATAATCTTTTTTTCCCTGCACCCATGGCAGTATAGTTGCAGGAATACATGGTCCTCCTCCTAGTGGGCTTCCACATGTTCCGAATGAAGGGATATTTACTTCTGGTAAAAAATCTGTAATCACCGCTTCTTTGCCTTTCTTTAAATCTACCCCATTCACTTGTGTTGCCTTTAAGCATCCTGTACAACTTCCAAAACAACAACGAAGTACTGCACCATCACGTACCATATATTTACTCATTTATTACCCTCCCTGCCATACACTGTTTTTAACCTTGTCCAATGAATACCAAACATATTTTTTCTTAAAAAATTTTCTACAAAATGAAGAGAGGCTATCCAGAAAATGGTTTTCTGCTTTTCTATTGCAAAAATATATTTATTTTCCAAAACACTCTCATCCAGAACCATATCCTCTGGTGCATCATAAAGCCCCATATTTTTTACCGGTGCCTGATCCATGACTTCCAATCCAATCCTCCAATAATTCTCTTGTAGTTTCCTGTCATAATCCATTAAGATACATGGCTCTGCTTTTATCTCATCTGCATACACCATCATCAATTCTTTCATTCTGTCACTGACAATATATTCTTTCCTAGTCATTAAATTAACTTCAATAAGATCTGGACGATCCTTCTCTTCCTCTAAATCTACAAATACCACTTGTGCCTTTTCTTCGTCCATTTGCTTATTTGTAAGCTTTACTTGTATTTTATTGGTATTTTTCCTGTCTTCTTGTATCAAAAAATACTCCATTCTTCTAGATTACTCCTTTATATAATATTTATTTTCCATTATATTTCTTTTTTCTTTCTCTGTCTTTTGGTTTATGTACCTATTTTTGTGACTTTTTTTAGGTTTTTTTAGGTTTTTGTGGGTTTTTGTAGTTTTTTGTGGGTCTAATGTAGACTTTTGTAGGTTTTTGTAGATTTTTGTGGGTTTTTGTAGGTAGAATTTATTTATGTTTGAAAATGATAGGATTTTATATTACAATAAAAGTGAGTTATATTACCAAACTACCAGCATTTATAGGAGGTAATTAAGGGTGTTCAAAATCATAAATATATTGAATATAGGTAGTATATATTGTGTTTCAGTAGAAGGAGATATCCAGCTTCTTAAAAATGGATTACAACTACATGACGAAAATGGAAATATTTTTGAAATTGAAACAGTAGCCATGCCTCATTACCATAAACTTGAAAATTATAAAAAATATGCAGAAATAGTATTAATAGGTGATATAGAAAAAATTGGTAAAACTCTTTTTTTGATTCAATAAAAAGTTATAGTATTTATCAATTCAAAGTATAATATTCTAACAATTTTTCTATATTTTCACTCTTTTTAGGTAGAGCCTTGCACTCTGCTGCAAGGTTCGTAAAGCAGCAAGTGCTGTTTTTGCACTTGTGTGCATCCTCGTTTACGAAACACCCATACGAATATATTTATGGTAATGCCACAGTTTACAAGGCATGGGTGTTTTGTAACTGTTTATGGTTCTAAACTTACCAATTTTCTTTTAAAATATATAAGTAACTCATTAGTAACAGTTCAGGTAGTCCCTGCACACCTTGCTGTGCAGGGACGTATGAAAGTGTAAATTAAATGTGGCTCACAGCAATTTGCATGCGTTAGCTTGCTGTGAGCCGTAACAGGACAGCTCTGGCTGAACTGTTACACTCATTAATTATATTTTTATAAACATACCAGAAAGGGGAATACTATGAAAAACAAATTTTTACGAGTGTTTTTACCATTTTTACTACTTTTTTTCTTTTTATTTCCAAATTTTAATTTGGAAACCAAAGTACTAGCGGATTCTGTTACACAAACAAACGGAACAAATTTTGAATACACATTTACATCTATAGAGGGAGAAACTATCTCTACTTTAGCAAATTCCGGACAGATAACCATACTCATATTTGGGCATATAAAGTGTTCTAATTCACAGAATACTGTTAGAAATATTGCTAAAAGCAAATGGGTTAATAATCCTGATATCCGTGTTATTTTTGCAGAATGCAACCGTGCTTCCTTGGAACAAACAAAGGCATTTGCACAAACTTATGGATGTGATTCCATTACATTCTGCTATGATGATACCAGAATCTATAACAGCATCTATTATGCTATGTGGGATTATTATGATTTATTTTATGCTTCAAGTGGGAGCGGAACATTGCCATTTACTGTACTAATTGATGGAAATAACCAGATACAAAACGTACTGACAGGAAATCGTACCGCAGATGCTATTTGGAAAGAAATCAATAAGTTTGCATCAACTGGTCCAGAGGAAACAAATACAAATATCCATTTAGAGATTTCAGGTACAGAGAATTATACTTATGTAAATGATGTATTAGATCTTGTAAATCAGACACGTGCAGCAAAAGGACTGCCTGCGTTGGTACTTGACAGCGAATTATTAGAATCTGCCATGCAACGTGCTGCTGAAAACTCTTTGTATTACAGCCATACCAGACCAGATGGAAGTGAATGTTTTACTATTTTTAATCGTGGTACCCGCCGTTCTGAAAATATCGCTGTTGGATATAACTCTCCACAGGCGGTAATGAACGCTTGGAATACTTCTCCGGGACATTATCAAAATATTATAGATCCCTATGTAAGAAGTATTGGAATTGGCTGCTTTAAAGATAATAAAGGTAACTTATACTGGGTACAATTATTTGATAATGATCCTGCTGTAACACCATCTGTTTCAGAAAATAAATATGTAAATAGAATTGTATCCATACAAAAAGATCTTCTTCATTTACAAGCAGACACAAATCGTACTTTTTATGATACAGAAATAAACCAAATGGTCGAAATGGAAATTTATCACATAAATGAAACTTCTAATTCTACCACACAAATACTATTATCATCTAATTTTAACTTTAAAAGCAGTAACGATTCTGTAGCAACAATTAGTGATAATGGAATGATAACATTAAAAGGATTGGGTTCTGCAGTGATTACGGCTTCTTTGAAAGAGAATGATTCCATTTTCCTTGAACAGACAATCACCATAAATAAAAAACCTGCCTCAAACAATACAACTATTTCCAAGGTTTCTGACCTAAAGGCAAATTCGAAGACCAACAGTATAAAACTAACTTGGAAGAAAGTTTCTAATGCAAAAGGATACTTGGTATATCAATACGATAATACAAAAAAGAAATGGAATAAAATTGCAAGTGTTCCATCTAATACACCTTTGTATACAGTGAAAAAGTTAAGTTCAGGTTCAACATACCGTTTTGCAGTGAAAGCATATTTGATGCAGGATAAACAACAAGTCACCAGTCCATCATATACTTCCCTATATACGGCAACAAAACCAGCATCTGTAATTTTGAATGTAAGTGCCAGAAAGCAGAAAGCAATACTCAAATGGAATAAAGTAAAAGGTGCTACTGGTTATAAAATTTATTACAAAACCAATGCTGCAGATGCATGGAATAAGCTTGCAGATATAAAGGATACTGACTATATAAAAACAAAACTAAAATCTGGTAAGAACTATTTCTTTATGGTAAAAGCATACAAAACCTATAAAGGAAAAACTTATATCAGCAGTGGTAGCACAAAAAAGGTGACAATCAAATAAAATTAAATAATACCATGTTATGGAAAAAACATAGCAACTATATAATAAATGAACGGAACAAGATCTTTAAATCAATCATGATAGGAATATTTTAGATTTATAAGTAATCTGCTGCCATAAAAAAGAGGAGAATATTACTATATGGAATCATATACTATAATCTCCTCTTTTTTATTTTTACAAAATGTAACCATTTATTTCTTTATTTTTTTATTTTTTACAATGACTCATCTCTTATGATATCCTCTATATAAAATATTTCATGACTTTATCTATAGCTGTTGACAAATCATTGTACTTTTTCTTATATTCCTTTACAGATTTATAGTTCCAATAAATACCAATTCTTTTTCCCACAAATTAATGTCGGGTTCCTCCTTCACATCATTACAAATGAATTCCTCCTGCTTAATAAGTCAATGGATGTGAATAATTGATGTTTATTTTTGCAATTTTTTTATATCGAGTGGTTATTCATCCAATTTGGCTGGCTGTTTATGCTGTTATTAACATTTTAAGTAATTATCTGTTATAGTCATATATGTAAATTTTTTAATCATAATATATATTTCAGGTTACTGTTCACTCACAAGCTTGACACTTGCTGTCAAGCTATGTGCCAAGAACATAAAACATTCAAGAATCCAGCCTTTCGCCGAAGGCGAACCCTTAATAGGCTGGATTCCGTTACTGTTTGCACCGTAGGTGTGAACAGTAACTATTTCGGAAAAATATAAATGACATAGCTGAACAGTAACCAAACGGTTAATTCTTTTTGTTTTTCATGCAAAGTTTTATAGACTGTTAAAAGAATGCTATGTTATAATGAAGTAGGAGAAAATGTATGAAACAGCCAATTAACCAAAGCAAAGAGAAAAGAATAAATAATGAAATTACCCTCCATCAAAATGACAGCAGTTTGGAGATTGACAATCCATACGACAAGAGTCATAAAGATTTTTTTGAAACTTATGAATCAGATGTCATCTATAAAATAGCCCTTCCTGAAAAAATGAAAAAAGACAAGAAAGCAAAAGAAGAATGCATGGAATGGATACAGACTATGGCAAAACGTATTTTAAGTATGCCTAACACAGAAAAATGTGAACTTGAAAAAATGGACTATGCCCTCTGAAGAAAACTAAGAAATAGGGCTGTCACATTTAACCAGATTTTTTACACAACAGATTTCAAGACAATCTATAAAACATTAAAAAAACGGGAGATAAAGCAGATGAAACGAAGAATAAACAAAAGTATAATTTTTTCCACAATTAGGAGTGTATGGACAATATGTCTTATAGGTATCCTGTTAGTGGAAGGGGAATCCTATTTCCAACAAATATTTATGAATACAATTAAAATAGAAGCGGCAACAAAAACCGATTATAGCAAGTACTCATCTACTGGATATAGTTGGTACATTAAACGAAACAAGAATCACCAGAAGGCAGGTGGAGGAATTCCGGCAGGTATGAAACTTTCTGATTATGACAGTTTCTATATGAATACAAAGACAAAAGAAAAAGTGATTTATCTTACATTTGATTGCGGATATGAAAATGGATACACCGACAAAATATTAAAAACGTTAAAAAAGCATAAAGCAAAAGCCATATTTTTTGTTACAAAAGGTTTTATTGACAGCCGCCCTGATTTGGTAAAAAAAATGAAAAAACAGGGGCATTTGGTAGGCAATCACACTTGTACACATCCTGATTTATCTAAGGTATCTGTAACCCAAATAAAAAAAGAAATTAAGGAGTGTGCTAAAGCAATGAAAAAAGCCACAGGTTACACTATGGATCCTTTTATCCGTCCACCTATGGGATGTTTCAGTGAAAAAAGTCTTAAGGTTACACAAGATTTGGGATATAAAACAATTTTTTGGAGTATGGCATATTATGATTATGATGAAAATCATCAACCAGGAAAAACTTATGTAATAGACCATTTTAAGAAAAATTACCATAAGGGTGCTTTGCCACTAATACACAATATCTCATCATCAAACTGTGAAGCATTAGATGAAGTATTAACTTTTTTGAAAAAACAAAAGTACCGCTTTGGAACATTGGACGAGTTTGCCTTACCTAAAGGGAAATTAAAAATTTCCTGCAAAAGTAAAGTTTATGACGGAAAAGAAGTTGTGATTAAAGTCTTAGAGAATACAAATAAAAAGGCAAAGATTACCTATACTATAAAAAATGACGAAGGTAAAATTGTAAAGAAAGCTATAAAACCAGGAACTTACACAGTAGTTGCAAGGGTGGAATCCAGCCGCACATACCGCTTTACAACTAGCAATAAGGTTAAATTTACCATTAAGGAAAAACCACTAGAAAATTACAAGTAACTATTCAGGTAGAAACACGCATTTACTGCGTGTTTACGTAGTAAAATGTATATTTTGATTGTTCTAAGCCCCTTCGCCGAAGGCGAATTTTCATGGGCTTAGAACGTAACTGTTCATGGTTCTGAACAGTTACAATTAAAACTGGAAAAAGGCATGTGTTCTCCCGCACATGCCTTTTCTGTTAATACTTTAAATTCTATCTCTCCATTTTCCAAAATGCTGCAGAATATGGTGGCAATTCACTTCCACCACCAAAATCATGTGGTTTCCCAGTAATTAGTTCTTCTGCCATACCACATCCAGCATCAAAGTGTGCCGTAAAGGACTCCCCTGATGCATTGATCGCCACCAATACTCTCTCACCATTATAAGCACGTTCAAAAATACATTGGTGGTTCGTCAATACAATAGTCCGGAAACTACCATAATTAAGCACATTACTATCTTTTTTGATTTTTGCCAGCTTTGCAATCCATTCTGCCAGTTCACCAAATTCAGGCTTATCAAAGCTGACACGGAGTGCTGGATCGCCTTCTGCCTTATTTCCCTTTGCACCCCATTCACTTCCATAATATATACATGGAATCCCCGGCATGCCAAAACACATGGCATAAATTAATGGCAAATGCTTTTCATTATGGAGAATGCTGGCTATCCGGCTCACATCATGGTTGTCCACAAAATTTAATAAATGCATTCCCTTATATAATGTCCATTCTTCTGGTCCATACTGTCTAGCAAGAGAATGGCAGATTTCAAACAGATTCATACTATTCAAACTAGAGTGCATTCCATGATAGCATTCATAATTTGTGGCAGAATGGCACATCTCGTCATTTGCCCATAATTTATAATCCCCATGCAGTGTCTCACCCACTAGAAAGAAATCTTCTTTTAAGGAATCCGTAAACTGACGCAAACGTTTCAAGAAATCCTTATTCAGACAATATGCTACATCCAGTCGCAATCCATCAATATCAAAGGTTTCCACCCAGTATTTCACTGCATCAAAAATATGCTGAATCACTTCCTCATTCTGAAGATTTAATTTTACTAAATCATAATTGCCTTCCCATCCTTCATACCAGAGTCCGTCATTATAGTTTGAATTACCACCAAAATTAATGTAAAACCAGTCACAGTATCTGGAATTTTTCCGATTCTGCAGGACATCCTGAAAAGCTTCAAAACCTCTGCCCACATGATTAAACACACCATCCAGTACAATGCGGATTCCCGCCTGATGTAATTCTTCACATACCTTGACAAAATCATCATTTGTTCCCAATCTGCAATCAATCTTTTTATAATCTCTGGTATTATATCCATGGGTATCCGATTCAAACACTGGTGAAAAATAGATGGCATTGGCTCCCAGTTTCTGAATATGTGGAATCCAATCTAAGACCTTAAGAATTCGTGATTGCTGGTTCCCATCATTTTCAAAAGGTGCTCCACAGAATCCTAATGGATAAATTTGATAAAATACGCTTTCATAAGCCCACATTGCTATATCCTCCTTTTGTATTGATAATATTCTTTCATTTATATACTAATATTTTTCCCATTAAACCTCAAGGCTAAAAATAATCCAAAAATTATTTTTATGTACAATGCACTCTGCACCAATACTACCATTTAGTTTAGTTATATTTTCTAACAATAAATACAAACCATATCCATGAGGAGTATCTGTTGTCTTGTCTCTGGGATTCTTAGTCGTATATCCTTTATGAAAAAATCGACTTATTTCCGAAGATGAATATTTTCTTAAAACAGGATTCCGAATTTCAAATTGAAGACGGTCTTGGTGTGTATTTACTTGGACATATAGTTTATCACCTTCTTTCGATGCTTCTATTGCATTATGTATTAATATACTTATAAAATCTGTAAGTTGATATTCTGGTGCATGGCTAACTAAATGGAAAGCACCAATATTAAATACAATATGGATCCCTCTTTGTTCTGCCTGACTAGATAGTGCATAAAGGGTTGCTGCCAATAGGGGCATATCAATTTGTAGTAAAGCATAGTGTTGTAAAGGCTTGCAGTATGAATTTGATGTCTTCATTAAGGATTTACACAATGAATCGTAATCCTTACAAAAGTATGGTAATTTCTGTATATATTGTATACGATTAGAAAACTCATGTTGATTGGCACGAATGCTATCTACCAAAGCCTGATAAATTGGCAGATTCTTCTGATAAGAGATAACCTCTTGCTGTTTTTGAAATAGTTGATGGTCATAATAAAGAATACATATATTGGCAAATAAAAGAACAAAACTAATGGTTAACCAATAAATCAAATTAGTATAAAAATCACCAGCATTTATTTTATAAAATAATAACAAAACGGTTAATAAAATATAACTGTTTAACATAAGCAGTTTATAAGGCATTCTAGCATGACAGAGAAATTCATATAATTGTTTACATATCGTAAACCGAAATAGAAAAATAGATAAAAAAAGACAACCAATATTTCCAAGCATAGGAACATACCAAACATCTTGAGATAAGAAAAGACTAATAACAGTAAACATGAAGAGATTTAATAATATTGCTATACCATAAGAGATGCAATACAAATTAATCCGATTTAAAATTGAGTCCTTTGTCATACTTGCAACATATATTAAATAAAATAATTGTCCAGCTATCCATAAAATTACTGAATTATTTTCAGGAACAAAAATGTATGTACACGTAATTATAAAACCCCCAACAATATCTTTAAAATTTGGAACAAACGATTGTTTGGATAAAGATTTTGCAATAATTACAATATAAACAAATTCTAATATAGATGAAATGTGTAGCAATAAGGTTTTCATATAAAACACCTCACTTTCTGTAACATTTTATACTTTCGTATATCCATTTTTCTCATCCCTAATAATTACCTATAATATATTTTGTGAGTGCAAGGCATCTTCCAATTGAGATTTATAAGTACGGCTAACAGGAAGAATAAATCCATTCACATTAATGTAACCATTTGATTTGTTATATGAATTCACATAATTTAAATTAATGATGAATTTTTTATGACATTGAATAAAATCTTTAGTTAATTGGTTCCATAAATCATTCAAAGAAACTCCTCTTGAAATAATCTCATCTTGTTTTGTAGTAAAAATAACCTGATGAGATTTAAATTCCAAATACACAATTTCTTTTTGGGGAATACGATGAATAATACGTTTAGTATCCGTTATTGCAATACAATTATCTTCCAGATAACCAGTAAGAAGCATTTGCTGTATCTGATATAGAATATCCTCTGTCGAATATGGTTTAGTTATATAATTATAACAGTGATAGGTTGCTAAAGCAAATTGTGTTTTTTCAGAAATTGAAGTCAAAAATATAATAGGTGTTTTAAAATAATTGGTATCAGACCGGATCTGTTCTGCCAACACAAAACCACTCATATCACCTTTATCCTGTTTTAATTGAATATCTAATAAAAACATAGAAAAGTATTCACATTCTTTTGTTGATTGTATTAATAATTCTAATGCAGAGTCATAATTATTTGCAGATAAAACAATCCATTTAGGATAAAACTCCTGAATACTATTATGTAAAGTAATCCGCTGTACATCATCATCTTCAACAATTAAAAGTTTTTGCATAAAAAGCTAATCTCCTTTTCAATATTGTAGTCTTGGGAGTATTGTAACAGAGAAAAAAGAAAGAAACAACTTAAAATGTTGCATTTGCGGTCGTTTAAGGTGTATTTGCGGTAAATTTGCCCGAAAAATGTTGAAAAGAAAATAAGAAAATGATAAAAAAGTATGTATACAAGGAGTGGTGAGAATGATAATTTTTCAGCAGTGGGAAAAAATAAATGAGAAATTAGCTTGTTTAGTTATGAATATATTACATACGCAAGATTATAATCATATTATGATACAGAAAATAAAGTATTCTCTTTTAGTACTTTTATCAGAATTTGAAAAATTTCTTTGTCTGCTTTTCTTATTTTGTGCAATGCACAAAATGCTGGAATTTCTTATTCTCGTTTTAGCAATTATTCCAATAAGGACATTTATGGGTGGAAGTCACAGAAAAACTATGTTGGGGTGTTTTATACAATCTCTTTTGATTTTCGGAATCGCACTGGCACTTGCAGAAACTTTTATGATGAATTCAATAGTAAAATACATGGTATATAGCATTTTATTGCTTGAAATCTGGATAAGTACACCTATACCTTCTGTAAACCGGATGAATTATAATAAAGTACAAAAGATGGGATTTAAAGCAAAGTCATTGACAGTTCTGCTTGTACTAACATGGATAGAAAATTTTCTTCCAAATATGTATCCCAATCTAATCATAAGCGGTTTACTGGTTCAGGCATTGGAGGTTGCTGCTACTTGTATTTACCAAAAATACAAGAAAGGGGATGTAAAGAATGAAGAAAACGTTCAGGCAAACGTTAAATGAACAACTAAATAATCTTGCAGGTAATATGCAGGAATCATTGGGTTCTTGTTTATTCTGGGGCGAAGCAGAAATATCAAAAATCCTTATGTGAAGAATTAGAAGAATCTAAAAAAAATAGATATGTATATGATTATTTCTTACATAGGAGAACTAGAATCTAAAAGATTTTTATCCGACGAAACTAAATACCAAGTGCTCTATTCTTTTTTCACTATAACTTGATGATATGTTTTTAAGGATAATAAAATTTTTGAGAGAATTGTATACAATAAAGGTATGTAATAAAATTTTCCTATGAAAGAAAAAATTAACAATCGTTTTCTCTTATCTATTGTATCAATTCATATTTGATATGATAAAAAAGAGTCCAAAATTATTTTATAAATGTAAAATCTGTAAAAGTATAAGCAAAAAAGACAAAAAAATAGCTTTTCATGACAAAAGTAAAAAAAAGGATAACAAATAATGTATAATATCTTACATAGATATAAAGTCATGTTATTGTAACAGGAAGAAAAAATAGATTAAAAATCTGTGAAGTTCAAAGATTAGGAGGTAATTATTATGAGATTGGTAAAATTCGTCAACACAAGAAAACTTAAAAAACAACTTTTGAAACAAGGTGCTGCTTTGGGTGTTATGAGCTTATTAGCTGTTGCATGCAGTGGAACAACTATTATGGCAAAGCCTACTGAAAGTGGATCTTTAAATGGTCATAGTTGTTATGGAAGTATTGACACGGATAGAGATGGTGCTTATGGAACAACATCATGTGGACGTGGAAATGTTAGAATGACGGTGACTACAAAAGTGTATTATTGGTCAAATGAAACATGTTTTAGATCAGAAGCAACTGGTTCAAGTACTAATGGTGGTACCAGTGCAACTGCAAAGAAAAAAATAGGTGGAGCAGATGTAATTGGTGGAAAAGGAATACATTCTGTATCTTTCGATGCATACAGTTGGGGACCAGTTGAGACAACAACTGGAACCATACCACCTAAGTCTACATTAAAATAGTGAGGAGAGGTATCCGGCAGTTCAACTGCCGGATATTTTAGAAGAGGTGATTATATGAAAAAAGAAATAAACTACAAGGTATTGATACTGTTATTATTCNCACTTACAGCTACTGGATGCAGTAAAACTCCTTCTGAGGATTCTTATGTAGAAGGAACCGATTATCAGTATCAATACTATGATAGAAATGTGCTTACTAATACAACGGCAAAAGGGCAGGATGCCATGTATTTTTTTATTGGATCTTATATTTATCAGCTGGATGAAGGGACAGATACCTTAATCCCTCTATGCAATAAGCCTAACTGTTTACATGATAAAGAAAAAGATGAAAGTAAACTATCAGAATGTAATGCTTATTTAAGAGCAGATGATAATGGTATTGCCTATATGAATAGATCTGTCTATTACATCACAACGGAATGGGTCGAAGATGATTTGTGCAGTGTGTTATATAAAACTGCAGAAAATGGTTCTACAAGGGAAAGGGTTTATCAATGGGAAGGAACTGTTGTAGAAAGCTGGTGTCTTCACCGGAATACGTTATATTATGTGGAACATACATACGATGAAAATAATGATGAACTGTATGCAATAAAAGAAATGAACTTGACAGGTATGGGAAAGTTAAAAGCAAAGACGATTTGGGAACCAGATGAAGATATTACTGTTATAGCATGCTCCACTCCTATAGCCTACGGAAATCATCTCTATATTACTGTAGATGGAGCAAAAGAAAACAATACAGAAGGTCTGGCATCTGAGGAGGATTGGATAAAATACTCTTATAAAAAGACCTTTCAGTATAATCTGGAAGATAAAACTCTTTCAGAGATTCAAATACCAAATCAAACAGAGACACAAAAAGTACAGCAAGTTACTTTTTGGCAGAATCGGATTATATATAAGGCAATGGATTTAGAAAAACAATACCAGTATGACTCTACAACAGATGTATACATTGCAGATTTGGATGGATCCAATGCAGAGGTACTTATAAAAGATGTACCAATGTACCGTGTTTGCTCTAGTGATGGAACCTATTTATATATATCCGATTATTCGGAATGTATAACGAAAATTGTTCACAGTTCTGAATTTAAGAAAGCACTAGAAAATAACACTATCTCAAGTTTGAAGTGGGATTATAAGGTCAATGTGGATATTTATGATAAAGACATGGAACTTGTAGATTCTGTGACATCTCCCTTCCACAATGCCTCTGCTCTGCCTACTGAGCCATCATATGGAATTGGTGACAGGATGTATATCCAAGTAGCAAATGAATCCGGAGATGGGGTATCCATCCAATACTGGGACAAGACAAAGATTGGAACCTATCACGGAAGTGAGTATAAGCTTACCAAATTATGTGAACAGACTTATTCTGAAGTGGATTTACAAAAACTGGAAGACAGTGAAGAGGAATAAATATGGGAAAATTATACTTATATGAATGGAAGAAGTTGTTCAGACAGCGTTCTTTTCTTTTCTTTACAATTATACTTCTGTTTGGCAATCTCTTTACATTATTTCAATATGAGAAACATAATGATTATTATATAAATTTTTATCAGCACAAACAGGACTGGCAAAACTTTGTTAATGGAGATACTACTGTGCCAAATGCAGAATATTATCAGTACTTTATAGAAGAAGCAGAAAATTATGTATCTTCTTATGACGGATTTTTAAAACAGATACCCGGACAGGCTGAGAATTTAAAGAAAACCCGGGATTACCAGAATCACAATACATACTTGTACCAGAATCTGATAAAAACAGTTTCCGATTATGAAAAATTATCCGCAGATGGAATCGAAGCAGATCCCAGCATTGGAATCAGAGAATTGTCATCCTACAATTATGGAATATATTTTCAATTGATATTTTTATTTGTATTGTCCTATTTTGTCATATCTGCAGAACGGAAAAAAGGTCTATTTCTTCTAACCAAAGGAACAAAAAAAGGGCACACACCTCTGGCAACAGCAAAGCTCCTGACTATGATATCTGCCAGTATATTGTATGGATTTTTGCAAGAATGTGGGGTCTTTTCTTTATTAGGATATTTTTATGGATATGGAGACTTTACAAGAAAAATACAGTCAATCTCCATTTTTCGGGATTGCAGTGTTTCTTTTACCGTTATCCAAGCTATAATGGTTTTGCTGGGTGTCCGACTATTGATTGGAATTCTATGTACCATCCTTATTTTTAATCTGACTATCAGCCTTCGAAAAGAAGGAGCCGCATTGTTAATCTATGTCGCATTGGTGGGAGTGGAAATGTTTCTAAATGGTAAGATACAACTTAGCAGTTCTTTGAATATAGCAAAATGTGTAAATGTGTTTTTTTCGTGGAACATGAAAAATATTTTGGGAACATACGTCAATCTGAATCTCTTTGGATATCCTGTAGGAAAATCTCTGGTAACGCTGGTTGCCGGATGCATTTTGTCATGTATTTTTGTAGTTGCCGGATTATATCGGTTTTCTGCCAGTTGCCAGATTTCATCAGGAAACCTGCTGGAAGAAATCCGGGAAAAAATTGCAAAAAAAACCTCCTTTAGTTGGCATCATACTTCTGTATATTTGTTTGAATTCCGAAAAGTGTTTATTCAACAAAAACGGGGGTATTTGTTTTTTGCTCTGCTTATCTGGTGTGTATTTTGTATTAGGGAAACCATGGAACCGGCACGCTATGATGATCCGGCAGAAGGAGAATATCACAGAATTCTATCAGAAATCAGTGGACAGGTTACGGATGAGAGCTTGAGTTACATTGCAAGCCAAAGAGAAGAATTGGATGCTATGTATAAACAAATAGAAAAACTGTCAAATCAATCAGGACAACAGGCAGAATTTGATATGAAAATTCTTTCTCATGAAGCGGCTCTCCGTGAAGAAGGAGTTAGTCTGGTGGAAGAACAAAGAGATTTATTACAGCAAAAATCAGGAGATATTTTTGATAAATTCTGGCTGGATGAGAAAAAATACATATCTGTTTTTTATGATTATAAATATGATTTGATGGCATTTTTTATAGGAACCGTTGCACTTGTTTTATGGATGAGTGAAATGGAAGCAGCAGATGATAGAAAAGAATTATATCCATTGCTGTACGCAACACTGGCAGGGAAAAAGCAAATACAGAAGAAGAAAAAATATGTATGTATAACCGGAATGTTCTGGTGTATGCTATGTACACTGATTCCTCAGTTTTTACATTATTATAAAATAGATTATTTACAAAATGCAAGACAGAAACTACAAGACTTTACACAGTTGGAATTACATATATCTATTTCTGTGGGAATATTTATGCTGTTTCTTTTATTAGCAAAAGTTGCCCTTTTTATTCTTATTTGTGGATTACTGCTTATACTGGTACGAAGAGTGCATAACACATCAATTGTAATTGGATCTGGTGTCGGCTGTATAGGTCTGGTTATATTACTGTTATGGTATTTTCGAATAGATCTGTCCATATTTTTCTTGAAAGCATTTAGTATGTGATAAATGGGGAGGAAAAGATAGAATGGAACTGATATTAAATCACTTATCAAAAAGTTATGATGGTGGAAAAACATTTGCTTTAAATGACTTTACTAAGACACTTCATTCTGGAGTTTATGGATTATTAGGAGCGAACGGTGCAGGAAAAAGCACACTAATGAATCTGATGACACAGAATCTAAAGCCTGATAATGGAAACATCATCTGGAATGGAAAACAAATCAATTCCATGGGAAAGGATTACCGTTCCCTGTTGGGATATATGCCACAACAACAAAATCTTTATGATAACTTTACAGGAGAAGAGTTTCTTTGGTATATGGCATCCCTAAAAGGATTAAAAAAAAAACAGGCTGGGGAAAACATAAACTGCCTGCTTAAGACGGTAAATCTTGAAAAAGCCAGATTCAAAAGGATTCACACTTATTCGGGAGGGATGAAACAACGGCTACTGATTGCACAGGCATTGCTGAATGATCCTAGTATACTGGTTATGGATGAACCTACTGCAGGTTTAGATCCACAGGAACGCATCCGGATAAGAAATTTTATTAGTGAAATTGCTTCAGGAAAGATTGTAATTCTGGCAACCCATGTAATTTCCGATATAGAGTTTATTGCTAAAGAAATTTTACTTGTCCGGCAAGGGGAATTAATTCAGCAAGGAGAGCCAAAAGAATTACTGGAAAAGTTAAAGGGAAAAGTTTGGAATGTATACATGAATGAACAAGAATTAAAACAATATGAAGAAGAGGGGATACGAATTGTGAACCTGACGTATGCTGGAGAAAAAATCTGTGCAAGAATTCTGAATCAATCTAAACCAGAACTGGGAGCTGCGGAAGAGACACAACCCACATTAGAAGATGTATATTTATATTATGAAAATATATAAATATACATCTTTAAAAACTGCTTTCCCTATTGAAAGTAACTACATAACAGTTACGAAGAAACACCATAATTCCTATCATTAGGGTTTGTCAAGTAAAATGTCAAAAGGCATTCTGCTTATTGCAGAATGCCTTAATTCTATCTCTCTATTTTCCAAAATGCTACAGAATATGGTGTCAATTTACTTCTATTACCAAAATCATGTGGTTTCCCAGTAATTAGCTCTTCTGCCATACCACATCCGGCATCAAGGTGTGCCGTAAAGGATTCCCCTGATGCATTGATCGCCACCAACACTCTCTCACTATTATAATCATATTCAAAAATACATTGGTGGTTCGTCAATACAATAGTTCGGAAACTACAATAATTAAGCACCTTACTATCTATTTTGATTTTTGCTGGCTTTGCAACCCATTCTGCCAGTTCACCAAATTCAGGCTTATCAAAGCTGACATGGAGTGCTGGATCGCCTTCTCCCTTAATGAATAAATTTGATAAAATACGCTTTCATAAGCCCACATTGCTATATCCTCCTTTTGTAATGATAATATTCTTTCATTTATATACTAATAATATACCACTTTACAACATCTTTGTAAAAATATAGCATATTATTCAATTTTATAATATGATAAATTTATATCATACTATTTTTTTAATAGTTTAATTGTCTTATGAGATATTTACAATAAAATTGCAATTTTTAATAATAAACTGTTAAATAATTAATTCGAAAATTATCCAGTTTATATTATCATAAGGAATACAATCTGCACTTATTGTCCCATTTTTCTTTCTAATATTGGTAACTAAATGATACAAACCATATCCATGTTGTACATTATTATTTCCCACATTTTTAGTAGAATAACTTTTTTCAAAAAAACAATTGACCTCTTCTGTTGTATAGAAGTAAGTGGTAGGATTACGTATAATAAACTTAGTTTTGCCATCTATAGAGGAAATGTGAATATAAATAATATCTCCTGCTGTACATGCCTCAATAGCATTTTGAGTAAGTATACAAAAATAATCTGCTAATTCGTATTCAGGAATAGAACTTTGAAGTTTTTCAGTTATTACATCAAATTGAATTGTAATTTGCATAGATGATGACTGGCAATACAAGTTATACAAAGAAGCTGCTAGAAGTGGCATATTAATTCTTAGTAATGGATATGCATGGATTGGTTTTTTGTAACTTTGAGTATAAGAGGATAAAGCTTTACAAAGAGTATCATAATCTTTACACATAACAGGTAGATTTTCTAAGTGTTGCAATCTATTAGAATATTCATGTTGATTTGCACGAATATCATTAATTAAAGAAGCATAGATTTGCTGGTTTTGTTCAAAAGATTGTAATATTTGTTCTTGTTGACTAATTCGTTGCTCATAAAACAAAATGCAAAAATTTGCAGCAAGAAGAAGTGTTAATAAACAAAGTAGCAAAAGTGGTGTTTGATAAAGTATTCGTGTGTCAACTTTTGCAATAAACAGAAGGGCAAAAAAAATGAAATATGTATTTAACATAATAATTCGAAAAGGTATTGCAGAGTGACACATCCGAAAATAGATTTTATACCAAGGAAAATATAGAACTATAAGCAAAAAAACAAATGTACATAAGTTTCCAAATAACTCATTATAGGATTTTGGAAAAGATATGTCTAAAAAACCCAAAACTATGATAAGAAAAAATTGTATACCTGTAAGTAGTGTAAAAGATAAAGTATAAAGCAGAAGTTTATTAATAATAGTTCCTGAAAAACCATATATAAAATAGCATATTAAAATCATTTGACTTGTGAAAAGTAAATATGCAGGAGCATTATTTAATGTTGTTCCCACCAATAATAAATAAGTAAGTACAAAAATAATATCTATCTTTGTAGGACGTATTGATTGCATTGAAATTCGCTTTCCTAATAAATACAGGCAGAGAACTTCCCAAAAAGTTACAAAAATTGAAAAAAATAAATTCATGATATTCCCCTTTTATAATAATTCTTGAATAGCAGGCATATATTTCCTTCCAACTGGTAGAGAATGGGAGGAAACCAAAATGCTTTTTGTTCTTTTATCCATGCTAATCAAATAATTTTTATTTATAACAATACTCTTATGACATCGAACAAAAGTATCATTTAATTTTTCTAAAATACTAGATAATGTATATTCCCTAGATACTACCTTTCCATTTGTTGAGTAAAAGGTCAATACATGTCCTTTCGCTTGTATATATTGAATAGAACTCAAGAGAATCTGATGCTGAATATGGTCAACATCTGTTAATTTTAGTGCATTTTCCTCTAAATAGCCAGTAAATAGCATTTGTTGTAGTTGAAATAAAATATCTTCTTTAGAATAAGGCTTTGCAATATAATTATAGCAATGATAATTGGATAGTGCAAAGTAATTTTCATCTGACACTGCTGTTAAAAACAGAAGAGGTGTTTTAAAATATGTAGGAATCTTTCTAAGTTCATTAGCAAAAATAAAACCTCCTCTATCTCCATCTGTTTTGTTAAGCTGAACATCCAATAAAAAAAGGGTAAAATATTGTTTCTCTTCAAGAGAACTATGAAGCTGTGAAATAGCAGTTTCGTATGAATATGCTACCATTATACTCCAGTCAGGATATTGGTCGTGAATAGTAGTTTCAAGCATAGTTGCTTGTGATATATCATCTTCAACAATTAAAATATGATGCATAAAAAAATCTCCCATTTCTATTATCTGATAATTTATTTAATGTCTTGATTCTAACAGATATTTTAATAAGAAACAATGTTACATTATGTCGTTTGTGTCGTTAAACGTGTTGTTTGCGACAAATTTTTGCAAAACTCTTGTAAAAATGAAAAGGTATAAGTATAGTTGTGCATTGTAAGAGAGGTGAATAATATTGCAATGCTTTGAAATTGGAGAACAGATAAATAAAAAATTAGTAAATTTTATTTTATATATACTTCAAGTAGAGGAACATGGTGATAGAAGAGAACGAATTATTTACTCTATCTTGGTGTTATTAACTGAGACCGAAAAAATTTTTTTTAATTTATTTCTGTTTGCATTGTTTGGACAAGTAAAAAGTGCTGTTTGTAGTATTCTGGTTATTTTATCTCTAAGAATTTTTATGGGAGGTATACATCGGAAGACAACAATAGGATGCATTTTACAAACCTTTCTTACAATAAGTTTTATCATTATATGTTCAAAGAGAATATATTTTTCTTCAATAGCAATGTATGGAATGTTTTTGATTTATGTATTGTTGATTTGGTGTAGTACTCCTTTGCCTTCAGAAAAACGTATTTGTTATTCAGAAAAGCAAAGATTGACATTTAAATTAAAAGCATTGACGGTGCTTGTTTTATTAATTGTTTTTGTACAAATAGTAGGAAAATGTGTGAAAAATCTTATACTATGGACAATGGCAATACAATTGTTTGAAGTGTGTATTGTTTTCTTGGGACTGAAAAGAAAGGAGGGAAGAGTGCATGAGTAATTTAGCTGATAAAATGAAAAATATGTTAGATGAACTTGCATACATTGTTCCAGTTAAAGCAAGTTGCGGCTTTGTATGGGGCGAAGTAGAAATGCCAGAATGCTTACGCAAAGAATTAGAAGAATCTGAAAAAGAAACAGACATGTAAAACTTACTTACAAAGTGCAAGTAAGTAAATTCAACCAAAAAATTAAAAAATGATTATGTCTTACATAGGAGAACTAGAATCTAAAAGATTTTTAATCCAATGAAACTAATTAACAAGTGCTTTATTCTTTTTTCACTATAACTTGATGATATGTTTTTTAAGGATAATAAAATTTTTGAGAGAATTGTATGCGATAAAGGTATATAATAAAATTTTCCTATGAAAGAAAAAATTAATAATCGGACTCTCTTGTCTATTGTATCAATTCATATTTGATATGATAAAAAAAGAGAGTCCGAAATTTTTTTATAAATGTAAAAATTTGTAAAAGTGTAAGCGAAAAAGACAAAAAAATAGCTTTTTATGACAAAAGTGAAAAAAAGGATAACAAATAATGTATAATATCTTACATAGATATAAAGTCATGTTATTATAACAGGAAGAAAAAACAGATTAAAAAACTGATAGTGATTTGACACTACCTTCAAGGAGGAATTTTTATGAAAGTAGAAAAAAGAAAAATTGCATTGGTGGCAGTCGTAATCATGTCGATGGTTATGACGGCATTTAGTTCTGTTTGTGTTTTGGAAACAGGTGGAAACAAGGTATACGCGGCAACAGGCGGAAAACTTGAAATAGTATATAAACTAAAGAAATTAGTTGTGGGAATGTCTGAATATCCACAAGTGAAAAAAGGATCTGAAACATTATCGGGAGGAGATATGACATGGAAAAGTTCCAACAAAAAGGTTGCGGCTGTAAATTCGTATGGTATGGTAACAGCAAAAAAAGCAGGAACCGTTACTATTACCGCTGTCAACAAGAAGAACAAGAAACAGAAGGCGACCTGTAAACTTGTTGTGACAAACAATATTTCCGGTACTTATAAGAAAACCAAGTGGAAGTTAAGCAAGGGAGGAGTATTGGAAGTAAAGGGAACTGGGAATATGTATGCAAAAGAAAAAATGCCGCCATGGTATAAATATAAAGGTTTTGTTAAAAGTGCCAAAATAGAAGTAAAAGGAGCCACAAATCTTTCTAGACTGTTTTTGGACTGTTATTATTTAAAGATTGTGAATCTTTCCAAATTGGATACATCAAAATTAATGGATATGTTTCAAATATTTTATGGCTGTTGGAGTCTAAGAAACCTGAATGTAAGCGGTTTTAATACGTCGAAAGTGCAACGTATGGGATTGATGTTCGAAAACTGTAGAATTCTTGAAAAGTTAGATTTGAGCAATTTTGACATATCAAATTGTAAGGATCACGTTAATATGTTCAGTGGATGCAAAAGTTTAATCACAATCTATACTCCAAAGTGGTCTGCAGAACAGATTCCCGAATTACCAGAAGGCACATGGACAGATAGCAGTGGACAGAATTATACAACATTACCTGTGAATGCAACAGAAAGTATTGTGCTGGTAAAGACTGTAAAGAGTTAGAGAATTGTGAACAAGCACATTTTAAAGAAATAATGTAAAAAATCCAGATTCTTAACATATTAAAGTCAAGAATCTGGATTTTTATACTACAATACATTTTCTCTATCTCTTTTCACTTGTTGGCAAACTTACTCTTAAAAAGCTTCTGCAAAATCGTCTCCAATTAAAAGGAATCAACGGATAAATATAACTCTTTCCAGAAATAGTTTTGTTTGTTACAATCAAAATTGCCACGAAAAGGATCCCTCCAAAATATCCATATACACCTAAAATCTGGACTAAGAATAATAAAATAATCCGCATAAATTTCAGTGCATAACCTAATTCGAAACTTGCCTGGCTATAATTAGCAATTGCCACAAATGCCATATACAACATACATTCTGCATTAAACCAACCTGAACTTACAGTGAAATCTCCAAGCACAATACCTGCAACTACGCTAAGAGGAGTACTTAACATATTAGGAGTACTAAGTGCTGCAAGTCGCAAACCATCTATGGCAAATTCCAGAATAAGAAATTGTAAAAACGGCGGGACATTCACATCTTCCGCAAAATTAACAAATGACAGCCATTCTGGTAACCATTCGGGATGATTCATAAACATCAAGAAAGTTGGTGTTAACAACAAAGCCACCAAATTGATAATCATTCTGGAAAGGCGGAGATAGGTTCCTGTAACAGGCGGAAAATAATAATCATCGGCTTCTTCTATCATATCAAATATGGATGTTGGCAAAATCATGGCGGCAGGTGAATTATCCACTAGAATTACAATATTTCCTTCTAATAAAGAAGCTGCTGCCGTATCTGGTCTTTCTGTAAACTTAAACTTCGGAAATGGATTTAGCCATTTTTTATGATACAGACATTCTGCCAGACTTTCCTGATTCATAGTCAAAGCATCTATTTTAATATTAGAAATCCGGTTACGAATATCATTTAACATCTTTTGATCCACTCTATCACTTACATAACTTACTACCACATCTGTTTGGGAACTATCCCCAACCGTAAACATCTCCATAGTAAGTTTTGGACTGCGGATTCTTCTTCGGATTAAGGCTGTATTAAATACCAATGTTTCCACAAAGCCATCCCGTGAACCTCTCATTACTTTATCCTTTTCTGGTTCCTCCACACTTCTTGCCGGATAAGTCCGGCAATCTATGGTAATTGCTTTTTCATAACCATCTACCAATAAAACAGTAATTCCAGATAATAAAGTCTTTATAATATTTTCCACATTAGTCTGTAAATCTACTTCTCCGTATGGCATTAATTTCTTTGACATACCATGTGCATCTTCTGGCATATCTTCTGGCTTTAATCCTAAAAAATATTGCATTAATTTCTGCAATATCTCATCCTTAGCAAATCCATCCAGCAGATAAAAACAAGCCTTTCTACCTCCAATTTCAATTACCCGGTATACAATATCAAAATTTTTGTTTACCTGTAAAATATCCGACAGGATCGTTATATTCGTCTCTAAATCCTTGGATTGTAATTCCATATTCATCCTCCCAACTTTTCTATAAATTAAACATAAACCTCTCATTCTAAGTATCTATTACTTAGCTTGAGAGGTTTCTGTATGTTTATCTATATCTATTTTAACCAAATAAGGAATTTTTATTCTTATTTTACATCTCCATCCGTCGGATCATAATATCTTCCATCATCCGTTTGTTCTAAAGCTTTTGGTGTTGGTTTCTTTAAAGGAGGCTGCTTGCTGCTTTTAAAAATACTGACTTCACATTTTTTATAATTATTATATATCCATTTTGCATCCTTTACGGTTAAACGGATGCATCCATGGGATGCAGCCTTTCCAAGCTTCTCATATTCTTCTCCCTGTAAAGAATAGCTATCTCCATTGCGGGTATATGTAACAGAATGGAACAAATATGGTCCAGAATAACGAGTACAATACTTTCCATATACACCATAATTTAATGTATGCCATTTTCCTGCCTGAGAAAGATATTTATAATTTCCTTGTCTTGTACCATGTCCCGGCATACCACAAGAACATACCATTGCCTTTACCGGAATCGTAAATCCCTTCTTTCCATCCTTTGCATAAACAACTACCATATTTTTTGAAATATTTACTTCTAACTTATAAGAATCCTGCTTGCCAATCAAAGAAGACACATTTTGAGATTGTTTGCCATTGTTGCCAAAATATAACTTATACTTTGTACCATCAATATTTATATATTTCCACTGATTCATTAAAACGTATGAATTATTTTTTCCATAATAATAATCGCCATTAATTTTTGTATATCCTATAGCTCTTGTCCCATCATTTTTTACATAATATTTCTTAGTGTCAGATACCTTATGCCATCCCTTTTTTTCTTTTTCTACAATAATTTTACAGGTAGCCTTTGCCTTACTTCCATCCTTTGCAGTAGCAGTTATCATTGTTGTTCCTTCCTGTAATCCTATCACCTTACCATTTTTATCAATAGTAGCTACATTTATATTACTGGATTTATAAGTAACCTCTACCGGTTTCCCATTTTTTGATACAGCCGAAGCAGTAATGGTTTTATACCAACTATATGGAACCGTATAGTTTTTTTTCTTAAATGTTACTGTCGTTGTCACACTTGAAGTGGAAGGAGTTTCTGTATTTTGAAGTTCTGGTGTTACTGCACTACCAGTTGATACGTATGTATGTTCTATAGTATTCATAGACTCATCTGCTTTTACCTGAAATGGATGTTCCGCGAAAATGCTGCCTAATAATACACTTAATGCTGCAGCACCTACACATATTGTTGTTATTTTTATTTTCATATCCATTTTCCTCCCTTTTCTGTTTGTAACTGTTAAGAACCATGAACAGTTACCTCTGTTTTACATTACAGATAATGCTTCTCTCATTACCATGGCAATGTCATCATTAATACATAAATCCGCTCTGTTGTCTGCCACAGTCTTTGTCTTATTAATCTGAACTAAGTTCTTCCCCTGAAAATAATTAATCAATCCTGCTGCCGGGTATACAATAAGAGAAGTTCCACCAATAATTAAAGTATCTGCTTGTCCAATTGCAGCAACTGCTCCTGCAACCACTTGGTCATTCAAACCTTCCTCGTAAAGCACAACTTCTGGTCTTACCATGCCTCCACACTTCTCACAAATAGGTATTCCCTTAGCTGCCAAAATATAATCTACATGATATCTGGTATTACACTTTGTACAATAATTCTTATGAACTGTTCCATGCAATTCATACACTGTTTTACTTCCAGCCATTTGATGTAATCCATCAATATTTTGGGTTACCACAGCTTTTAACTTTCCCATTTCCTCTAACTTTGCAAGGGCAATATGGCAATCATTTGGTTTTGCATCCTCATAAATCAAATTTTCTTTATAAAAATCAAAAAATTCTTCTGGATATTGTATCAAAAAACTATGTGATACTGCTTGCTCTGGTGTAAAATGTTTATTCAATTTCTTACTATATAATCCATCTGAACTCCGAAAATCTGGTATATTACTGGCAGTACTTACTCCTGCCCCACCAAAAAAAACAATATTGTCGCTTTCCCTTAATATCCTTGCCAGTTCTTGTATTTTATTATTCATAGTTACACATCCTCACTTAAACTTCACATTCCTTTCTACATTATAACTCGAAATGTTTGTTGTCACAAGACAAAACTATTATGTAATTTTAGGAAACTATTCATAATTTTTCGTTTCTATATCTTTTTTATATACAAAGTAACTAATAATTCTATTGCACTGCTGTTAAAAATCCTTATGTAATTATCAAATCAATAAAACCTAATATACAAAATGCATTTAATCATTCAACTTATTTATACCATTTGCATATTAAATTTGTAACATTAAAATTTAAACATAACTGTTCATGGTTTTGAACAGTTACAATTTAAGATAAAATTCTTCCAATGTTAAATTATTTTTTCTTATATATTCTGCTGCCTCCTTCCCAACATATCGGAAATGCCAGGGTTCGTATGATATTTTTGTTATATTTTCTTTATCCTTTGGATAACGCAAGATAAATCCATATTCATAACAATGCTCTTTCATCCATTTATTTTCTGCTGTATTCTCCTGTGATATATCCATATTCAAATTAGAAGAAGCAAGAATATCTAAAGCTAAACCTGTCTGATGTTCACTATAACCAGCCGGCATTGTTTCCTCATAGGTTTTTTCTAATGCATCTTCATAACTTAATCCCTGATTCATTCCTATTCGTACATCTTCATCCACCAATTTCTGCTGTTTTTTTGCACTTCGATAACCAGAAGCAATCCAATAATTATATCCTTCCTTTCCTGCATCTGTAAGCATCTGACACAAATCAGAATAAAGAATATCAGCCGCCTCGATTCTTCCATTACATATTTTCCGTCGGGAAAGTCCATCTTCTGGACAAATATTTTCCTTATTTACAAGAATTAATAACTTCTTATTATTCTTCCAAATTTTTTTTGCTTCTTTACTTTTTGCTAACTTTTTATTTCCTTCCTCTTTCTTTTTTGTTGTTTTCTCTTGAGGATAACTTTGTTGTACTTCTTTTGTAGGTTCGACTTTTACTTTTGGTTGTTCCTTTATATGAACTTTATTATATACTAAAAAAACAATAAAACTAATAGTTGCCATGATTGCCAACAACTGCATTCTTACTATTCGTTGTCTACGTCTTTTCCTTTCTGCTCTTTTGCTCTTTTGTATATTTGTTTTATTCATAAGTCATTCTCCTCCTTTCCAAAAGAATAACTTATCACTGTATCCATTTCGTTTCTAAAAAGTATCAAAATTGTATCATATTTTCAAAAAGATGAAAATTAATTCCCCACTCTATAGTTATCTTTTTTTCCTTTCTCTGATAATCATAGGTCATACATAATGCCATCCATCTTCCCCTACTATCACTTACACTTGCACTTGTATCATCATACTTTTTATTGGGGGAAATATCATCTATTTTATCTGCTTCCCAATATTCTAAAACAGTGTTAAAGGATATAATATCTCTATCCTTTTCGCTATAAATCGGATATTTATATACAGAAGTATCCAAACTATAACTATACTCTCCATCATCTGCTCCAATATTAAAATAATGAACTATATTATCTAGCCATAAAGGGTATGACTCCTTTAGGGGGGACTTTATTGCTTTTATACAATTTTTTATGATAGATTCTGCATTTTTTGACTTTATTTTCAATACAAAAAAATAAATATAATTAAATTCAGCATCCATCACAATTTGAATATTTTCTTTTCCCCTTTCATATTTTAAATTCCAAAAAGAAATTCCATTTGCTTCATTAGAACTATATATAGCATATTTCTCACAAGATATCAAATCTTCTTTACTTATATTAGAGAACTTATACATAATTCCTTCTTGAATATTATTAAATTGTTGTTCAACATGCCGTGTCAAATTTTCTTTTAATTCTTCTGTTACTTCTATTGCAATAGGAACTGTTTCCAATTCTTCGCCATCTTCTTCATATTTATGAATACTAACAATTTTTTCCCATATATTGTTATACTTTACCTCATATGTCTTTCCTCCCACATCTACATAATTTATTTCACCTTCTAATGATTTTTGCAAATATGAAGAAACAATACCAGGAAGATAAACTGCTAAGAATAATATAATACAGACAATAACAATATTAACCAATACTTTTATTTTACTCATCCAATCCTCCATTTTAAATACTTGTCCTTTAGCATAATCTATCTTATACTCCATAATTGTAACAGTTCAGCCGGGGGCTGCTCTGTTACGGAATGGGGCAAGCTTCGCATATAAATTGCCCCATTCCCCTTCCTGTTTTATTCTTTTATACGATCTGCACAGCGAAGTGTGCAGACCTACCTGAACTGTTACCCATAATTCACATTTTGGATTATAAAAATTTCTACTTTAGTTCCTGTTCCCTTTTTACTCTCAATATGCCACTTCCAATGGTGATATTTTATAATTTCCTCACATAAAGCCATCCCTAACCCTGCTCCGCCTTCTTTTCTTGCTCTTGACTTATTAACCATATAAAAAGCTTCTGTAATTCTTCCCAACTCCTCTTCCGGAATTCCACAGCCATTATCAGATACAGACAATGTATATACTTCTTTTGTTCTTTTTCCCTCTATATGAATGATACCATCTGTTTTAATTGCTTTTCTGGCATTGTCAACCAAGTTTAAAATTAATGAAAGAAACAAATCCTCTTCTCCAAAGATATTCTCCTCTTCCACTTGAGATTCAAGCACTATATTATTTGCTCTTAGTTTCCTTTGTACTACTTTTTCAACCTCTTTTATTACTTCAAAAACCGAAAATGGTTTCCATTCTATTTCTCCATGTGAAATTCCTACCAATTCAAGCATTTTGTACGATAACCGTTCTAATCTCTTTCCTTGTTGATTGATATAATTGGCACACTCTATTCTTTCCTCACTATTTAACTCCATAGTTTTTAGCATTTCACTATAACCAATAATAGAAGTTAATGGTGTTTTTAACTCATGAGCAAACGCTCCGGTAAATGCTTCCTGCCTTTTTGCTGCTGCCTTTAATTCTGTTACATTTTGTTCCAGTTGATTTGCCATTTCATTAAAGTTTCTCATTAAATCTGAGATTTCATTCCTTCCCTTTACTACAACCCTGCTTTCAAAATTTCCGTTTGCAAATGCATTTGTAGCATTTGATAATTGTAAAATAGGCTTTGCCAAGCTACGTGAGATAATGATTGCAACAAGCAGAGATATTATCAGAACGACACATAATACTATAAAATAAATTTTAGAAAACTGACTCTGGTTTTGATATATAAATTCTATATTCTTATATTGTGAAATGTAAAATTTTGTGCCATTCATATCTACCACCAATAAGCTTTCTAAATAATGAGATTCGTTTACTGTTTGTATTCTCACAGCACCTTGATTTTTTTCTAATGTAATATCCCAATTCTTATGATCATTTTTATTATTTTTATAAATTACTGTGCCATCCTTTTGATATACAAAGATATCATCCTGATTGTCCCCTATATTATCATAAATTACTTCAACAATACCTATAATGGTATTTTCATTTGCTGGATATCCATCTGGCAAGCCATTTAGCGATGCCTCTAAGGAATAATGAAACATTTGCATATCTTTTTCATTTTGTTTCTGCTCACGTGATAAATTCATTTGAAAAGTCACTTGTAACATAATTGTACCTAAAATAACAAAACCGAATGCAACAATTCCAACAATGCTTATAAACTGTTTCCAAAATAATTTCATTTTTTTCTCCAATTAAAACTAACTTAAAGTAAAACGATATCCAATCTTATATACAGATGAAATTTCTTTTACCAATCCTGTCTTTTTTCTTAAACGCTGTACATGCAAATCGACAGTTCTGCTTTCCCCCATATACTCACTTTCCCAGACTTTTTCATAAATTACACTTCTATATAATGCAATATTAGGATTTTTTATAAATAACAACAACAAATCAAATTCCTTATAGGTTAATTCTATTAGCTTTCCTCCCTTTTTTACTTCCCGGGATGCCACATCAATTTCTAAATCCTTTATGGAATAATGAGTCTTAGTTTTATGATACCTTTTTAAAACATTTTCAATTCTTGCCAGAAGTTCTAAAATTTCAAATGGTTTTGTTATATAATCCTCTGCCCCTGCCTTTAAACCTTTTACTTTATCCATTGTCGTTCCCTTTGCAGTAAGAAAAATTACAGGAACAGATAGTGTAGCTGCATATTGCTGCAATTCATACCCATCTAATTTCGGAACCATAATATCAAACAAACCCAAATCAAATTTTTCTTCTTCTAACATATCTGCTGCCGTATTTCCATCGTATGCAACCCTACATTCATATCCAGCTTTTTTCAGATTCATATATAATAAATTTGCAATTGCTTCATCATCTTCTACAACAAGTATTTTATTCATGACGCTTTCCTCCTGTAATAAACTACCTCTTAATTGTATCATTTTTGTATCTAATATGATACACCATTCTTTAATATCATAATCTCTATTTTTTTAAAGATATAAACAATTACCATAAATTTTGTACAAATTACTGGTCGTGAATATTTACATAATTTAAATGTAGATGATTCAATAACTATTAGTTAGGAAATTTCAGTATAAACCAATATTCCACATATATAAAAAGATGCAGGACAATCACTTTAACATAATCTGTCCTGCATCTTTTATTGATATAACTACTTTATTCTGTAATTGGCGTATATTGAACAATTTGCTCTAACACCTCTGTATCTGATGCTTCTGTAAATATAGCTCCTCCTTGGTCATAATTTATTGTTGCATGATATCTTTTATCTCCTATTCGGAAGAAGAAAGTAAATGTTGAATTCTCATCCGATTTTAACCATAAGGTATCATCTGTATAGTTTTCCATTACATATTCTTTGGAATCATACGTAACTAACTGACCATCTGTATTATCTTCTTCCACTGGTACTACTTTTTCTAAATACCCTTCTTTTGAGCCCAAAATCATTGCTGGATAATTTACTCCCTTGGTTGTCATATATGCTTCTGTTTCTATATATACATCCTCTTTTGTATGGTTNACCAAATNTACATTTACAAACTGNGCATTTGGTGCNTCTGGATCAAATGGATCTAAATAAAAATTTAATGCTAATTTGACTGGTGTCTTTGTTTCAACTGGAGCTATTGTTTCTTCTGGTTTTTCTGTCATAACAGGTGCTATTGTTTCTTGTGGTGTACTTGTCACAAGTGGTTGTAACACATCTGTGTCAGATGCTTCTGTAAATATAGCTCCTCCTTGGTCATAATTTATTGTTGCATGATATCTTTTATCCCCTATTCTGAAAAAGAATGTAAATGTTGAATTATCATCGGATTTTAGCCAGAAAGTTTCATCTGTATAATTCCCCATTACATATTCTTTTGAATCATACAGAAGTGTTTTACCATAAGTGTCATCTTCTTCCACTGGCTCTACTTTCTCTAAATATCCTTCCTTTGTATTAAAAATCATTGCTGGATAATTTACTCCCTTGGTTGTCATATATGCTTCTGTTTCTATATATACATCTTCTTTTGTATGGTTTACCAAATGTACATTTACAAACTGGGCATTTGGTGCTTCTGGATCAAATGGATCTAAGTAAAAACTTAATGGCAAATTTACTGGTGTCTTTGTTTCAACTGGAACTAATGTCTCCTTTGGTTTTTGTGTCACAATTGGTGCTATTGTTTCTTTTGGTATATCTGTCGAAACTGGCTTTTTTGTAGATGGTGTATTTGTCGCGAATGGTTCTAACACATCTGTATCTGAGGCTTCTGTAAATATAGCCCCTCTCTGGTCATAATTTATGGTTGCACGATATCTTTTACCTCCTATTCGGATGAAAAATGTAAATGTTGAATTTTCATCGGATTTTAACCAGAAAGTGTCTTCTGTCCAATTTCCCATTACATATTCTTTTGAATCATAGATAATTTTTTTACCATAAGTGTCATCCTCCTCCACTGGTTCTATTTTCTCTAAATATCCTTTTTTTGTATTTAAAATCATTGCTGGATAATTAACCCCTTTAGTTGTCATATATGCCTCTGTTTCTATGTATACGTCTTCCTTTGTGTGATTTACAAAATTAACATTTACAAACTGTGAATTTGGTTGTTCTGGATCAAATGGATCTAAGTAAAAATTTAATGCTAAATTCACCGGATGACCATTTGGTGTATTAGTAATGATTGGAGTTAATGTATTGTTAGGTTTCATCGTCCCTATTGGCGACTGTGTTTTGTTTGGATTTTTACTTCCAACTGGAACATTTGTATTTTGAGGTGTACTGGTCATATTTGCTATAGGGTCTTTTGTCTTTACTGGTGTATTGGTTATATTAGGAACTATAGTAACAATAGGTTTCACTGTTTCAATTGGTGTTCGTGTTCTGTTTGGGTTTTTATTTCCATCTGGAACATTTGTATTTTGAGGCATACTAGTTACACTAACCAAAGGATCTTTTGTCTTTACTGGAATGTTTGTTTTAACTGGTTTTTTAGTTTTACTCTTTACAGTAATCTTACATATTAGCTTCTTACCTTTTACCTTAGCTGTAATTTTAGCACTACCTGCTTTCTTACCAGTTACTTTTCCCTTCTGTGTAACCTTTGCTACAGAAGACTTGTTACTGGACCACTTTACCTTTTTCTTCGTTCCCTTTACTTTTAAAGTAATAGTCTGACCAACCTTAATGGTAACATTTTTCTTTGATAAACGAATGGATGCTGCCTCAACAGTATCTGGTATATTTACGATTGGAGACATAACAGTAAATGTCATAGTTAGTGCCATTATGCCTGCTGTTTTACGCATTACACTTTTAAAATTCATTTCATATCCTCCTTAAAAATAATCTCATAACTTGAATCAATTTTATCAATCACAAATTCACCTGTATTTAGTAAGTACAAACACAAAGAGTGAAAGATATGTATTTTCCTTTCTTCCATTTTTCTTTCACTCTTTTGTGTTCACTTAATATACTTCCTAGGTTATATAAACGTTGCAAAAAATTCAATTTTTTTCTATTATTTTTCCAAAATTCATTCCCTTTATATATTCCTCGCGAAATTCTTTTTCTTCTGACAATGAGATATGTTTTGCTTCTGCTGCCATATTCTTTGCTAACTCAAATCCTTCTCTCTCTATTAACACCCGGCAGGCTCCTACTAATGCACCATTTCCCACTGGAATAATCCGCTCTGTTAATATATTAGGTAACAAACCAATTAATTTTGCACACTCTCCATCTAAATATGTTCCAAAAGCTCCTGCCAAATAACACTTATCCACATCCTTTGGTTTTAAATTGCATTTTTTCAACATTGTATTCACACCAGCCACTATCGCACCTTTGGCAAGCTGTAATTCCCTAATATCTTTCTGGGTCAACAGAACTTCACTTTGTATATCTTTATAAAGTTCAAATACAGTTCCATACTCACTTTCCCGTAAATGCTGAACTAGAAATTCTGATAAACCTTTTTCCTTTGCCTCCTGTCTAGTAAGTAAATATCCTGTTTCCTCTATAACACCTATTTCATAAAGTTTTGCCACAATTTCAATATATCCCGAACCACAAATTCCTTTTGGTCTTTTATCTCCAATCACATGTAAAGTATAACCTTCTTTACAGAACGAAATACCTGTAATGGCTCCTGGTTCCGCTCTCATTCCATATACCATAGCAGCTCCCTCAAATGCTGGTCCTGCTGATGTTGATGCCACATAATATTGTCCATTTACCTGTAAAATTAATTCTCCGTTTGTTCCAATATCTATTACTAGAATTATCAAATCTTTTATATCTATATTTTCCATCTGATATTTTTTGTCCAAATAAAGCATAACCCCGACTGTATCTGCCCCCACAAAACTTTCAATATTAGGAAGAAGGAATAGCTCTGATTCTGTTATTCCCAATACTTCACCAGTCACACATCTTGCATCTTTATAAGTACTTTGATATGGTGCTTTTTCAAATCCAGACACATCTTCCTCAATAAAAAAATGCATCATTGCTGCATTACCTGCCACTACCATCTTTTCCAATACACCTTCTGTATTTGTACTTTGCATCTTATTCAAGAAAAAATCTATCATATCCTTTATCGCATCTTTTAACACTTTACACAATTCTTTAAAATGAGTTTTACTCTCCACTGCATACGCAATTCTTGATACCACATCTCCACCATATTTCTGTTGAGGATTGGATTGTACAACTCTCGCTATACAACTAGCATTTTCCAAATTCCAAAAAAGAGCTTCTATATTTGTTGTTCCAATATCTACAGCCAGTCCATATTTTCCTACATTCCCATGTTTTAAATTCCAACCATATTCTATACTCTTTTTTTGAAAAAAATCTATTCCATCTCCTTCTGTTTCAAAAACAAATTCCTTTTGTTCTTCTGTGGAATGCACCACTAATACTTCACATGCCTTAAACCAATATTTAGGATAAAGGCAACAAGCCAGTCTATATCCTGCCTCTAATTCTTTTGCCGTAAAATATCTCTCCTCTTCCTTTGTTACAGCATTAAATTCACCTATCTCCACTTTTACTTTACATTTTCCGCAAGTTCCTTTTCCACCACATATATTTTCACAAGAAACACCTGCATTTTGGGCACATCTTAAAACAGACTCCCCCTCTTTATTTATATAAGAGATACCATTAGGCTGAAATATTAGCATATTTTTTCCTCCTCGTTTATAAGTTGCTTATATATTTTTTTTCTTTACAGCTACAATTTAAGAGACTTCTACCATGTGAACAATAACCAAAAAACCTCACAGATAATAATCTATGAGGTTTCATCACTATTATAGTTTGTAATCTTACAAACATAATATCCAAATTTAACTGTAACTGTTCAGAAGCATGAACAGTTACGTTCTAAGCCCATGAAAATTCGCCTTCGGCGAAGGGTTTAGAACAATCACAATTTACTTTTTTTTACGAAACACACAGTAAATGCGTGTTTCTACCTGAATAGTTACATTTAACTTTTCAATTTCTATAACAGTTTCTAGTTAATTCTTGTAGCCTTATTAATTAAATTTTTTACCAGTCAATAATTCAAAAGCTTCTTCATATTTATTTACAGTCTTTTCAACTACTTCTTCAGGAAGTAAATAATCACTATCTGGATTCGCTTTTAACCAATCTCTAACAAACTGTTTATCAAAAGAAGGCTGTCCCTGTCCAGGTTTATAACCTTCTAAAGGCCAAAATCTTGAACTATCTGGTGTAAGCATTTCATCGCCAATAACTATATTACCATTCTCATCTAAACCAAATTCAAACTTAGTATCAGCTATAATAATACCTTTACTTAAAGCATATTCTGCACATTTCTTATACAAATTAATTGTACATTCTTTAATTTTTGTAGCATATTCAAGTCCTTTTCCTGGATATGCTTTCTCTAAAACATCTACACTCTGCTCAAATGAAATATTTTCATCATGATCGCCAATTTCCGCCTTTGTACTTGGTGTATAAATTGGTTCAGGCAATTTGTCAGATTCAACAAGACCTTCTGGAAGCTGGATTCCACAAACTGTACCATTCTCTTGGTAACTTGCCCATCCACTACCTGTAATATACCCACGCACAATACACTCTATTGGAAGCATCTGTAACTTCTTGCACATCATACTATTACCATCAAATTTCTCCTGTTGAAAAAATTCAGGCATATCCTTTACATTAGTAGACATCATATGATTTGGTACAATATCCTTTGTAAAGTCAAACCAAAACTTTGACATTTGTGTTAGAATTGCACCTTTTTTGGTAACTTTATTTTTTAAAATAACATCAAAGGCAGAAATTCTATCTGTTGCAACGATAATTAAACTATTGCCGTTATCATATACCTCACGTACTTTTCCTTCTTTAATTGGACTAAATGATTCCATAATGTTTTAACCTCTATTCTTTGTATTTTATTCAATGTCCAAGTATTCTTATTCTAAAAAATATATCGAATTCTTGGCACCATTTGTATTTTATTATAATACACGTGACCCACTAAAATCAATATGTGAACTAAATTTAACATAAAAAAACTCAGCAAATACAATATTTACTGAGTTTCATAATGAGACATCGGGGATTCGAACCCCGGACAACTTGATTAAAAGTCAAGTGCTCTACCAACTGAGCTAATATCCCATAAATATGAAATGCCCAGAGCCGGAATCGAACCAGCGACACGGGGATTTTCAGTCCCCTGCTCTACCGACTGAGCTATCTGGGCATTAATTGCGGGGGCTGGATTTGAACCAACGACCTCCGGGTTATGAGCCCGGCGAGCTTCCAGACTGCTCCACCCCGCGATAATAATTTTACGCAATTAAATCAAAATTGCAATGGATGGAGGTGGATTCGAACCACCGAAGCAATATGCAGCAGATTTACAGTCTGTCCCCTTTGGCCACTCGGGAATC
>JAAVHR010000035.1 GCA_014799595.1 Clostridiales bacterium | reverse complement strand
TTTTCTAAAATGGAGTATGGTATTTCACTATGTATATAGTGCATACAGTTAAAAAAGATGGGTATATGGAACAGTATACACAAGCGATAGGAAAAAATGTGTATACAGTAAGAAGAAAATTTGGATATCTGATAGTGAGGAAAAGAACTCATTATCAGTTTTTTTATTATATCCTTGTTTGGAGGAAATTGTGGAATTATATTGAATGGCATGGTATACTGTTTATGTTGCTTAGAACGACAAACCCTAATTTATGAGGTAATTCGAATGTTTGAAAATATTTTTGAGAGAAAAAAGTGTAATCCAGAAAAATTATCTTCGTATGGTTTTATCAGAAGAGATGAGAAAGAGACTTATGAGATTGATATTATTGATGGTTCTTTCAGGCTTTATGTCTATGTATCAGAAAATGGAGTTATAGATACTGACTTGATTGAAATTGAAAGCGGTGAGCCATATATACTATACAAGACAAATGCTACTGGTGCTTATGTTGGGAAAATTCGAACAGCGGTTGAAGAAATACTTACAGATATTGCCGATGCTTGTTATGATTTAGAGGTTTTCAAGACAAATCAGGCACATATGGCAATAGAATATGTCCGTAAAACCTATGGTGATGAATTAGAATTTCTATGGACGAAGTTTCCATATAATGCTGTGTGGAGGAGAAAGGACAACCGAAAGTGGTATGGTGCGATTTTGACAGTAAGTGGAAAAAAAATAGGACTTGATACTGAAAAAATTGTTGAAATCATTGATCTTCGTATGGAAGCGGCACAAAGGGANAATATCTTATCCAGAGAGCATTANTANCCTGGATGGCATATGAATAAAAAAAGTTGGTATACACTTGTCCTTGATGATAGCATTACGGATGAAGAAATAAAACAGCGGATAACAGAAAGCTATGAATTAGCAAAAAAATAGGAATTATGGAGAGTAAAAATGATTACAGTTAGCCAATTTGAAAATAGGTTCACCCACGACATTATTGATTTAGTTTTGCATTTTCAATATAATGGAACAAGACAATAGTTTCTGTTGATGATCAGCCAGACTTATTAGACATAAGGAGTGAATATATAGATAAAGGCAGAAACTTCTAGATTGCTAAAGATAATCAACATTTGATAGGTTCTATTGGCATTATGCCATATAGTTCTGAAATTGCGGTTTTGAAAAAGTTTTTTGTATATGAAAAGTATCAAGGGAAGCCTTATCATATTGGAAGGAAACTCTATGATGAGTTATTATCTTTTGCAAGAAAAGAGGCATATAAAACGATTCTGTTAGATACTCCACATAATACGGAAAGGGCGCACAAATTTTACGAAGGGCAGTTTGTACCTCTGTTGAGGACTATGACTGGCAGGGAAAAATACTGATTCTGTTTTGTACCAGCAACAGTAGTGGATTAGGTGACAGTGCGGCAGAACTTAGAAAACTGTGCAAAGGAGCGAAGAGGACAAAAGCGTTTTCTGCTTATGATGAAGACATTTTAAATAGCAAGCTGAAAAAGAAAATCAACACATGGCTGGACAGTATCAAGGCATAATTAAGGACAATGCCATTGCTGTTAGCACCATAGGTGTGAACAGTAACAAATCCGGCACAAATCTATTTTCTTAAGGCAGTTGTAAAGCAGCTCTGAATAGTTACTAGGATTTTACTATAGAAGAGACTGCATAGAAGTCTCAAATGCCAATTGAAGTAGCCAGAGAATTGGAAGAAGGAATGTATTAGAAATATAAAAATTATGCTTGTGATAGGTCTTCCTGTCCAGTTTATTTTATGTTATACTAATAATCATGGCGAAAGAAGACGAAGGAGGATACATAAAAAATGGGTAAAGCAAGCAAAAAAGGCAACCAGAAAAAAACAAAAGAAATCATTGGAATTTGTGTAGCAATTGGAGTAGTAGTTGCAATATTTGTTATATGTATTATGCTAAAGAACAATAATAATGATATAGCACCAGAAGAAGTGACGCAAGGAGAAATTAAGACAACACAACCAAAAGAAGAGGAAATCATAGAAACACCAGAACCAACAGAAGAACCTTGGTCGTTTGTGGCAGAGAGTACCAAAGATACAGCAAAATTTCCTAAAAGTGTTGTAAGTTCTAATGGTGTGTTAATTGATGTAGAAAAGGGAACTATTCTTGCAGGAAAGGGTGCAAAGAAAAAGATATATCCGGCTTCCATGACAAAGATTTTAACTGTATTAGTGGCAGCAGAACATGTTACCAAAGAGCAGATGGAAGATAAAGTGACTATAACCGCAGAGATAACAGATTATTGTTATGTGAATGATTGTAGTAATGTAGGATTTGCAAAGAAAGAAAAAGTACCAGTAAAAGATTTATTTTATGGTACGATTCTTCCTTCGGGAGCAGATGCAGCATTGGGGCTGGCGAATTATGTTGCTGGTTCTGAAAAAGAATTTGTAAAATTAATGAATGAGAAGCTTGAAGAATTGGGACTTGCAGATACCACACATTTTACGAATTGTATTGGAATATACAATGATGACCATTACAGCACCACTTATGACATGGCAGTAATACTAAAGGCCGCATCAGAAAATGAATTATGCCAACAGGTTTTAAATGCCAGAACATATACAACAACATCAACCAAGAAACATAAAAAAGGTATTCAAATATCCAATTGGTTTCTAAGGAGAATAGAAGACAAGGATACAAAAGGAGAAGTACTTTATGCCAAGACAGGATATGTAAAAGAGTCAGGGAATTGTGCCGCAAGTATGGCAAGTGACAGCTATGGGGAGCATTATATTTGTGTAACAGTTGGATCTACCAGTAGNTGGAGATGTATTTATGATCATGTAGATTTGTATAAGAAATTTTTACCAAAGGAAAAGAAAGAGGGAGAAGATAATGAGAAGAAGTGATAGAGAAGTAACGGATTTTTGTGAAATGGTTAGTATTATGGAAAAATGTGATGTATGCAGAATAGCACTTCATGACGCAGAGTATCCTTATATTCTACCCATAAACTTTGGAATGGAAATAGAAAATGAGCAAGTGGTTTTATATTTTCATGGAGCCTTAGAAGGAAAGAAATATGATTTAATGGAGAAAGATAACAGGGTTAGCTTTGAAATGGATTGCGAACATCATTTAGTAACAAGCGAAGAAAAAGGTAGCTGCACCATGGAGTACGAAAGTGTAATTGGAAGAGGAACCATGGAATATGTGCCAGAAGAAGAAAAGTACGATGCATTGGTTTGTCTGATGCGGCATTATCATAAAGAAGATTTTCCGTTTCGGAAAGAGGTAATGGCACAAACGAAGGTGTTTCGATTGATAGTGCAGGAAATGACTGGTAAGAGAAGGAAGATAAAAAAGTAAGAAAAACTAAAACAGGATTAGAATAAAATCTTATCAACTCACAGGAAGCCTGACTATAAAAGTTGTTCCACCACCGGGAGTATCACTTACATGGATGCTTCCGTGGTGAGCCTCTACAATATCTTTTGCGATACAAAGACCAAGACCAAAGTGTTCTTTTTTGGATCGGGCAGGATCTGCACGGTAAAAACGGTCAAAAATATGTTTCTTTGCTTCTTTGGAAATACCAATCCCATTATCAGTTATCTGGAAAGAAAAAATGCCATTTTTGCAAGTTAAGTTGAGTTTGGTGCAGCCACCTGTTTTCCCATAACTGATTGCATTAGAAATCAATATACCAAGTACCTGTGAAATCCGTTCCGGATCACAAAAACAATGAGGAAGAGTTTCATCTGGAAGCTCAATAAGCAGAGAAATCTGTTTTTCATTTGCTAAAGGTTGAAAAGCTTCGTATGCATTTAGCAATACTGTATCTAATTCTGTTTCTTTTATATGGAACGACCATGTATGGTTGTCAGATTGTGCAAGGGTCAGCATATCTGTGACCAAACGGGACATCCGGTTACTTTCATTTTCTATTGTATGGAGAAAATGGTTTTGTTTGGAAGATGGGGCATATTTTAGGGCAGAAATGGAAGACAGAATAACCGAAAGAGGAGTTCTAAGTTCATGAGAGGCCGCTGCAATAAAAGCTGCCTGTTGTTCCTGTGATTTCTGAATGGGTGACAAAAGCCGTTTTGTGTAATAACGGGAAAAAAGGTATAAGAGAAAAATCCCAATTAAATTGATTAGGAAAAAACGAGTACGGGAAAGTTTAAGTTGGTGTAGCAAGTTCTTCGTAGAGTATAAAATAGTTGCAGTTAAATTTCCTGCGGTATATCGGATTTTCGCACAACAAACATAATAGTGTTCTCCCTGATTTGAAGTATAGGAAAACACTTTTTGTGAAGAGGAAAATGAATCAGGGGATGGAATAGAAAGAATAGTATCTGCACAATTTTCCATAACTTCATTTATTAGAGCCAGATTTTCCTCAGATAAAGCAGTGAAGGTATAAGAAAGAGGAATACCATTATCATAAATAGATATAAGATACTTACCATTACTACTAACTTTTGATAACCATTCATAAGTAATAATATTTTGCTGTTCAAGATTTGACAAGATTGTATTCACCTCTCCTGTAAAAGAGAGAAAGTTATTTTTCTTTAACTCTTTCTCTGACATATATAGATAGCTGATGGACATTACAATCATAATAAGGGATGTAATGCCAGTGAAAAGAAAGGTAAGACGTTTGTGAATTTTCTGATACATTTGAAACCTCCGATTTATTATAGTAGTATCTCCCCAAAGAGACAGATTCGTTACATTAGCAAGACTCTAATTGATAGCCGATGCCCCGGATGGTTTTAATTTTAACCGTGGAACTAACACTTTTTAAACGCCGTCGTATAAAATACATATAATTGTCTAAGTTGCCTTCTTCCACTTCTGCATCCGGTCCCCAGACTTTTGTTAGTAAAGTCAGGCGGGGCAGTGTCTGTGTATGGTTTTGCATCAGGAAATCCATCAGGGCACCTTCTTTTTTTGATAATGTGCAAGAACCAAGAGGACCTGTGAGAATATTTTCTGTATTGGAGTATGTAATATCTCCAAAGGACAGAAATTCGTTTTTTTTCCATTGTCTGGGACGTCGGTTAATACAACGTATCCGGGCTACAAGTTCCTCAAAAGCAAAGGGTTTTACCAGATAATCGTCTGCTCCAGCCTCCAGACCGTTGATTTTGTCATTTAATTCACCTAATGCAGTAAGAAAAATCACAGGTGTAGAATCTCCTGTCGTACGTAGCTTTTTTAAAATAGTTAACCCATCTATATGTGGGAGCATATAATCTAAAAGAATCAAATCATATATCTTTTGATTTGTGTAATAAGATGCATCCGCTCCATCTTCGCAGGTATCAACAGTATAACCTGCATTTTCTAATTGGAATGACAAGGAGTAACACAATTCTCTGTCGTCTTCTATTAATAAAATTCTCATGGAAACCTCCTGATATTAAGTTAAGTAAATATTCATAATTCATTATGTGATATGGATAGTTTTTTTAATTCATATAAAAAGATTATAACATAGAAATCTTTAAATAATCTCTAAATTTTATAGAATATTTAGAGTTACTGTTCACTCACAAGCTTGACACTTGCTGTCAAGCTATATGCCAAAAACGTAGAATAGCCAAGAATCCAGCTTTTCACCGAAGGCGAATTATAATAGGCTGGATTCAGTTACTGTTAGCACTGTAGGTGTGAACAGCAACTATTTAGAGGTTTCTCTTTTTTGAGTTTATTCTAAAACTTGACATAGTATCAAATAATGTGTTAAATTTCTAATAAAATATAAAAATAGGAGATGTAATTTATGTATGGTTCTTTGATAGGCAATATTGTGGGAATTCTTTACTTTCTTATCTATCAGATATTGGGATTACTGGTTGCCGAGTGTTTGTTAAAAAAAGAAAGAAGAATGTTCCGAGTGTTATTAGGGAGTATGATAGGAAGTTTTTCCCTACAATGGTTTCCAGTGTTTATGGCTTTTTTTATGGGATTTACAAGAAATGCCCATATTATAGCAATTATTTTATATGCTTTTGTGGTAGGTGGAGTGATTGTTTATTTGGGGAAAAAAGCAAAGCAGACAGGGGAAACTTTGTTTTCTGTTGAGAAGATTCGTTGGAAAGAAGAAGTACTTACCAATCAAATTTTCTGGCTGGCAATACCAACTTTTATTTTTTTCTGTATTTTATTAAATAGTCATACCATATTAAGCAGAGATGGTGCTATATGGACTGGGCAGTGTACTTATGGAGATATGAATATGCACCTTGGTTTTATTACAAGTATTGCAAATCAAGGAACATTTCCACCAGAATATTCCATACTGCCAGGAGTGAAGCTGGCATATCCGTTTTTATGTGACAGCATATCTTCCAGTATTTATGTGTTTGGAAGTTCTTTACGCATAGCTTATATGCTGCCAATGATTTTTGCTGTAGCTCAGGTATTTTTTGGATTTTATATGTTAGCAGAGGTTTGGTTAAAAGATAAAACAAAGAGTTGTGTGGCATGGATTTTATTTATTTTTAATGGTGGATTTGGATTTGTATATTTTATGAATGGTCTGGTAAAGGATTCCAGCACCTTTACAAGTATTTTTACAAGTTTTTACACAACACCAACCAACTATGTAGATCAAAATGTCCGTTGGACGAATGTAATTGCAGATATGTTATTGCCACAAAGAGCTACTTTATTTGGATGGGCAATGCTGTTTGGGGTTTTAGCTTTGCTTTACCGTGCAGTACAGGAGAAGAAAACAAGTTATTTTGTTGTTGCTGGAATTATAGGTGGAGGACTTCCGCTTATCCATACCCACTCCTTTATGGCACTTGGTTTGATTTGTATGGTATGGGTATTGGCAGATTTTTATTTTATCGCTCATAAAGAAGAGAATATGGAAGGAAAAAGAAATGTTCTTGCCAAATACATTGTTATTTCAGGGATGATTTTTATGTCTGTATTACAATATCTGCCTTATTTTCAAAACCATATAGAAACATTGGGAGTGTTGCTTGCTGTTTTATTTGCAGGAGTGATATGTGTGGCTGTCTGTTACTATTTTTATGTGGTGATTTGCAAGGGAGAATTAAATACAGTGTTAAGAACTTGGGGAATTTTCCTTTTGATTGTATTGGTTTGTGCGATTCCACAGTTAGTCAATTGGACATTTGAACAGGTAGGCAGTGGAGAAAGCTTTGTAAGAGGTGTCTTTAACTGGTCCAATGAAGGAGATATTTATTTATGGTTCTATCTAAAGAATATTGGTCTAATGGCGATTTTAGCAGTACCTGCATTTATTTATAGTAAGAAGAAAGATTTCTTTACCGTGTTACCTGCATTTTTTATATGGGCAATTGCGGAAGTTGCAGTGTTCCAGCCCAATCCTTATGATAATAATAAATTATTATTAGTGGCGTATGGATTACTTTGTTGTATGGTTGCAGATTTTGTTATCAATGTGGCGAGAAAAATCCGACCACTGGCAAAAGGAGGAAGTCATGTTTTTGTAGCTTCTGTTTTAGTAATGTGTAGTATTTCAGCTTTACTTACATTAGGAAGGGAATACGTTTCTGAGTATGAATTATACAGTGCTGCCCAAGTAAAGGCATGTGAATATATTGAGGAAAATACAAAAGAGGATGATGTAATTTTAACAAATACAAGGCATAACAATGCAATTGCTTCTTTAACAGGAAGAAATATTGTTTGTGGTGCTGGTACATTTCTGTTTTATCATGGTCTTAATTATCAAGACAGAGAAAGTGAAGTAAATCAGATGTATATCAATCCTGCAGGTACAACAGATTTATTGAAAAAATATAATGTTTCTTTTATCTTAGTAGGAGATGATGAACGTGCTTCTTATCCTGAGATGGATGAAAATGTTTTTCAGTCTATGTATGAGTGTGTTTATAGTGAAGATGGGGTATCATTGTATAAAGTGCAATAAATTGTAAACTTCATAAAATATTGCAGTGGAGAAAAGAAGTCATTACAGAAAATAGAAAAATGGTAACTGTTCAGAACTATGAATAATTACCAAAAATGTTAAATATGTAAAGATAAAAAAGGCATATAGCTGTCACACAAAGTTCTTTCTAAACTTTGTTATGGCACCTATATGCCTTTATTCTTAACTATATTTCAACCAGAACAGTATGGATATTTAAATATTCCTCTAAATTTTAGAGAATATTTAGAGGTTTCTGTGTTATATTCTTTTTGTCGGAAGAAACGACCATGCCTCGCAAGCGAGGCACACCATCTATGAAAGGATTTGTGAAAACTATGAAGAGCATGAAACAATTTACTGCATTTTTACTCGTTATCATATTAATATTCATGATAGCAGCATGTGCAAAAACTGAAAATCAGACAAAGGACAATGGGAAGAATAATGTATCAAATGGGAAAACAGAAGAGAAAGAAAATGCAAAAGGCAGATATATAGAAACGCTTGTAAACGTGCCAGAGGGATTTACCGGTAAAGGCGGTATGAGGCGATTAGCAAATGGAAGTCTAATGATTGTTGATACAGAACATGCAACAAAGAGTATTTCAACAGATGAAGGAAAGACTTGGAAAACAGAAACGATAAAAAAACTAAAAAGCATAATAGAAGGTGAAACAGAAATTACAAGTGTGGCACTAACAGAAAAGGGAGGAATATTTATCTCTTATGTTCCATGGGGGAAAAAAGAAGATGGAAAAATGTATCCTGAAAAATATTTTTATCAAAAGCCAGATAAAACTATCATAGAATTTGAATTGGGAATAGAAGAGTATCACACATCTATGTCAGATTCCGTATTTACAGCAGATGGGAGATTGTTTGCAGTTATGCAGAGTATGAATGTTTATGAAATTGATATAGAAAAAAAGTCTGCAAAGAAGATTTTTTCGTTGGAGAATGGAAACGATTTGGATATGTGTTCTAATGAAGATGTTCTGATTATACAAGATGGCAAAAAAGTTTATTTTTATGATTTGAATAGTGGATCAATTACAGCAGATGATAATGTGCTGAATTCCTATATAGAGAAGCAGACAGAGAAAAAATATGGTACGGTAATGTGTACTGCAAAAGGCGGAAAAAATAAGCAAACTTTATATTTTGCAGGAAGTGAAGGAATTGCAAGCCATGCCATAGGCGGCAGTGTTATGGAACAGTTGGTAGATGGAGCATTGACAAATTTAGGGGATCCTTCCAGAACACCTTTGAAAATGATTCAAAATCAAGATGGTTCTTTTTTTATACTTTATCGGGATGGAGAGCTGGATTCTTATGTTTATGATGCCAATGCACCAGTAGTACCAGAACAACAGCTTACCATTTATAGTTTATATGATAATGAAACAATCCGCCAGGCAATTAGTGTCTTTCGTAAAAAAAATCCGGAAGTGTTTGTTAAATTTGAAGTAGGATTAAGTGGTGAAAACGGTATGACAGAAAGTGATGCAATCAATAACCTAAATACAGAGTTACTGGCAGGGGAAGGACCAGATATGATTCTTTTAGATGGAATGCCAATAGAATCTTATGAGGAAAAAGGAATGCTGGTGGATTTAGGTGATGTAATTACAGATTTAGAAAGTGCAAATGCTTATTTTGAGGGAATTCTAAAAGGATATCAGCAGGAGAGTGGAACTTATGTACTTCCGTTCCGGTATAATATCCCATTATTAACAGGAGATAATACTACGCTTTCTAAAATATCGGATTTAAAGACATTGGCAGATGAAGCAGAAAGAATAGCAGGTTTACAGACAACAAAAGAAACAGTTTTAGGCTGCTACTTGGCAGAAGAACTTTTAGAAAAATTATATCTTACTTCAGCAAATGTTTGGATTACAGAGGATGGAACCATAAATAAGACTGCATTATCAGAATTTCTTACACAAGCAAAGAGAATTTATGAAGCAGAGCAAAAGAATTTGGATGAAAAGGAAAGAAAAGCACATGAAGAGATGGTAGGTTACTATAAGAAACAGAGCCAAGATGGCAGGAAAGTAACAGAATACCTTTTAAAAAGTGGCAATCAAGTTATGAATCAACTTTCAAAAGTGCAGATTTTGACAGCCGGTTATTTGTCTTCCATGTCAGAATTTCAGTCTGTAACATCTGTAAAAAAACTAAGTGGGGATGAATACAAGATATTGAATGGACAAGATAGCAATATTTTTTGCTCAACTGGAAGTATTAGTATTAGCAAAAATTCTAGGAATCAGGAAATTGCGAAACAATTTATTCATACTCTTCTGGGAACAGAGGTACAGGGGAAAGATTTAGCAGATGGATTTCCAGTAAATGCAGATGCGTATGAGAACTTCACCCATAATCCTGCACCAGATTCCAGTCTTGTAGTATCTGTAAAAGATGGGAACGGAGATAATATAATGTTGGATCTAGAATGGCCGGAACAATCTGAAATAGAGAAATTAAAAACCATCATAGATTCCTTAAAGGTGCCATCTGTAACGGATAACAGTCTAAAAGATGAAATTATAACAAATGGAGCACAGGCACTGACAGGAGAAAAAGGAGTTGAACAAAGTGTGGAAGAAATTATCCAGAAAATTTCACTCCATTTGCAGGAGTAGAAACAAAAATATCCTTTTGTTTCTTATGCCAAGCATAGCAGGTGTATTCTTATTTGTTCTGCTTCCGTTTGCAGATGTGGGAAAACGTTCTTTTCAAACTGCAGTAACAGGAGAGTTTTGTGGAATAGACAATTACAAAGTAATTTTTGGAAATCAGGCGTTTCTTTTAGCTATTAAAAATACTTTAAAATTAGTGATTATAGGATTGCCGCTTTTACTTGTGGCATCCTTACTGATTTCCCTTGTTATGTATCAGTTTAAATGGGTACAAGCATTGAAATCAGCATTTTTATTTCCAATGGCTGTGCCAACAGCTACAGTGGTACTTATATGGAAAATGTTGTTCCATAATAACGGACTTATGAATGCAGGATTAGAAAATATCAGTTTAAAGTCCATAGATTGGCTGGGGAGTGATGCTTCCTTCTGGGTATTGATAATTAGCTATATTTGGAAAAATCTGGGATATACAATTGTACTATGGCTGGCAGGACTACATAATGTCTCAGAAGAATTAAAAGAAGCAGCCAGAGTAGATGGGGCATCAGAAATAAAATGTTTTCTATATGTGATATTGCCTGGGCTAAAACCAGTGTTATATACGATTACAATTTTATCATTTTTAAATTCCTTCAAAGTATTTCGGGAAGCCTATTTGGTAGCAGGTGCTTATCCTCAACAAAATATGTATTTGTTGCAGCATCTTTTTAATAACTGGTTTACCCATTTGGAAATGGATAAAATAGCAGCGGCAGCAGTTTGCATAACAGTTATATTTGTTGTTTTTGCAGTGTTTTTACAGCATATTTGGGAGGAGGAGAAATAATTGAAGAAAAATGCAGTTTGCAGGTTAGCCGTAGTGGTTCTTGCAGGAATCGTTTGTGTACCAGTTATTTTGGTTGTTTTTGGCTCCCTTAAGAGTGGAAATGAATTAGCAGACAGTTTAGGTTCTATTTTATCAAATACAGGAGAGATGATTAACTGGAAGCTTTTCCCTAATTACCCTACATTATTTCATTATGTAAAACTATTGTTTTGGACTCCAGAGTTTTTAACGGTGTTTTGGAATTCTGTGAAAATTGTATTGTTGATTTTAATAGGGCAGCTTTTTGGGGCAGTACCAGCAGCCTGGGCATTTGCAACATTCCGGTGGAAAGGAAAAAATATATTATTTACACTTTATGTGATACTGATGCTGCTTCCATTTCAGGTGACGATGCTGCCTTCCTATTTGGTAATGAACAAGATGAATTTAATGAATACACAGGCATCTGTAATTTTACCAGCTATCTTTTCAACTTTTCCTGTTTTTTTAATTTATCGTAGCTTTACATCTATACCAAAAGAATTGCTGGAAGCAGCAAGGGTAGATGGAGCAGGTGAGTTTCAAATTTTTTGGGAAATTGGCATACCATTAGGCTCACCAGGAATTTTATCAGCCATAGTTTTGGGGTTTTTAGATTATTGGAATATGATGGAACAGCCTCTTGCTTTTTTAAAAGATAAAACACTTTGGCCCCTTTCTCTGTACCTGCCTGAAATTGGAGTAGAGCAGGCAGGGATGGCATTAGCTGCCTCAGTTGTGACACTGGCTCCTGCAATTTTTGTGTTTGTAGTGGGACAGGATTATTTGGAACAAGGAATTGCTGCATCCGGAATTAAGGAATGAAGGGAATAGAAGAAAATGGAGAATGTAAGAAAAAGAGCAGTGAAATATTTTTGTATTTTTTTGCTATTTATGTTTTTATGTACAGTGGTATCCCGTGGGATTTATGCTTATCAAATGCCAAGAGTTGAAATAGGGCAGGCAGCACAAAAAAATATTTCCCATACTATTAGTGCAATTGGAAATGTAGTAGCCCAAAGGGAGACTGCAGTTGTAATTAAGGAGGGTATTCGTATTCGTGAAATCTGTGTAAAAACAGGGGAAGAGGTTGAAAAAGGAACCGTGTTATTCCGCTTGGATACTACAGATTTGAAAGATTTGATAGGGGGACTAAATAAAAAGATTAACATAGAGAAAGAAAAAATTACAGTGTTAAAAGCAAACAGCCATACAGAAGAACAGACTATGAAAAATATCTGGCAAAGAGCAAAAGAGGATCTTTTGCATACCACACAAATACAGAACGAGAACGTTTCCAATGCACAGAAGGCATACAATGATGCAGTAAAAAAACTGTCTTCTTATCCGTCATGGGAAAATTATTTATTAGAAACAAAGGAAAAAGATAGTCAGTATCAATTATTGAAAAATACAGCAGAGAATAAAACAGCATCTAAAGAAGAAAAAGATGCATTTACTATGTATGAAGATGCATTAAAGCTGTCTGCAAGAGATGCATGGGAAGAAGGAAAGAAGGCATTGGAAGAGGATGTGTCAGCCAAGCAGTCTAATCTAAGCAGCATAAAAGAGGATAAAAATGTGGCTATTTTGGAGGCTGAACGTAGTGTGGAAGATGCAAAGAAGAATACACCTGTTGATAAGAGTGGCATTATGGAAGAAGAGGATGTTTTGCTGCAGATGGAAAAACAGATGGAAAATTATCAAGAAATATTGGAGAATAAGGGAAGAATTGTAAGCAGTATAAATGGTTATGTTTCCAATATCTGTATGGCAGCAGGTGATAGGACAACAGATAGTGCGGCCATGCTTCTTGCAGATGGTTCAAAGGGATGGGGGTTTAAGGCAGTACTTACAGAGGAACAGACAGAGTATATAAAAGTTGGGGATACGGTTACTTTAAATTTTCAAAATGGTAAAGTGAAAGATGAAAATTGCCAAGTAAAAGCAATAAATAAAATAGAGGAAGAAACTTATGAGGCAATTGTAAAAGTGGCAGAAACAGAAGTCTCTCTAGGTGAAACAGGGGTTTTAGAAGTAACTAACCAGACAGAACCATATTCCTGCTGTATACCACTTTCTGCTCTATATTCAGATAATCAAAAGGATTATATCCTGCTAATACGTGAAACAAATACCATTATGGGAACAGAGTTAAGTGTGGTAAAAAAAGAGGTAACCATTCAGGATAAAAATGAAAGTGAGGCTGCACTTGAAGATAGTTCATTAGGTGAAGACGACAGATTTGTTGTATATGCAAGCAAGGCGGTTGCTCCGGGGGATAAAGTCCGGTTATTGGAGGAAGAAGATGAACGGGAATAATAAGAAAAAAAGGAATAAGAAGATTCTAATTTTGTCCTTATTTTTTGGAGTTTTGATTGTATCAGGCATGATAGGTATTATGATATTTCAGGGGAATGGCAGACCACAAATCACAAAATGGATGATAAACGAGGACATCCTTTATGACAAAGGTGCAAAGCAAGGAATGGAACGGTTATTAGAGGATGGCATTGATGTCCTTTTCTGGAAAGAAAATAAATCAGATATGGTAATAAATGTGGACTATAACCGTAATATACAAGTAAAAACTATGGGAATTGCAGGTGATGCTTCTATCTTATTTCCTAATAGTAATGGATTGCCTGCTGGGGAAACAGGGTATTGTATTTTGGGAGAGGATACAGCATGGCAGCTTTTTGGCAGCACAAGGATAATTGGAAGAAGTATAGAGATAAATGGAGAGACCTATCAAATTGCAGGAATTGAATATCAGGAAAAGGAGTTGTGTGTTTATGAATTATCACCTGAAAAAATTCAGGAAATTACATACGTTGCAATACGTTCTAAAAACCGGGAACAGGTGGAAATGGATAAACGAAGGATGGAGTCGTTAATGAATATATCCTTGAATATACTCTTAATAAGGACACAGAAGCCGTTGCAAGTAGAAACACGCAGTAAATACGTGTTTCTACCTGAATAGTTATGAACAATTTTATTAGTGTACTTTAACTATAACTGGGGATGGATTCACTCCAGTTATTTCAGCGTGGTCTCATGAAGCTTTAGAAAGAGAGTGTAATGATGATGAAGAACTAAAATATGATATTGAGTGGTCCTATGCAGATTCGCCATATTATGCTTGGGAATATGATTCTTTTTATGAGGTTACAGAAATGCTGGAGAATTGTCCTGATATGTCAGATGAGGAATGGGAAAAAGAGATAGATAGCCGGATATATGCTATGGAAAAAGTGATGAGTAAATTGGATGAAGAAGGTATTTTTTCAAAAAACCAAGAAAGAAATAATATGGTTGTATTGGCTGAAATAATGCCAGCAGATAATAGTAATACTAAACGGGCATATAGATTAAATAATGCTAAAAATGAAATGTTTCAAAGGTGGTTAAAAGAAGTCGCAGAGTAATTTTATATAAAGATTTATAAGAAAACAGATTTGACATATTATATGAATAAAATTATATTTGGAGAGGTTGTTATGGAACTTGTAAGAGTAACACGGGAAAACATTGAAACAGAACATATATGTTGTGCCATTGCAAATAATAAAGATATACAAGTAATGTCTAAAAAATGCTGGTTAAAAGAAAGAATAGAGCAGGCACAGAATGTACCTACACCTTTTACAACATTTTCTTTGTTTTATCAGGGGGAATTTGTTACACATGAGATCTTATCAGAAAAGAAATTTGAAAAGATTCTTATCAGTAAAGGGTTGTAAATAGGAACTAACAGATTAATTTTCATTATCTTCAATGAGATAATCATAGGAAATGTGGAATACTTTGCATAAAGCTTGTAGTTCAATATCAGTCACATATCTTTTATTCGTTTCAATTCTGGTAATTACATTTTTATCCATATCATAGCCTGCAAGCTGAAGCTTGTGGGCTAAATCACGTTGTGAAAGATTATGAAGTTTTCTTAATTCAACGAGACGTTGGCTGATAAGATTCTTTTTACCAGAAGAAGTTTTTGGTTTTGGCATAATAATTTCCTTTCTTGTCAAATATTGTCGAACGATTTGTCTCACTTTTTGCACTTAGTATATTGATTTTAGCTTGAAAAAATAGTAAAATCGGTTGTAAAAGTGAGACAAAAGGAAAATAATGAACATGAATAAGGAAATTATTTATCAGATAATGAATGGATATATTGATATAAGCACTGAGAGTCTTCCTCAAGAAATCATGGTACAAAATGAATTTGCAGATGGAAAAGAATGTGACCAGTTATATAATCAAGTTTATAAAGCAAAATTACGCCTTGAGAATAAACTCAGAGAATGTGATAATGAGGATATAGAACTTATTATTAGTTATATGAGCAGCATTGCAGAGATTCTTTCCATGAAAATGTATGACTATGGTAAGGTAGCAAATCAGATAAACTTATAGATTTTTAGAGGATAAATTACTTTTATATGGGAATAATCATATTGTAAAATTAGTAATGTAATGTCAAATAGTCATGGTTCATCAAATATCTGTGGATTCCAAACTGTCAGGAGTTGTAATAAGGGGCAGTTTGTATATCTTGTATAGATGATGTGCATGAAAAAGGAAAGTGAGGAAATGAGAAATGGAGCAGAAATTTTATATTTGTGAGCATTGTGGAAATATTGTTACTATGGTTAAAGATGTTGGTGTTCCAGTGATGTGTTGTGGTGAGAAAATTAAGGAAATGAAACCTGGCACGACGGATGGTGCCAAGGAAAAACATGTCCCTAAATATAAGGTGGAGGGCAATATAGTAAAAGTTTCTGTAGGCTCTGTGGAACATCCTATGCAAGAGGAGCATTACATTGAATGGGTGTCTTTGCAAACAAAACAGGGTGTTCAGTGCAAAGTATTACAAAAAGAAGGTAAGCCTGAGGTGTGTTTTGCTCTTTGTGATGGTGACGAAGTGGAGTCAGTGTATGCTTACTGTAATTTGCATGGTCTTTGGAAAGCATAATGGATTAGAGCAAAATTAGCATTTTGTTTTATGATTAAAAAAGTCGGGAAAGTGCTATATGATAGTTAAAAAAACGGAATTTTATAAAAATCAGGGTACATAAGCTATTACTTATGTACCCTGAAAAGTATTATTATTTTTTATTTCAAGTCAGTTTTGACTTACCCGAAATATCTATTATACAATGCTTGGAATGCTTTACCATGTCTTGCCTCATCACGAGCCATTTCATGTACAGTATCATGTATAGCATCTAAGTTAGCAGCTTTTGCTCTCTTAGCCAAGTCAGTCTTACCAGCAGTAGCACCATTTTCTGCTTCTATACGCATTTCAAGATTTTTCTTTGTGCTGTCAGTAATAACTTCTCCCAATAATTCAGCAAATTTTGCAGCATGTTCTGCTTCTTCAAAAGCAGCCTTTTCCCAGTAAGCACCAATTTCAGGATATCCTTCTCTGTAAGCAACTCTTGCCATTGCAAGGTACATACCAACTTCGCTACATTCACCATTGAAGTTTGCTCTTAAATCATCAATAATGTCCTGGCTTACACCCTGGGCAACACCAACAACGTGTTCAGCAGCCCAAGTCATTTCTCCTGCCTGTTCTGTAAACTTAGAAGCTGGAGCTTTACACTGTGGACAAGCTTCTGGTGCAGCCTCACCTTCATAAACATAACCACATACCTGACATACAAATTTCTTCATAATATAATCTCCTTTTCTGTAAAATATGGTAACTGTTCAGAACCATGAACAGTTACGTTTAAGCCCATGATTATTCGCCTTCGGCGAAGGGGCTTAAACATTGTAAAATTTACTTTTTCATACGAAACACGCAGTAAATGCGTGTTTCTACCTGAATAGTTACAAAATATGTAAAATGCTAATGTATAATCTTTACCAAAAAATAATAAGATTAAATCCTATTTGATAATGATTATTTTTCTCATTTTATAAAATTATGCAAGATTTGTCAATGGAAAATAAGAAAAAATATGTATTTTACACAAAACAATTGTCGTAATTTTATCAGATATTAAAGGTACAGCATTAGTGATAGTGAAGAATCCAGCCTTTCGCCGAAGGCGAATTCTAAATAGGCTGGATTCTGTTACTGTTTTCACCGTAGGTGTGAACAGTAGCGACAGGTAAAAACTAACAAGAAAAAAATCACTAATATCATTGAAAAAATTACAAATTTCCTATATAATTAATTTATATTGTTAAAAAAATAACAAAAGAGGTGAGTCAAATGTTGCAACAGGATTCGACCATAGAGAATGTAAAATATGAAGTATTGCTACAAGTGGCAAGACATGCATATAGAGGAGATTTAGAAGAAGTAAAAGAGCAGCTTCCTTATGAAATGATTCCGGGACCACAGGCATTGTTCCGGTGTTGTATTTATAAAGAAAGAGAGATTATCCGTCAACGTATTCGTATGGCAGAGGGAAAGTCTCCGGTAGCAGGGAATACCAATCGGAATACGATTCATGTGATAACTTCTGCGTGCGAAGGTTGTCCCATAAATCGTTTTGTGGTTACTGATAACTGTCAGAAGTGTATGAGCAAACGATGCCAGCAGGCTTGTAATTTTGGTGCTATTAGTATGAATAGAGAGCGTGCTTACATAGATCCACAGAAATGTAAAGAGTGTGGCAAATGTGCACAGGAATGTCCTTATCATGCAATTGTAGATTTGATGCGGCCATGTAAAAGAAGTTGTCCTGTGGACGCAATTTCCATGGATGAGCATAATATTGTTGTGATTGATGAAGAAAAATGTATACGATGTGGGCAGTGCATTAAGAATTGTCCATTTGGTGCTATTTGGTATCGTTCTTCCATGGTAGATGTGATTCACGAAATATGTGATGGAAAAAAAGTATATGCATTGCTTGCACCTGCAGGAGAAGGTCAGTTTGGAAAAGATATTTCCATGGCATCTATTGCAAAAGGATGCAAGGAACTTGGGTTTGCAGATGCCCTTGAAGTGGCTATGGGAGGAGATTTAGTTGCAGATGCAGAGGCAAAAGAATGGGAAGAGGCCTATGAAGAAGGGAAGAAGATGACCACATCCTGTTGTCCTGCCTTTGTAAATATGATAAAGAAGCATTTTCCAGAATTAGCAGAAAACATGTCAACTACGGTATCGCCAATGGCAGCTATGGCACGTTGGGTGAAATCTATGAACCAAGAAGCCATAACCGTATTTATTGGGCCATGTATTGCTAAGAAAAGTGAAGTTTGTAATGAACGGGGGCAGGGAAATGCAGACTATGCACTTACCTTTGAAGAACTGGTTGCAATGTTTGATGCGAAGGATATAACCTTGAAACCTATGGAAGAATATCAGCAGGAAGCCAGCATTTTTGGGAAACGATTTGCCAACGCAGGTGGTGTTACCAAGGCAGTTTTACAATCCTTTCAGGAACATGGAACAGAGACTGCGGATGTGAAAGTACGGGAATGCAGTGGTGCCATAGAATGTAAGAAAGCATTGATGCAGTTAAAGGTTGGAAGATTACCAGAGGATTTTATAGAAGGAATGTGTTGCGAAGGTGGTTGTGTCAATGGACCAGCAAGTGTAAAATTTGCCATGGAAGCCAGAAGAGACAGGGAAGCACTTCTTAACAAGGCAGACAAACGAACTATAACGGAGAGTATTACTCCCGTTGTTACAGAGCATAATTTTGGTATGCACCGCCCAAAGAAAGAAATATAGCCACATAGTAAATGCAGGCAATAAAGCTGGATAAAATAATGGGATGCAGGTTATCTTGCATCCCGTTTCTTTTGGTTATAAATATTCATAGCAGCTTCTATGCTGTCTTCAATTATTTTTTCACAAGCATCTGTGGCATCCAAAAGAGATTGGCGCACTGTTTCCTCTTGTTCTTCTGGAAAACGTGCAAGAACATGGTCTGCCAAATCCCATCCTTGTGGCTTTTCGCCCACACCAATTTTTATTCTTGGAAATTCTTCTGTGCCAAGATGCTGGATAATGCTTTTGATTCCATTATGCCCGCCGGCACTGCCTTTTTTTCGGATACGAAGCTGCCCCACGTCTAAACTTATGTCATCAAAAATAACAAGGATATTTGAAGGAGGAATTTTGAAAAAATCAGCCAGTGGACGTACACTTTCCCCGCTTAAGTTCATAAAAGTCTGGGGCATGGCAAGGATAACTTTTTCACTGCCAATATAACCTGTTCCGAAAATTGCTTTATGCTTATTTTGGTTAAGGGAAATGCGAAAGTGGTCAGATAAATAAGTGATTGCACTAAATCCTATATTATGTCTGGTACCTGCATATTTGTTTCCTGGGTTACCAAGTCCTACAATTAAATACATGATATGTTCTCCTTTCTTAGAATACTGCCTCATATATACTATACTTGCAGAAGAAAAAAAAAGCAACTTATTTACATTTTCAAGAAAGAAGAATGACTACTTTGTAAAATAAAATGAAAATTTGTCAAAAAGTTGTATAATTTTTATGAAGAGGAAAGAAAATTCTTGTGTTTAGTTGGAAAACTTGTTATAATTGAAAAAGTAAAGAAAAAAACACTTGTTAAAAAGTACCATGAATAGTAACTATATGGGTAACTATTCAGGTAGAAACACGCATTTACTGCGTGTTTCGTAATAAAAAATGAATTTTGTAATGTTTAAGCCCTTTCGCCAAAGGCGAATTATTATGGGCTTAAACGTAACTGTTCATGGTTCTGAACAGTTACCTATATGGAGAAAAACAAAATATAATTTTGTATTAACAAGAAAACCAGAATAAAGGGAGGAACAGTTATGAAAGGCATTATCGTAGGACAGTCTGGTGGACCAACCGCCGTAATTAATTCAAGTCTGGCAGGTGTAGTAAAGACCGCAAAAGATAGAGGTGTGAAGAAGATTTATGGTATGCTTCACGGTATTCAGGGATTTTTAGATGGGAAATATGTAGATTTGGCTGAGTATATTCAGACAGAACTTGATGTAGAAATTTTAAAGAGAACACCATCTGCATATCTGGGTTCATGCCGTTTTAAATTGCCTGAGATTCATGAAAATACAGAGATTTATGAGAAGATATTTGAATCTTTGAATAAATTAGATATAGAATGTTTTATTTATATTGGTGGTAATGATTCTATGGACACCATCCGCAAATTAAGTGACTATGCTATTATCAAGGGATATACACAGAAGTTTATTGGTGTGCCAAAGACCATTGATAACGATTTGGCAATTACAGACCATACACCTGGATTTGGTAGTGCAGCAAAATATATTGGTACTGCAACCAAAGAAGTTATCCGTGATGCAATTGGATTAGCATATAACAGTGATATTGTTACTATTATTGAAGTAATGGGACGTAATGCAGGATGGCTGACAGGAGCAACTGCATTAGCAAAAGGAGAGGACAGTCCGGGACCAGATTTGATTTATTTACCAGAGGTTTCTTTTGATATTCCTGCTTTTGTGAAAAGAGTAAAAGATTTATTGAAAAAACAGAAAACTGTCGTTGTAGCTATTTCAGAAGGAATCAAGACAAAAGATGGCAAGTATGTATGTGAGAACGGTGCAGCAGCTAATTATGTTGACGCATTTGGACACAAACAGCTTACTGGAACAGCTACTTTCCTGGCAAATACTATTTCTGCTGAGATTGGCTGTAAAACTCGTGCAATTGAACTTTCAACCTTGCAACGTTGTGCAGCACATTTAGCTTCCAGAACAGACATCAATGAAGCTTTTGCAGTAGGAGGAGCAGCAGTAAAGGCTGCATTTGAAGGAGACAATGGTAAGATGATTATCCTGAAACGTGTTTCTGATGATCCATACCAGTGTACTACGGATGTGTATGATGTACACAAGATTTCTAATGTAGAAAAGCTTGTACCAAGAGAATGGATTAATAAAGAAGGTACTTATGTAACAGATGAATTTGTAAGTTATATTGAACCTTTGATTCAGGCGGAATTGATTCCAGTACCAGTAGAAGGAATTCCAAGACATTTGGTATTAGATTTAACAAAAAAATAAAAAATAATGAAAAAGGAATCTTAGGAATAGATTCCTTTTTTTTCTTGTATTTTTTAAGGTTTCATTGTAAAATAATAACTATATCTCAATTATTCACATCCTGTATTGCAGACCATAATTAGTACGTTTAGGAGATATTTTATGGCATGATATGTCTGCAATTTTTATGAAATGACTAAGGTTGTGTATAATTTTAGGTATAATAATAGGTTTTAGTTGGACCTAATAGGTTTTGAAAAGAAAGGAAAAGAGAATGAAAGTTTTAAGTGTAGCCATTCCATGTTATAATTCAGAAGCATATATGGCAAGAGCGGTGGATTCCCTTTTGCCTGCTGGAGATGATATTGAGATTATTATTGTAAATGACGGTTCCACTGATACAACCAAAGAAATTGCAGAGGAATATGAGAGAAAATATCCTGCTATAGTAAGAGTTGTGAATCAGGAAAATGGAGGACATGGAGAAGCGGTAAATACAGGGCTTCGTCATGCATCTGGATTGTATTTTAAAGTAGTAGATAGTGATGATTGGGTAGAAGAACAAGCATTATTCCGAATTTTAGAAAAACTCAGAGAATTTGTAGAAAGTGGAGAAAGGATTGACATGCTTATTTCTAACTATGTGTATGAGAAGTTAGAAAAGAAGAAGCAAAAGGTGATAGATTATCGCAGCTGTCTGCCAGTAGATCGTCCTTTTGGATGGTCTGAAGTTGGACATTTCCGTTCGAGCCAGAACATTTTGATGCATTCTGTGATTTATCGGACAAAACTGTTAAGGGATTGTGGATTAGAGCTTCCAAAGCACACTTTTTATGTAGATAACATTTTTGTATATCAGCCTTTACCAGCGGTTTCTAAACTATATTATCTGGATGTAGATTTCTATCGTTACTATATAGGAAGGGAAGACCAGTCTGTCAATGAGCAAGTGATGATGGGAAGAATTGACCAACAGATTAAGATAACAAAAATTATGATAGATAGTCATGATTTAACAAAAATCCGACGTAAGCAGCTTCGAAAATATATGGCAAAATACTTGGTTATGATGATGACGGTCAGTTCTGTCTTTTTAATTAAAATGAACACACCAGAGAGTTTAGCCAAAAAAGAAGAGTTGTGGCAGTACCTAAAGAAAAAAAATGAGCGTATGTACAAGGAAATGAACCGTTATATGCTAGGATGGATTATGCAGCGAAAGACCAGACCAGAAAGAAGAATTATTGTTTGGGGATATCATATTTCTAAGAAGATATTTGGATTTAATTAAAAAATAGGAGGCACTCTCATATAAAAGAAAGTGTCTCCTGTTTTTTGCTAACTACATTTCCTTTACATTTTTGGAAGGAAGTACATCTTTTTTCATTTCATTCAATAAGGCTTTTTCACGACGGAAAAGCTTTTTATAATCTACTTTGTAAACAACAATATACATAACAATTGCTAATAGTATACCACAGATACCATCTACTACAGAATGTTGTTTCAAAAATACTGTGGAAAGACAAATACTAAGGGCAAGTACACCAGAACAAATCTGTAGCCATGTTTTTCGACGAAGCTGTTCACTTTTCCAAATAGCGATATGTACACCAATGGAATTAAAAACATGAATACTTGGACAGACATTAGTACAAGTATCAGAATGATATATCATTTGTACAAGGTTTGTAAAAATATTTTCATTAGAAAACTGAGAAGGTCTTAAATTCTGTTGATTTGGGAAAATGGTATAAATAGCCAGACATATAGTCATACCAATAAATAAAAAGGCACAACACTTATAATACATTTCCTTATTTGTAAGTAAAAAATAAGCAATGGTAACGGCTATATATATAAACCATAGCAAGTAAGGAATGATGAAATATTCACAAAAGGGAATCAAATCATCAAGCCAGGAATGTATGGCAACATGTTCCACATTAGTGCGTCCTTCCAGATAGACAAACCAGCCCATATAGAGAAAAAAGTAGCAAAGTATCCATGCATGTTTGTATTTTGAAAAAATACCCTTTACCTTTTGTTTCATCTACAACATCCTTTCATAAATGAGAAAGACCTGACATCACTAAACTGTTACACATTATAGCATAAGTTCGTTAAAATAACAATTCTTTTGTTTATAAATAACCGAGGGATTTTATGACAAAAATCCAAAAAGTAAGGGTAACAGAAGAAAGTAAGGTAGTTGTTACAATAATACTGGAAGTGAGCATGCCATCATTATGCATATTTTTCGCCATAATATAACAAGAAGGGGTAGTAGGTGAGCCAAGCATAATAATAAGAGCAATCAAACGTTCACCAGTAAAACCCATATTTATGGCAATTGGAAGAAAAATAGCAGGCTGAATCAATAATTTAAGGAATGAGGCAACAATAGTAGGACGAAGTTTTGAAATAGCCTGTTTGCCCTCAAAAGTCACACCAATACATACTAACGCCAGAGGAGATGCAAGTTTCGCAAAGTTTCCAATTGTTTTTGTTATAATTTCTGGAGTTTTTTCGTAAATTCCTAAAAAAGAAAAAATAGTAGAGAACAAAATAGCAAGAATAATTGGGTTCTTACAAATGTTGATGATAGCAGCCTTTAATGCACCACCATCCTCTTTTTCGTTACTTTCAAAGGTAAGTACAATAACAGAATAAATATTATAGAGAGGGACAGCACCAAGAATCATAAGTGGAGCCATGCCAGAATTTCCATAAATATTAACAATAAATGCAATTCCAAATACAGCAGCACTACCACGAAAAGAACCCTGTACAAATGCTCCCCGGATGCTGTCATCTTTTAAAAATATTTTGCTAATTCCCCAGATTCCCCAGAAACAAATGGAAGTAACTATTGCACAAAATAAAACAAAAGGTAAATCAAAATTACTACGCATGTCACTGGCAGCAATGTCTTGAAAAAGCAACGCAGGGAGTGTGACTTTAAAATTAAAAGAATTTGCTTTCTTTGCAAAATGTTCATCTAACATATTGTATTTGCCCAATAAGTATCCTATAACCATAACAAGAAAAACAGGAATGGTGGCATTCACACTATAAATAAAATTTTCCATGGTGTTAGTCCTTTCTGATTTGGTAACGGGTTCAGCCATGCAAAAGTATAAGTACAAATGGCATGGCTAAACCGTTAATTGATTTGTATGGCATATTTCTTACATACTTTCTTTCGAATCCGTTCCATGTGTTTTCGGACAGAACAATGTGTCATAGCCATAATATGGCTAATTTCTTTTGCGTTCCTCTTTTTTATCACATGCAAATATAAAATTTTCTTCTCTTTCATTGTTAAGGAAAATAAAGAGTTGTATAAGCATAAATGCCTTTGCTTGTTTAGAACAGTCTGTGTCATAGACTGCAAGAGTAAAAAAGAAGTTTTGGTATCCTGAAACTGGCCAGAAGCGCTATCTGGCAACGGTAAATCTGAATCCTCTGTGGGAATAAGGGATTGCAGCTTTTGTGTTAATCGGGAAAAGATATCTTTTTTTGTGGAGAAGTCTTCCAGAGTATCCTGCTCATAGAAAAATAAAAAAGTATCCTGAACCAAATCTTCTGCTAAAAAACAATCGGATAAATGTGTGTTTGCGAAGGAAAGGAGTTTTTCATAGTACAGATTGTACATCGTACAAAAAGACTCATTTGTCATAATATGACCTCCTTATTCATTTATCCGAAAGTCATAGCTGTCTGCTATGACTTTTTACCAAAAAAATATACACCAGAATACAAAAAAATGCAACTATTTTCTTAATTTTTTTCTTTTTCTTTTTCTTTGATATGTATCGTAATTTGGTCGCTCTTTCCATTTGCAATGGTAGCAGTAACAATAACCTTACCAGAAGAAATGGCTGTAGCAAATCCATTCGGTGTAACACGAAGATAACTGCTGTCACTCACAGTAAAAACAGGAACTTCTGCTGTGTTTGCAGGTTTTAAATTAATAAGTTTCCGAAGAGCTAAGGATTCTCCAACTACCAGAAGACAATTTTTTTTCTTAAAACGTACACTGACAGCAGGAGGGGTTACATGGATAGCACACTTAAGGGTTTTTATTTTCTTGTTATTTTTATAAATAGTAGCAATTAGTTTTGTTTTGCCGACAGCTACTGATTTAAAGGTACAAGATTTTTTGTTTGCTTTGGTAATGTAAGCAATGCTTTCATCTTGAATATAAAAGGAAACCGTTTGTTTTTTATTTAAACGGTATACTTGCACAGTACAAGATTGAGCCTGAAGCATGGTTACTTTGGTAACATTTAGTTTTGGTTGTTTTGCCTTAGCAAATGCAGTCAGAGAATTGCTTGTATTAAAAAGGCACAACATAATCATTAAAAAAGTTGCAATAAAATTTTTTTTTGAAATAACATAGCTCATAAACTTCCTCTTTTCTATTTATAACAATTCTAAAGTTACTGTTCATTAATAAACAGATGAACAATAACATTGCCTGTATAATTATAATTGCTTTTATTAATAGTCAAATTTATTGCCCATAATAAGAACTGCAACTATAATATTTTATAAGAGAATGCTAACAGGTGAATTTGTCAAGAATATGTTAAAAATAGCACAAAAGAAAGAAATAGGAAAATAGCAATTTTGGCTTGTTTTTCAAGGCTTTCCACATTATAATAAACAAAGAAAATAGTAACTGTTCAGAACCATAAACACGCAGTAAATGCGTGTTTATACCTGAATAGTTACAGAAAATATACTTATAGCAAAGGAGGAACAAAATGAGTACCTTACAAAATAAAGTTTTAATTGCAGATGATAATGAGGATATTACAGATATTTTGTCTGCATATATTGAAAAAGAAGGATATGAACCAATCGTTGCAAAGGATGGAGAAGAAGCATTGGAAATGTTTCAGGAGCATCTTCCTGTGCTGGTTCTTTTGGATATTATGATGCCTAAAATAGATGGATATGAGGTATGCCGGACAATAAGAAAACAATCAGATGTTCCCATTATTTTGGTAACTGCAAGAGGTGAGGATTTTGAACGTGTAATGGGACTGGATATTGGTGCAGATGACTATGTGGTAAAACCATTTAGTCCTAGTGAAGTCATGGCGAGAGTACGGGCTGTTTTGCGACGTATGCCAAGTAAGAAATCTGTAGTGAGTAATGATAAGATATTAAAAATTAGCGATTTAGTGGTGAATATGGAAGAATATACTGCTACCATTCATGGAGAAAAGATTGTTCTTAGTAAAAAAGAAATCGAGACTATGTGGATTCTTGGAAAGCATCCTAACAAAGTATTTACCAGAGATAATTTATTAGATAGTCTTTGGGGATATGATTATTTTGGGGATAGCCGGACAGTAGATTCCCACATTAAACGATTACGTGCAAAAATTGATAAAGTAGAACATCCCGGATGGTCAATAAAAACAATTTGGGGAGTGGGATATAAATTTGAGCTTACAGAGGAATAAAAAAAAGAAAGTCCGATATAGCTTGTTTTTACAAGTATGTATCGCATTTGGTGCAGTATTATCAATATTTGCGTTGGTGACAGGAATGATTTATTTACGGTTGTATGGAAATAATATTATTGCCACCTATCGCAAATCGTTAAAAGTACAAGCAGAACAGATTGCTAAAAAAATGCAGGATTATATTATTACTAAAGATACCGAAGGAAGTTTGGATTATATGGAATATCTGGATAGTAGTGGGGAAATGGATATCTGGTTCATAGAAAATACAGATAGTAAATATTCTCTGGACAAAGAATTTACAAATGCAGATATATCAGATATTGATTTGGCTAAAGGTACCAAACAGATAATTGAAAAAGCAAAAAAAGGAAAGATTGCATACCGTTCAGGCTATGATGGTATATACCAGAAAACAATGATGTGTGTAGCAGCACCTGTATATAACGCAGGAGGAAATGTGGTAGAGATTGTTCTTTTGAATTCTTATGTAGAAGAAAGAGATAATTTGATTTCTACAAGCCGGATGTATATTGTATATAGCATTTTTGCTGGTATTTTATTATCTCTGGTTGTTTCCTTAGTTCTTGCAAAGATTATAACCAAACCAATTACTTTAATGCGTCAGGTTGCTTTGGAGCTGTCACAAGGAAATTATGAAAAACGTACCAATTTTAAAGGAAAAAATGAAATTGGAATATTAGCATCAAGTATGGATATACTAGCAGAGAAGCTGGCAGAAAATGAAATAGAACGAAATCAGGCAGAGCAGATGCGGTTGGATTTTTTTGCAAATGTATCTCATGAACTCCGTACACCAATTACTGTTATCCGGGGATATGCAGAATCTTTGGCGGATGGAATGGTAACAAAAGAAGAGAAGAAACAGCAATACTATAACAGGATAGTGGGAGAATGCCAAAGCATGGAGCGTTTGGTAGGAGATCTACTTACCCTTTCCAAAGTGCAGAATCATCATTTTGAGATAGAAAAAGAACCAATTAATTTAGTACAGATTTTTGGTGATATCTTAAGAAATTACAAACATATTGCAGAAAAAAAGAATATTCACTTAAAATTTTCTTGCAAGAATGAATGGGTAATGATGATTGGTGATTATGACAGACTGCGGCAATTATTTCAAAATATTTTGGATAATGCTTTAAAATTTTCCTATGAAGGTGGAACTGTGTGGATTACCTTGGAACAAGAGGAGGAAATCAGAGTAAGTATCCAGGATGAAGGAATAGGAATAAAGGAGGAAGAATTGCCATATATTTTTGAAAAGTTTTACAAATCAAAGCTTAGACAGAATGCAAAAGGTTCAGGGCTTGGTCTTGTTATTGCAAAATATATTGTGGAAAAGCATAATGGTAAAATAGAGGTAGAAAGTATGGAAGGACAGGGAACCACATTTACTTTTGTTTTCCAAAAAGTCAAGGGAAGCTTAGAAGAAATTATGAAAAGTGATGTCTGATAATATACAACTTTTTTAATGAATTTTGTTTATCTTGCACATTGTAAAAAATAAGGGTTTACATTATAATATAATTATCAAAGGTACATACTCCTGAAATGTTCGATACTCCTGATATTTTGAACCTACATGAATGACATTGGGAGACTTATATCTTGAAGATTATGTCAGGCCGCCACAGCAGCGGAAGGCAGAAGCTTCTTTGCGGTAACCCACCTAGCAATGGCTAGGAGTCAAAAGTCGGGAACCGGCATTTTGGGTGTATGAAATAGCATTTAAAAAGCAGCTTTCTTAAGCTGCTTTTTCCTTTCCGTAAGCCATAGTGTAACAGAGTTTTGTAGAGAATTTGTATAAGAAAGGGAGGATAAAAGAATGAAAAGAAAAATTGGAGCAATTATAGCCGGAATGTTGCTTGCACTAGGAATATTCATTATTTTGATTCCTTGGATTGCCCAAAAGAAGACAAAAGACACACAAGATAATCTACAAGCAGAATATGCAAAAATTGTAGAGGAAAACAGCCAGTCAGTGGAAGAGGTCAAGGAACCAGAGCCACAACAGGAGATGGATTACACAGTGGCAGATTTTTCGAATGAAGAACCAGAGGTGACAAATAATAAAGAGGTGCAAAACATATTAGATAGGCAGCAGATTTTGGGAAAGATATCTTGTGAAAAAATAGATTTGGAGTTTGTTGTTGTGGAAGGTGCCAAAAGGGATAATATTCGTGCCGCTATTGGACATATTACAGGAACTGCAGGGATGGGTGGAAAAGGTAATTGTGTCTTAGCAGGGCATAGAGGCGGTTATTATGGTGAATTCTTTAAAAATATTGATTTATTGGAGAACGGAGATAAAGTAATACTAACCGATGTATATAACAGGGAATATATATATGAGGTATATAAACAATTTGTAGTAGAACCTACAGAACTTTGGGTATGTGACAAAATAGAAGGTGAAGATACATTGACCTTGCTTTCTTGTGAGGACAATGGAAAAAGAAGAATTATTGTAAGGTGCCGTTTGGTGGAACATGATTCTTAATAACTTTCCTATTATTTTTGTATGGTAGGACTACAATTTGTAACAGTTTAGCCATACCATTCATATTTTGCCAGAATATAATCATGACTAAAAATATTATGAAATGGCTGGCAAAATATTCATGTAAGGCGTTAAGCATATAAAAGTATATGTGCAATCTGCTTTCTGTGAGCAAGCTCCCTAGTGCAACTTGCACATATACTTTTGTATGGCTGAACTGTAATACAAGATAATTTTTAAGAAGAAAAAGGATTGACAGAAAAATCAACAAGGAGTATTATGAAAATAGTAATCTTAAAGCAATGGATTAAATTACATAATAAACTTTAGGTGCAACTTTTGAAAATGTGAGGTGAAGAATAATGAGGAGATTTGTGCAATTGTTCTTTCTATGCTTTATTGTTTTCATGATGCCAACAGTGATAGTTCATGCCGAAAATGGTGTGGGTATTTCAGATAACCGAAATGGTACAATTACAGTAAAGTATGCAAATAACAATAAGATAAAAATTGCCATAACTGTGGAGAAGAGCGGAACAAACGTCAAATATAATTATTTTGTACAAGATAAAAATGTAAATGCAGTAATACCAATGACTTTAGGGAATGGAAATTATACAGTTTCTGTGTTAAAAAATATCGAGGGAAACCGGTATAGCCCGTTATTTTCCAAAGAAGTATCCCTTCAACTGAAGGATTACAAAAGTTCTTATTTAACTTCAAATGAGATGATTAAATGGAACAAGAAAAATGCAGCTATAAAGAAAGCAAATAAAATAGCAAAGAAATATAAAGGTCAGTTGAATAAAGTAAAAGGAATCTATAAATATCTGGTTACTAATTATCATTATGACTACAATAAATTTGCCAAAAATAGTAATGGTAATTTAAGTTACTATACACCTAATATTAATACTACCTACAAAACCAAAAAAGGTATTGGTTATGATATTTCAGCATTAACTGCATCTATGCTAAGGAGTATTGGTGTGCAGACAAAAATGGTAACAGGATATCCTGCAAATAAGTATTTTGATGGGAAAAGTTATCATGCATGGAATGTATTATATTCTAAAGAAAAAAAGAAATGGATTATCATTGACGTGACATGTGATATGTGTTTATATGAACAGAAAACAAAGTATAAAAATCTAACAATGATTAAGAAGGCTTCTCAATACTCTAATATAAAATACGAGTATTAGCATGGCTGGATTGCTGCTTAGTATGAGATGAGAGCTGCCACAATAAATTATGTGGCAGCTTTTTTTATGTTAGAATTTTTATAGTAAACAGCCATATATGTAGTGATAACACTTTTATGGTATAAAGTGTTACTGTTCACACCTACGGTGCTAACAGTAACGGAATCCAGCCTATTTGTAATTCGCCTTTGGCGAAAGGCTGGATTCTTGGCTGGTAACAGTTCAGCCAGGGGACTGACCTGTTACGGAATTGGGCAAGCTTCGCATGTAAATTGCCCAATTCCAATCCTGTTTTAGTCTTTTTTACGGTCTGCACAGCGGAGTGTGCAGACCTACCTGAACGGTTATCTTGGCTGTTCTACATTCTTGGCACATAGCTTGACAGCAAGTGTCAAGCTTGTGAGTGAACAGTAACCATAAAGTTACAAAAAAGTTTCAAAATTACAAAAAAGGGGTTTACATGTAACTATAAAAGTGCTATACTATGAACATAGGGAACAGAAACACAAGAAAGTGTGGTTCCCGATAGAAACTGTAGTGATACAGGTTCTCCATTCTTCTGAAAGAAGAGTGAGTACATTGAAAAATGCATAAAGGTAGGTTACGCGAGGAAAGTTACGTTACTGAATTAAGATAATGTTGTACGAATGTACGACGGTTAACCACGTTCCGTTAAGAAGAGCAGTCATAAATGCCAGGATGAATGAACGAAACCATTTGCCATAGGGCGAGGCAGACTGTAAAAACGAGGCTGAAAACAGGATCCTACACCTAGATTTGTAGGAAGGTTAACCCCGCTATCCAATAAAAGCGAGGCTGAAAATAGAAGCCTGGTTCTATATCACCAGGTAGGTTAACCACGTTTTCCTCCAAAAACGAGGCTGAAAATAGGGTGCTTACCTCATAGAAAAAGTAAGTGGTGTACAGAGCTTATACATGTACATATTTGATGATTAATCAAAAAAATCCTAATAGCCAAAGGAGAATTATTATGAAGAAAATTCTAGCTTTCAGTTCAGGTTTATTTTTAATTTTAGCATTATCTTCAATGAGTAGTAATGTAACCGTTAGTGCGAAAAGTGCGGATGTTCAGAGTATAGAAGAAAGTGTTACAGAAGTAACAGAAGAAGACTGGCATGTAGATGGAATGGATACAGAAAATGATTCAGCTCCGGTAGATCAGGAAGAACAAACAACGGACGTTATTGCAGCAACACAAACAGTGACTGAAGCAACAACTGAAACTGTTGACGGAACAGCAGATTCAGTTATTCCAACTATCGAAGCAGCAACTACAGATTTAAATAGCCAGAATGAAGATGAGTTTGCAGATGATATTATTCCAAGCGTAGCAGCTCCAGAAACCGAAACAGAAGATGTTACAGAAGAGATAATTTTTGAAGAGGATACTCCAAACAGTGGTGTAAAGGAGCAAGGAGCCGTAGAAGTAAAGGGAGCAAGTGTAGTTGTGAAGGGAAATGAGGATTCCATTACCAGTAGTGGTGTGAATACAGAAGAAACTGTAGTAGAAATTGAGGAAGAGAATAAAGTACCAGATGCAGCAGTATTGCCACAAACAGGTGTTGTTCCTGCGTCATGCTTTTATGGATTTGGTTTCTTGATTTGTGCATTTGGAGTTTGTATGCTTACATTTATGTGTAAAAAAGAAAATAAGTAAGATAGGTTGCAAAGAGCAAAACCATTTTACCTGATTTTAGAGAAGGGAGCAGCCCACTCGTGAGAGAGTTGGCTGCTCCCTTTTGTTGTATATTGCTTTATTCAAGCCTAATCGTCGCAAAAATAAAACTATAAAGGCGAAAATGTTTGAATTCTTTGAAAAAGAATGATAATATTCTCTTGAAATAGTGATATTGCCTATAATAACAAAAAATAATTGTGCAAATTAGAAAAAGAACAAAAAAACAATAAATTGTATTGACAATTCAAATGGACAAGATTATAATAAATACATAATCAAGTGAGGCAAAAAAATAAAAAAGAGGAGGAGGGGATTCCGATGGGTTAAGTATTTAAACTACATAATAGAACAGAAAGGAAGGTACAGTCCACCAGAATAATATGTTGAATTTATTTCATATAGAGCGAAGCAATACAAAATGTTAGGAGGAGATTCCCTTGGACAGAAAGTTTAGCTAAACCTCATATAGATAAGATGAAAAGCAACTAATGAAATCTAGCGAAAGGAAGGTACGGACCACCACAGTATGAATAATTTAATTAATGCACTGATGAAATCTAGCGAAAGAGAGGTACAGACCACCAAAAGGATATGGATAGAAAAATAATGGATAATATATAAAAGGGCTTTGAATGTGTACAGTTCAAAGCTCTTTTTGTGTAACCATTCAGGTAGTTTATAATATTCTTAGTTATGATGTATATTCTGGAAAAAATAGGAATGACATGATGAATTCTTGGCTGTTCTACGTTTTTGGCACATAGCTTGACAGCAAGTATCAAGCTTATGAGTGAACAGTAACTGGACGATAACTATAGAAGTAACAGTTCAGGTAGGTCTGCATACTCCACTGTGCAGACCATATAAGCAATTAAAGCAGGAAAAGAAATTGGGCAATTTATATGCGAAGCTTGCCCAATTCTGTANNAGTATGCAGNCCNNNGCTGAACTGTTACCTATAGAAACGTAAATATAGACGAAAAATCTTGATTAAGAAAAGGGGATACGATATAATGAAAATAACATTATTCTCTTGATAAAGAGAAAGAAGGGAATGGTTATCTAATGAGGAAAAGAACAATTGCAATGGCATTATGTCTGGGGTTTGGAGTGCTGACAGCAATTGAAGGATGTAATGGACAAGAAGAGAAAGAAATCGTAAGCGTTACAAATGCGGGAGATGTGACTAAACAGCCGCCAACCCAAAAACCGGTGGAAGTGAAAAAAGAATTTAAAGAGGAATTTGAAGAGGAAGGTATTACTTTTAAAGGCGTAGATGAAGAGGTATATACTACTACAAAACTGAATGTAAGAGAGCATTGTTCCACAGATTCTACAATTATTAAGATGCTGCCTGAAAAGGCAAAAGTGAAAAGAACAGGAGTAAGTGATATCTGGAGTAAGATATCGACTGCAGAGGGAGAATATTATGTGGCAACAGAATATCTTACCAAGAAGAAACCTAAAACAAAGAGACACATTGTGGCAATTGATGCAGGACATCAAGAGAAAGACAATACAGAACAAGAAGCAATCGGACCAGGTGCCGAAGAGACAAAGGATACAGTAACTAGTGGCACCAAAGGAGTTGCTACAGGTCTTTGTGAGTATGAGCTAACCTTACAAGTAGGGAAAATGGTAGAAGAACTGTTAAAAGAGGATGGATATGAAGTTTTTATGGTTCGGGAATCCAATGATTTGAACATGGGGAATAAAGAGAGAGCACAAATGGCAGCAGAGGCAGGGGCGGAAATTTTAGTACACTTACATGCGAATGGTTCAAAAGTATCTTCTACGAATGGGGCAATGACAATATGTGTAACAAAAGATAGTCCTTATGTAGCAAAATTATACAAAGAAAGCAGGGAACTTGCAGATGCAGTGATATCTGAGTATGTGAATTATACAGGAGCAAAGAATAAAGGAGTATGGGAAACAGATTTGATGATGGGATTAAATTGGTCTATCATACCAGCCATTAACTTAGAAATGGGATTTATGAGTAATCCAGAAGAAGATAAAAAGATGGCAGATAGTGAATACCAAAAAAAGATGGCACAAGGAATCTCTGCAGGTATTAAGTCATACTTTGAAGGCAACTAGTTAGAGAATAATATAAGCTGCTGGTTTATTTAGAGGTTTAAAAGGGCAATAGGAGGGAAATGGATGGAATTGGAAATAGTAACCAGACAGATAAGGGCAGTAAAAGAAAATATAGAAAAGGTGATTATTGGCAAGGGAAAAGTAATAGAGCAGGTATTAACAGTATTACTTGCAGGAGGAAATATATTGCTAGAAGATGTACCAGGAACTGGAAAAACTATGTTATCCAAGTCTCTTGCAAAGTCCATACAAGGAGAATTTGGAAGAATACAATTTACGGCAGATTTACTGCCTTCAGATGTGACAGGACTTCATTTCTATAATCAAAAAATTGGGGAATTTGTATTGCAAAAGGGACCAGTTTTTTCTAATATTTTATTAGCTGATGAAATTAACCGGGCAACACCACGAACCCAATCTAGTTTACTGGAATGTATGGAGGAAAAGCAAGTAACAATAGATGGAGAGACTTTAAAGTTAGATAAGCCTTTCTTTGTGATTGCTACAGAGAACCCAGTGGAAACGACAGGAACTTTTCCTTTGCCAGAAGCCCAGCTTGACCGTTTTATGATGAAAATTTCTGTAGGGTTACCTGATTTAGAAGAGGAAAAAGCTCTTGTGGAACGTTTTCTTACTGGAAATCCTTATGAAAACCTTATATCTGTGATTACAATCCAAGAACTGCTGGAAATGCAGGAAAAGATAAAAGATATTTTTATTAGCGAGGAAGTGCGTGATTATATTTTAAGATTAATATTTGCGACTAGAAAACATAGAGGGATTCGTGTTGGGGTAAGTCCAAGAGGAACTTTAGCATTTTTGAGAGCATTGCAAGCGTATGCGTTAATACAGGGACGGAATTTTGTTGTGCCAGAAGATGTAAAGTATCTGGCACCAAGCGTATTAGAACATCGTTTGATAATGGTAGGAAACTATGGAAGCCAAAAGGATAAAACAGGAATTATTTCAGAAATATTATTAGAGATTCCAGTGCCAACTGAAGAGTTTGCAGAGAAAAATGAAATGGACAGATGATTAATGATTAGGGTATCTATTTAGGTAGAAACACGCATTTACTGCGTGTTTTGTATGAAAAAGTAAGCTTTGCAATGTTTAAGCCTCTTCGCCGAAGGCGAATAATTATGGGCTTAAACGTAACTGTTCATGGTTCTGAACAGTTACTGATTAGGTATGAATGACGAAAGGAGAGGGGCAAATGCGAATTNTTCTTTTGTTGTTTGGAGGATATATTTTATATTTGGCATTTGAATACATATTTGGCAAGGTATGGAAGAAACATTTATCAGTCTCACTTTATTGTAAGAAGGATTGCTTGTATGAAGGAGAGCAGATAGAATTGATAGAGGAAGTGAGAAATCAAAAATTTCTTCCTATTCCAGCGGTAAAAATAAAATTTACTATAGACCGTTCATGGGTGGAACAGGAAAAGGCTGGAAGAAATCATGTTACTGATCAGTATTATCGTAATGATTTACTTTCGGTGGGAAGTTATGAGCAAATACAAAGAAAACTGGCCTTTATTTGTACNAAGAGAGGGTATTATGTGCTAGGGGCTATGGATGTATTTGTTAGTAATTTCTTTTATAGTAAGGAATATGTGTTTCGGATTAATGAGGAACAATGGGTGTATGTATTTCCGAGAAGATGTCATTCAACAGAATTGGAATTCGTGCATAAAAAGATATTGGGAGAAATATATGCCAGACGCAACTTNTTAGAAGATCCTTTTTCTTTTGCAGGCATTCGTGATTATCAAAGTTATGATGGTATGAATAGGGTGAACTGGAAGGCTTCTGCAANAACAGGGGNACTTAAGGTAAATCGTTTGGAATCTACCACNGATGTATCCATACANATTATTTTGTATTTTCAGGAACACAATGGAAATTGGGATNCGCAAATAGAAGANTATTTGATTCGATTAACGGCTACTATTGCGGAAGANCTTTTGAAAGATGGAATACAGGTTACTCTGTCTAGCAATGGATGTGATGTGGAAACCGGAATGCAGGTTTGTGTCAAAGCTGGTGCAGGAGAACATCACATAGATAGTATAGACAGAGGATTGGCACGTATAGATTTGAAACAAGGTGGAAGTAAAATCATAGATTTTGCTTCTATATTTGAAGAAGAAAAAGAGTTAGTTATACTGTTGACAGATTGCCAATCTGAAAGTTTTCTAGAAAAATTAACAAATGTGGTACCACAAGATAGGTCATTTTTCTGGATATTTCCTCATTATCGTTCTGCTTCCATTGCCATAAAAGAGAATTTGAGAAAATATCTTATAACGATATGTATAGACGAACTTTGATTAGCAACAGTTTAGGTTCTGAGTTGTTATTTTGATTATTTTCTGAAGGGGGATACACAAATGGGGAAACAAGAAAGAAATTCCTATCGAAAAACAGAATTTGTGAATATAATACAGCTATTTTTATTGGGATATTATAATCTTTATGTATTAGATATGGTAATTTGTCAAAATGATTCTCATTATCCAATGCTTATGATAATAGCAGTATGTTGTTCGTATTGGGCAAGAGAAAATGTAGACAAGCTTAGTTTGTATTTCTTGACCCGGTTTGGTGTGATTCTTTATGGTGTTATAATAGGACGAAATGACAAAGAAAAAATACTATTTGCCTTTGCTGGTGTTGTGATATCATTAGTTTCCTGGTATCGTAGAATATACATAAATCATACAATTCATATAGAGAATATAGGATTGTTATGGCTGGTATTGCTGCTTCCAGGATATTTGTTTATGGGGATTTATGGGCAAGAGGATACCACAAATGTTTTGTTGGGAGTAAGTGTGTTGGTTATTTGGCTGTATTATCTCAATAAATATCAGGCAAATCGGGAAAAGTACTTGGTAAACAATAGAAAAACTGTGGGAATTATGCAGGAGAAGGAAATAAAGAGTAATAGCAATAAAGGTATGTTATTCTTTTTGGGGTGCAGTTTAATTACACTATTGTGGGAATCGGGAATATATTTTAGACAATTGGAGAGGAAAATTGCAAATGCAATTTTTTGTTTTTTTAAGTGGTTATTAGAAATATTGACAAATGTAAAAGAAGAAGAGTATGTACCACAAGAAATTATACAAACACCAATACCACAGATAGAGGGAGAAGGATATGGAGAGGTGATACATGGATCGGAATGGATGCGGCAATTTTTTCAGGCATTAGAACATATTCTATGGGGTGTTGTGGAAGTGTTGTGGGTAGCTTTCATTATTTTTGTATTATGTTCTACTGCTTATGGCATTTGGTATGTTTTTTATCATAAAGGGAAGAGAACGGAAAGTAGGACTTTGCAACAAGAAGATATTATTATTCAAAGAGTGAAAAAGGAGCCAAAAAGAAAGAAACAGGGGAGAAGATTTTCTATTTTCCGAAATCCGAATCAAAAGATCCGGCAGATGTTTTATTTAGAAATAAAGGACTATCAGAAGGGAAAATGCAATAAAGAATGTATGACAGCTACGGAACTTACCAATCAAGTATATGACGAACGAAAAGAGGTTGCCCAATCTTTATTGCCATATTATCAAAGGGCAAGGTATAGTAAAAAAGGAGTTACACAAGAAGAAGTAGGAAAATGTAGCAAATATAGGAAAAGTGCAAAAAGGATTTTACTTAATCATAGAAGCGATGTGTGAAAAACATACAAAAAGGTTGAAAAAAACAAGGGGAAATGTTAATATATAATTAAGTATCATTAGCGATAAAGATAGATTTATTGTGCATTCTGCGGGGATAATGGGGCGAATATATACATTTTATAGGGAAAAGAGGTAAAGTAATGATTCAATAATTGACAGGGGGGCAGAATTATGAACTTACGAAAAAAACAAGGCGGTATTCAAAAAACGAAGAGAAAAGAAAAGCAAGTGGATACAAGTAAATTGAAACTACCAAAAATTGTAAGAGGTACGAAGGAAAAAGGGGAGAAGGATTTAAAAAAGACAAAGAAAGAGAAGAAATTACCTAAATTACCAAAGTTATCAAAACAGTCAAATGAATCAAAGTTGCCAAAACAACCAAAGGTGGAAAAGGACAATAAGAAACATTCAAAAAAATTATCCATGCCAGCTTTTATGAGTTTTGGTAAAAAGAAAGAAGCAAAAGAGAAGATTCCATTGAAAGACAGATTTTTAAGAAAGAAGAGAGAAGAAGGTGTTCAACAGGGAGAATTTAAGAGAATAGAAAAAGTTCCTTGGTATAGAGGAATTCAGGTGAAATTATGGAGTATTGTATTTATTCCTATTATTTTTCTTATTGTATTAGGTGTAGTTTCTACATCGAAAGCATCAACAGGTATTATGGAAAGTTATACCAGTTCTCTATCTAAGGCAATTGGATTGACAGCAGATTATTATGATTTTATTTTTTCCACTGTACGTAGTAATTATAATGCTTTGTTAAAAGAGAATGGATTAAAGGGCTATGTAAATGGTGTCATGCAAAAAATGGGGGATGAGGATAGTGATAAATTCTACAATGATATGTACAAGCAATTTAAGAATGATGTGGCAGAGAATAAATTTTTAAATAATGTTTACATACTTACAGATGATGATAAATCCATTACAACCAGTGGAGCAGAGAAAGATAAAATTCTTACGGATCTTTGTGATACAAAACAAGGGGCCGAGGCTATGGAAGATGATGAAAATGCTTTTTATTACTATGGTACAGTACCAGAATTAGACGCAGGATTGAATACGAGTACAGATGAATATGCAATACGTATGATGCGTAAGGTGACAGGCAGTGGTAGCGAAGATGATGGACTAAAAGGTGGTATTATTGTTCTGGACTTGACCAGAGAACAGATTGAGAGAGTAATTGGAAAGTTAGATGTTGGGGATGGAAGTATTTCAGCATTGATTACAAGAGATGGACAGGAGATTTATGGAACAGATGCTAAGGTAGAAGAAGGCAAATTTAATTTTGTGGGACAAGATTTCTATACACAGGCATTAGAGGAATTAGAGGGTGAAGAAACTATACTACAGAAAAATATACAGGTAGAAGGAAAAGAGTACTTTTTTGTAATGTCTAAAATTGGAGATACTAAATGTTCTATCTGCTATATGGTTCCACAATCTGTAATTAATGAACAGGCCTCTAATATTAAAGATATTACAGTGTTTTTGGTAATTATTTCTATTATTGTAGCTGGATTTTTTGGGATTCTTGTGGCACAGGGAATTAGCAAGACAATTTCAAGCTTCTTAAAACAGATTAAAAAAGTGTCAAAGGGAGACTTGACAGTGAAAGTCTATACTAAGAGGAAAGATGAATTTGCTGTATTAGCTACAGGAATTAGTGATATGATTGTCCACACAAAACATTTGATACAGAAGGTAGAGGAGGTTAGTACAGAGCTGACAGACATTTCAAAGCAGGTGATAGAAAGTTCAGAGATGTTTTTAGAATCTTCCAAGGGAATTGAAAGTTCAGTTAATGAAATTGAAATTGGTACAACTAATCAGGCAGAGCATTCTGTAAATTGTTTGAATGAGATGGATCATTTATCAAAACGTATTCAGAATGTAAGTGATAATACACAAAAGATTAGTGAGATTGCCGCTGGAACCAGTGAATCTATTCATAGTGGAATGGATACTATGGAGATTTTAAATGAAAAGAGTCAGTCTACAGCTGAGATTACGAATGTGGTAATTGAAGGGATTGAAAACTTAGAGAAAAAGTCTAAATCTATTGGACAGATTATAGGAGTAATTAATGATATTGCATCTGAGACGAACCTGTTGTCCTTGAATGCATCTATTGAGGCGGCAAGAGCTGGAGCAGCAGGAAGAGGTTTCTCTGTGGTGGCAGCAGAGATTCGCAAACTGGCAGACCAGTCTATGGATTCTGCTAAAGAAATTCAAGATATTGTAGATGAAATTACGAATAATACCAAGTATGTAGTAGAAACTGCAAAACAGGCAGATGATATTGTACAGGAACAACAAAAAGCAGTAAATGATACTACAGAAGCATTTGAAGTTATGCAACAACAGGTTCGCGTTTTAATGAAAGAACTAGAATCTATTCTTGCGGGTGTACAGCAAATGGAAGAGACCAGAAATGTAACTTTAAATGCAATTCAGGAAATTTCCGCAGTATCCGAAGAAACAGCAGCATCTGCAGAAGAGGTGTCTAATGTAGTTGAAAAACAGTTAGATGTAGTAGGAGAACTGAGTGAAAATTCAGAACATTTGTCAAGTTCCGCAGATGAGTTGTCAAAAGCGGTTAATCAATTTACCATCCGGTAAAGAATATAAAGATATAACATAACCTGATTTTTAGAGAACCAGAGGAAACTTTGGTTCTCTTTTTGCATATATATTACAATAGTTGATAGAGCATTTATTTTTGATGTAAGCCATAAAAATATAAGGAAAGTGAATTATTTAGATAAAACATGTATTTTACTACGTGTTTTTTGAAAAAATGCCATTTGTGTTTATGGCTATAAAATATAAGAAAGTTATGCTTAATAGGGTTGGTATAATTATGAAATTGATTCAAGTAGGGTTATATCCTGATACCAAGCAAAAGGGTATATGGGGTGAATGGAGAAGGAAATATTTGCGGTATAGAGATAAATGGATAAATAATAAAAAAAGTGGGTATGGCAGCGAATGGCGTGAAATTATATTGCCTGCAAATGAGAGTGAAGGAAAAAGATTGGGAACGAAATGGTTTTGGAAGGAAATAAAAAGGATACAAGAGTTAAATCCTGAGGCTATTTACTATTATACTCCAGAAGTTTGCCGGATATTTGAATTGGCAGAGTATCGAAAACAGTGGATATCTTGGTATTTTTTGTTTCCACAAATTTGGGAGGAATTAGAGAGAATATTTCAACTGGAAGGAGAAAAAAAGGATATGATTGTTTGTGATACAAAGGATGATAAAGCAAAGTTTCTAACTTCTAAACTTATTGACAGGGCAGGAAGGATAGAAATCTGCACTAGAAATCCAGAAAAATGGGAGCAGTTCTCAAAACAATGTTATGAGGATTTTGGTTTAGTATTAGAATTTTCAGAGGAAATGCCAAAGTTGGCTAAAATAGAGGAGGAAAAAATTATATGGGATCTTGAGGGGAAATTTTATAAAAATTATCCTATATGGGAGAAAAGCAATATTATTATTGCATTAGGAATAAAAGAGGAGAATATAGAATATTTACGGTATCGTCTGGCACTGGGAAAAGTAATATATGGGTATGAAGAAACTCTGCAAGGACAAAAAATTTCACATAAGTTTTCTTCTCTTCTCATGCAAAGTATAAACTGGCGTATTTGCCAGCTTGGCAGATCGGAATCCATTTATTTTGATGATAAGGAGATGTGGGGAATTACTCTATATTACCAGTGGAAATTGGAGACTATCAAAAGATTGACAATGAGCCCTGAATAGGCTATAATACAATGAAGTTAGTACGCTTTGTTTATTATATTATTGTAGGAATAGTTGGAGATATGGAGGATAAAGGAAATGGCAGATAAGAAAAATATTTTAACTCTGGAAGGATTAAAAACTTTAGAGGATGAGTTACAAGATTTAAAAGTGAACCGAAGACGTGAGGTCGCTGAAAAGATTAAGGAAGCAAGAGAACAGGGTGACTTATCAGAAAATGCGGAATATGATGCAGCCAAAGATGAACAAAGAGATATTGAAGCAAGAATTGAAGAAATCGAGAAGATTTTGAAGAATGCAGAAGTTGTTGCTGACGAAGATGTGGATTTGAATAAAATTAGTATCGGATGTAGAGTAAAGATTCTGGATATGGAGTTCAATGACGAACTTATTTATCGAATTGTAGGTTCTACAGAAGCAAACAGTTTAAAAGGGAAGATTTCTAATGAATCTCCAGTAGGAAGAGCATTGATTGGTGCAAAAAAAGGGCAGACTATTGAAGTTGAGACACAAGTTGGAGTTTTGAAATATAAGATTTTAGAGATTGAAAGATCAAATTAATAGATAGAAATACTACAAGAAATGCAAGGCATTTTTGATAAGAAAGGATGGAACGGTTTTGGCAGAACAGAAGAACCAACAAAAGACACAGGATTTGAATCAGTTATTGAAGGTAAGGTATGACAAACTTGCAGATTTACAAGAGAATAATAAGAATCCTTTTGAGATTACAAAGTATGATGTAACACATCATAGTCAGGAAGTAAAAGATAATTATGATGCTTTAGAAGGAAAAGAAGTAACCATTGCTGGTAGAATGATGTTTAAGCGGGTTATGGGCAAAGCATCTTTTTGTAACATACAGGATTTAAAGGGGAATATTCAGGCTTATGTAGCAAGAGATGATATTGGTGAAGATTCCTACAAAGATTTTAAGAAGTATGATGTGGGAGATATTGTTGGTATCAAAGGAACTGTTTTTACTACAAAAACAGGAGAAAAGTCAGTGCATGCTACAGAAGTAACACTTTTATCTAAGAGTTTACAAATTTTGCCAGAGAAGTTCCATGGGCTTACAGATACAGATATAAGATATCGTCAGAGATATGTGGACTTAATTATGAACCGTGAGACAAAGGATGCTTTTATTAAACGGTCACAGATTCTTAGCAGTATCCGCCGCTTCTTGGATGGACAAGGATTTATGGAAGTAGAAACCCCTATGCTTGTTCCAAATGCAGGTGGTGCAGCAGCAAGACCCTTTGAGACCCATTATAATGCATTAGATGAGGATGTAAAACTTCGTATTTCTTTGGAATTATATTTAAAGAGATTGATTGTGGGCGGATTAGAGCGTGTATACGAAATTGGTCGTGTATTTCGTAATGAAGGAATTGATACCAGACATAATCCAGAGTTTACTTTGATGGAATTGTATCAGGCATATACAGATTATTATGGCATGATGGATTTGACAGAGAATATGTTCCGTACAGTAGCACAAGAAGTTTGTGGCACTACTACGATTCCTTATGGGGAGGAAATGATTGATCTTGGTAAACCATTTGAAAGAATAACTATGTTAGACGCGGTTAAAAAGTATGCAGGAGTAGACTTTAATGAAATTGCTGACACAGAGGAAGCAAAGAAGGTTGCTAAGGATCATCATATAGAATTCGAGGAAAGACATACCAAGGGAGATATACTTAATCTATTCTTTGAAGAATTCGTAGAAGAAAAATTAATTCAACCTACATTTGTTATGGATCATCCAGTTGAGATTTCTCCACTTACCAAGAGAAAACCAGAGAATCCAGACTATGTAGAACGTTTTGAGCTGTTTATTTATGGTCGCGAGATGGCAAATGCTTACTCAGAGTTAAACGATCCAATTGACCAGAGAGAACGTTTCGCAGCTCAGGAAGAAGCTTTCGCAGCTGGTGATGATGAGGCAAATCATACTGATGAGGATTTCTTGAATGCACTTAGTATTGGGATGCCTCCAACAGGTGGAATTGGATATGGAATTGACCGTTTGGTTATGTTGCTAACTAACCAACCAAGTATACGTGATGTTTTATTGTTCCCGACAATGAAGTCATTAGACAAAAAAGACCAGTAAAATCAAGGGTTTGCGGTGCTTTAATTCAGATTTTGCAACAAAATTGCAACAAATTTGCAACTCATAATACGTGATAATACTCAATAATGCGTAGAATGGGTCACGAGTCCAATTTAATATTTGTACTATTAAGGACATTTTCTAAGAGAAATTTTAGAAGGTGTCCTTTTTGTTATGGTCAAAAAATAAAAAATTGGAGGTCAAAAAAATGACAAACACAGCGTTAAGTGCAAAAGCGGAGCAGATTGCTCAAACAGTAACTTTTAGAAATGACAAACACAGAAGATTCTTTTTAGAATATCTGCCGAAGTGTAGGTATGCAGATGTATACCATGCAGCATTGGTATATTGCTTGGGGATTGATGAAGACACAAGAAAGAATGTTAATTCAATCTATGATTTTAAGACAGGATGTGTAAAAACAGAATGTTTGCATGAAGGCTGGATAACCAGCGGAAGTGCAAAGATTATCCGTATGGCATACAACCTTTACAACAATGGGACACCAAGTGTGTATGACTATGAAGATGCAGAGGAGCAGTTGAATGAGTGCAGGCTGTATACAGTAGAGGATTTATTCTGCTGTGGATATGCAAAATATTTCTGGCAGGCGGTTAGGCTGCGTTATCCAGAATATTGTTAAAAACAGGCAGGAGGAAGGCAATGTTAAAAGTAAGACTTATGGGAACCAAGAATGATATTAAATGGTTCAGTAAAATTCTTCAGAGAAATAGGAAAGTGAATGTGTTGCAGATTTCCGAGCCTTATGCCAATAAAGGAACAAACAGATATTACAGAGTGTATGCAGAAGTAGAGAAAGAATCGAAAAAAGTTCAGTAAATCAGGAGGAAAAGTTATGTGTAGAGTAATCGCAATCGCAAATCAAAAAGGCGGGGTAGGAAAAACCACCACAACAGGAAACTTAGGAATCGGGCTTGCAAGGAAAGGAAAAAAAGTGTTGCTGATTGATGCAGATGCACAGGGAAGTCTTACCGCAAGCCTTGGGTATACAGAGCCAGATAGTCTGGAAGTCACACTTGCAACCATTATGGGAAACTTAATCAATGGCGAAGAAATAGAGCCAGCAGATGGCATTCTGCACCATGACGAAGGAATAGATCTTATGCCGGGAAACATTGAGCTTTCTGGTCTGGAGGTTTCCCTAGTAAATGTTATGATGCGTGAGCGTATCATGCAGGGATACATAAGCAGAATGAAGGAATATTACGATTATATACTAATTGACTGTATGCCTTCCCTTGGAATGATAACCATAAATGCCTTTGCCTGTGCAGACAGCATACTGATACCTGTACAGGCGGCATATCTGCCCGTCAAAGGGTTACAGCAGCTTATTAAGACAATCGGTAAGGTAAAACGACAAATCAATCCTTCGTTAGAAATAGAGGGCATTCTGTTGACAATGGTGGACAGCAGGACAAACTATGCAAGGGACATAATTACCATGCTGAAGGAAGCATACGGAAGCAGGGTGAGGATATTTGCAAGCAGTATTCCCATTTCTGTAAGGGCTGCGGAAATATCGGCAGAAGGTATCAGTATTTATAAGCATGATCCGAAAGGAAAAGTGTCATCTGCCTATCTTTCATTGACAGAGGAGGTGCTTGCAAATGAGTAACCCCACAAAGACAAAGAGTGCAGCGAAAATTAAGCTGGACAGCTTTGATGATTTATTTGGCAACAGCACCACACAGGAAAATTTAGCAGAGCAGATAATAAACGTTCCACTTGCTGACCTGCATACCTTTAAAGACCACCCATTCAGGGTAGCAGATGATGAAAAGATGGAAGAAACAACAGAAAGTATCCGTCAGTATGGGGTACTGGTTCCGGGAATAGCAAGACCAAGGGCAGGAGGCGGCTATGAAATCATAGCCGGACACCGCCGGAAAAGGGGTTCAGAGCTTGCAGGCAAAGCAGAAATGCCTGTTATTGTCCGCAATTATACCGATGATGAAGCCACAATCATCATGGTGGATTCCAATATCCAGCGGGAGGACATTTTACCAAGTGAAAAAGCAAAAGCCTACAAGATGAAATACGAAGCAATGAAACATCAGGGAAAAAAATCAGGAAAGAATACCCTTGAGGAAGTCGGGGAAGCAGCCGGGGAAAATGCAAAAAAAGTACAGAGGTATATCTGGCTGTCGAGGCTTTCAGAAGAACTCCTTGCAATGGTAGACCATAAAAAAATCGGTTTCTCACAGGGGGTAGACATATCTTTTCTGCCAGAAGAAGCACAGCAGTGGGTACAGGTTATTTTAGAGGAACAGGGGTGTACAATCAGCACTGCACAATCAGCAAAAATAAAGGAATATGGCAACAGCGGGGAGCTTACTCTTGCAATGGTGCGGTTAATCCTGACAGAAGAAAAAACAAAAGAACGCAGGGTAACACTAAAGGCAGACAAAATCAGCAGATATTTTGAAGAAAAATACAGCAGTGAGGAAATAGAGGACATCATCATTCAGCTATTAGATGAATGGAGTGCCAAAAATGGCACAAAAAAACAGTAGAAGGAGGTACAGCAAATGGATGGCGGGTTGAAATTTGATTATTATTATGGGATAGAAGCAGAGCAGTTCTCCTTTTACAGAGTGCCGAGACTGCTGATAAAAGACGTGCGTTTCAAAGGGTTATCCAGTGATGCGAAACTCCTTTATGGTTTAATGCTTGACAGAATGGCATTATCAATGAAAAACGGGTGGCTGGATGAAGAAAACAGGGCATATATCCACTATACAGTAGAAAATATCATGGAAGATTTGGGATGTGCCAGAGCCACCTGTGTAAAGGTACTTGCAGAACTTGACAGCAAAAAAGGAATTGGTCTGATTGAAAAGAAAAGGCAGGGACTTGGAAAGCCAGACATTATATATGTAAAAAATTTTGTGGTGGCAGAGCAGGATACAGACAGTCAGAATAAAGAAAACAAGCCTGATGATACTGATGTTTCCACAGAAGTTCAAAATCTGAACTTCAAGAAATTCAAAAATCAGACTTCCAGAAGTTCAGAAAGTGAAATTTCAGAGATTCAAAAACCGGATTTTCAGAAATCCAATAATCGAACTTCCAGAAGTTCAGAAATTGAACTTCAAGAAATTCAAAAATCAGACTTCCAGAGATTCAAAAAGCAGACTTCTGGAAGTTCAGAAAATGAACTTGCAGAAGTTCAAAAAGCAGACTCTAATTATAACAATATAAACTATACTGATTCCAGCTATACCAATCCTATCTATCCATCTTCAGAAAAACAGGAAAAAGAAGAGAATCATAAAGCAGGGGAGATGGATAGGATAGCGGATGATACAGAAACATACATACAAATCATTCGGAAAAACATTGAATACGACCACTATATGAAGTATAATAAATGGAAGGACAAGGCATTGTACGATGAACTGTATGAGCTTATCTGTGAGATTGTATGTGTGAAAAGAAAGACTGTAAAAGTAAATGGGGAAGATTACCCTTATGAGCTTGTGAAATCAAAGTTTTTAAAATTAAACAGCTCACATCTTCAGTATGTCATAGAATCCATGCAGACCACCACAACAAAGATTGTTAATATCAGAGCATACATGGTGACAGCACTATACAATGCACCCAATACCATGAACCACTATTACCAGCAGGAGGTTCAGCATGACATGTATGGAGGTGGATGGAGTGAAAAGGGTGTTATTTAAAATAGTTTTTCCCGCAATACTGATTGCACTGTGGCTGACTGTATGTTATCCGGTATGTAAGAAAGCAGAAGGCTTTGACTGGTTTTTATTCTGGATAATGGCAGGGTGTCCCTTTGGCATTCGGAGAATGTGCATGTGGCTTGTGCCAGTAAACTTTGACATTGGAGGAAGCATAGGGGTACTTGCATTAAACTGTATCATAGGCGGACTGATAGGAGGAGTTGTGCTGATTGTTAAAATCATCAGTATTCCGGTGGAAATCGTAAAAATAGCAACAGGGAATTAACTTCTGGACATTTTGTCCCAAAGCAGGAGCAGTTAATTATGGCTGCTCTTTTGTTATAAAAAATAATAAGCTGGACAATATGAAAAGATAAATTTAGAAACTATCATATGCTTTTTTAAGTATATCTGGGGAAGAATTGGAAAATTACCGATATAATTATGAAGGCGGGGATTCTTATGCTTTTGTGTTGTCAGATAAGTATATAAAACAGAGCTTAACATGATAACATTAGAGAGTGTGTGTAAAGGAAGTATTGTTTTAGGTAATTTTACTTAATAATGTGAAGTTTGAAGATGGGAAAGTATATGCGGAGATTTATACGATGTATCTTTTATAAAATGCACATATATACTTGATTTTCTCTATACCTATAAAAAGGATATTGGGTTTGATATATACAATAAATTAGATTTGCGGAAAGGGTAGGAGTAATTATGGAATTAGTATTTTTTTATGTAAATCAATCTTCTTCAAAGTTTATTGAAAAGAAAGGGTTTAATTTTTCACCTAATTATAATTTTTATGTGGAATATACTGAAGGGAAATATGTATTAAAGCAAAGGGAATGTAAAACAAAATTACCCAAAGGCTTTTTTGATGAAAAATTGTGCATTATGAATATTACAGCAATTGTAGGGGAGAATGGCTCTGGGAAAACCACTTTATTAAATAGATTGTCAAATTATAACGGAAGTGTAAAGGATCAAGACCATAATAAGGAATATGAGGATTTTTTTAATGAAAGATATGAAAAAGATAAAATTATTTCCATATATCTGGAAGAATCGGAATTGATTTGTTATCACAATATAGAAAATTTACAAAATAAAACAGGAATAAGATCTAGTTATTTATACCAAGACTCTGTGGAGTTAATGCAAATTGTTAGAGACAGTACAGGATTTGAAAATATTAGTAAAATATGTCTATCAAATAGTATGTATGCATTGGAGGATGGGGTATCGACAAACCAAAGTATTAGTAAGATTTCTCTTAATGTAAATTCTTTGAAAACTTTAAAGGGTATATTTTATCAAAAAAAATGTAGAAAAGTATCTTCATGTGCGGGAGGGTATTATGCATTTCAAGATATTCTATGCCACTCAAAAAAAGTAAATGAATTTCAACAGATATTAGATATTCTGTATCTACGATATATTAGTAACAATGATATTGAAAGTATATTGGCAAATAATATTCATAATACTTTAGAAATCAAATTTCAAACTTTTAGAAAGTGTTTAGATGATAAGTTTAATGATTTTACAAGTGAAGCAAATAAAGATTTATCACTTCGTCTTCATTATGATTTGTTAGTAAATGAGTTATTGGCAGATTTTGATTTTAACTTGTTAAAGGTAGATATTTTTGCTGTTATTTACATGAATTTATTGTTTGAAATGATAACATATCTTAGATTTGATAAATATATAGGCAGACCTTCAATAACAAACAAAAAAGAACTTGTAGATTATGTTGCTAACTTGATTAAGGAATTATTGGAGAAAAAATCTGGATATGCTAATTTTTTTGATGAAGCTTTTCAAGAAATTAAAGAGTATGAACAGGTATTACATAATTGTGAAATGTTCCCATGCTCACTGCCAATATCAGATTCGGGATATGTATCATATAAACAAGTAAAATATGGAAGCAATGAATATGAAAAATTTCTTAGTGTTGTTGAGAAATCTGTCTTTGACCGTGAATATTCGTATGTATTAAAGTATATTGACATTGGAGGTTTACGTCTTGCATCAGGAGAAAGGGCATTATTAAACTTTTTTTCTTGGATTCATTTAGTACCATATTTTAATTATATAAGCAATGATGTTCAAGAGAGTTTGCATGATAATATTTTGTTGCTTATAGATGAGATTGATTTATATTGTCATCCATTGTGGCAACAGAAATTGGTATATTATTTAATTGAAGAAGTGAAGGCTCAATTCTCGGAAAAGAAAGTGCAAATTATTTTTACAACACATAGTCCGGTTGTTTTATCAGATATACCTCACAGTAATATTATATATCTAAAGAGGGAGAATGAAAAATGTATTATTGATGAAGATAACAAACACTCAGAAACATTTGGAGCAAATATTTACAAACTTTTTAATGATGCATTTTTTTTAGGGGGAAAAGGTCAAATTGGAGAATTTTCAAAGAAAAAAATACAAGAAATTATTGATAAAATTAAGCCAGAGACAAAGAATGGAGGCGAGATCATTTATCCTGATTTAAAGAAAGAAGAAGTAAGTATATTAGAACAGCAAATCTCTTTGATTGGTGAAAAAATACTTCGGGATAAGTTGTATGAAATGTTATATAAGTGCAAATACAGTTCTTTAGAACTGCGTGAGAAGAAGATAAAAATATATGAAGAAAAAATTAAAAGACTGCAAAATGGAGAAGATATATGATACCAATTAGCTTTAAAGACGAAGAGGCTGTGAGTAGGCTTTATCATTTATTACTTAATATTAAACCAAAGCAAAAAAATAAACAAAAATATTTGGCAAAAATCAAAGCAATAAACAAATGGTGTTGTAATAATATTTCTATAAGAGGTAAGAAGTATTCATTTTCTGATATTATTCGGGCAGATTATGATGAACTTATTGAAATTGCACATGTTTATGATTCGGGATACAAAATACCAAAAAAGTATAAAGAATTTATAATTAATACTTTATATAAATATAGATTTCCTAGAGAAGTTTTTGTTGAAGAATTACAAGTGACAGTGTGTCCTTATTGTAATAGAAATTTTGTTAATTCAACTAATAAAAGAACTATGTGTGATTTAGATCATTTTTTTGACAAAGATACATATCCAATATTAGCGGTTTCTTTTTATAATTTGGTTCCCGTGTGTCATGCATGTAATCATGCGAAAGGAAGTAAAAAAATATCATATTCACCACATAATAAGAAATATAATACAGATGATTTATTATCATTTGATTTTTATATTAGTGGCGTATATTTTTTATATGATAAGAGGCAAATAGGAATAGAAATAGATTACAGTAGTATATTCAAAGGAAACATAAAAAAATTAAAACTGAAAGAGGTTTATCAAATACATTCAGATATTATACAGGAATGTATAAAAAAGGCAATCGTATTTAATCCAGATTATTTGAAGTATTTGTACAATACATATGATGGATTGTTTGAGTCTGAAGAAGAACTCTACAGAATAGTATTTGGAAACTATTTAGAAGAATCCTCTTATGGAAATAGACCATTATCTAAGTTGACGAAAGATATATTAGGAAATTTGATATTGGATAGTTATGGATTTGATATATAAAAGTTTACAACAGCGTCAGGGCAGTTATAGACCATAAAGGTTTATAGCTGCCCTTTTTGTGTTTATGTAACTTCTGGACAAAACGTCCAAAAGTGGAAAGGAGCATTATGAAATATTTATTACACAGGCTGTATGTTCCACCATAGCAGGGCATACACAACAAAAAAGCAAGGAGGTAGAGATGCAGGAAGAAACAACACAAAAAACCATTGCCTTTGCAGTAAAAACCTCAAAACTGACAGCAGGAGTCTTAAAAAAGCTGCTTAAGATGTATCTGGACAGCCAGAAGCAGAAGCACAGCCAGCCAAAACAGGGAAAACAGACTGTAAAAGAGCTGGTAGGGCAGAACGCAGGTGTTTCCAACATAGAAATCACCAAGGGCAATATTAAATCCTTTGAGAGAACAGCCAAGAAATATAAGGTAGACTTCGCCATAAAAAAGGATAAGACAACAACACCGCCTAAATATCTGGTGTTTTTTAAAGGCAGGGATGCCGATGTGCTGACACAGGCATTTAAGGAGTTTGTTAAGGAAAATGAGAAGAAACAGGGCAGAAACCGGGTATCCGTAAAAGAGAAGCTGGCACAGTTTAAAAAGATACTTTCCAAAGATAAAAACAGGGAGAGGGCAAGGGAACATCAGAAAGACAGGGGGCAGTCATTATGAGCAAAATCATAGAAGGAATTTTGAAAGACCTGAAAGCGGTTCCTGAAAATTTAAAAGAAAAAGCAGGGAAAGCAGACACAAAGAAACTGCTGATTATGAACCTTCCCTATATCTTTGTGGGATATTTCTGCGATAAAGTGGCATGGCTCTGGAGAACAGCACTGGGTGACAATGCTTCCGACAGGATGCTTGCAGCCATGAACGGGCTGAATGATTTATTTCAGAATCCACTGCCCAGCTTTTTTCCAAAAGATTTGCTGATAGGGGCAGGGTGTGGTGTGGCACTCCGGCTTATGGTATATTTCAAAGCCAAGAATGCCAAAAAATTCCGGCAGGGCAGGGAATACGGTTCTGCAAGGTGGGGAAATGAAAAAGATATGGAACCATATACGGACAAAGTCTTTGAAAACAATGTCATACTTACAGAAACAGAAAGGCTTATGATGTCCGGCAGACCAAAAAATCCCAAATATGCAAGAAATAAAAATATTCTGGTAATCGGAGGATCGGGTTCGGGTAAGACCAGATTTTTTGTAAAACCAAACCTCATGCAGATGCACAGCTCATACGTTGTGACAGACCCGAAGGGAACAGTTTTGGTAGAGTGTGGAAAAATGCTTGTAAAGAACCAATACAAGGTAAAAGTATTAAATACCATTAACTTCAAAAAATCCATGCACTACAATCCGTTTGCCTATATCCGGAGTGAAAAGGATATTTTGAAACTCGTAAACACGATTATCGTAAACACAAAAGGCGAAGGACAGCAAGCCACAGAGGATTTCTGGGTGAAAGCCGAAAAGCTCTATTACACTGCTCTTATCGGGTATATCTGGTATGAGTGTGTGGAGGAAGAACAGAACTTTACCACCCTGCTGGACATGATAAATGCCAGTGAAGCAAGGGAGGATGATGAGGAGTTTAAAAATCCGGTGGATTTAATGTTTGAGGAGCTTGAGGAGAGAGAACCGGAACATTTTGCAGTTAAGCAATATCGCAAGTATAAACTTGCTGCGGGCAAAACTGCGAAGTCAATACTAATTAGCTGTGGTGCAAGATTAGCACCTTTTGATATTAAGGAACTGCGTGATTTGACCGCTTATGATGAATTGGAACTGGATATGTTAGGGGATGAAAAAACAGCATTGTTTGTTATTATTTCTGACACTGACGATACTTTCAATTTCATTGTGTCAATCATGTATACCCAATTGTTTAACCTGCTCTGTGACAGGGCAGATGATGTATATAATGGCAGACTGCCCGTACATGTACGCTGCTTACTTGATGAGTTTGCAAATATCGGGCAGATCCCAAAGTTTGAGAAGCTGATTGCAACAATCCGGAGCAGGGAAATATCAGCTTCTATTATTTTGCAGTCAAAGTCCCAGCTTAAGGCGATTTATAAGGACAATGCAGATACCATTGAAGGGAATTGTGACACCACACTTTTCCTCGGTGGAAAGGAAAAAACCACGCTGAAAGAGCTGGAGGAAGTATTGGGTAAAGAAACCATTGACCTTTATAACACCTCGGATACAAGAGGTACGAGCCAGTCCTATGGTTTAAATTATCAAAAGACTGGAAAAGCGTTGATGAGTCAGGACGAGATAGCGGTCATGGATGGCGGGAAATGTATTATGCAGCTTAGAGGTGTGAGACCTTTTTTCTCAAATAAATATGATATTACAAAGCACAAACAGTACAGATACCTGTCAGACTATGACGAAAAGAATGCCTTTGACATTGAAAAATATGTCAAAAACCTTTCAAGGCTGAAAGTTAAGCCAGATATGAAGGTGGATGAAGTTTTTGATGCAGGGGAAATTGAAGCATAACTTCTGGACAAAAAGTCCAAAAGTGTGAAAGCAAAAATTGAATATGGAACCCGTAAACCAGACAAAAAACTTCTAGACAAAAAGTCCAAAAGTGTAAAAACAAAAATTGAATATGGAACCCGTAAACCAAACATACAACCTTTGGACAAAATGTCCAGAAGCAAAGAAACAGGAGTTTTGCATGTGCTTTAGGAGAAATAAAAAAGCAGCCGATACCGCCAATCGCCAAACTGAAAGTACCAGATGCCTGCAGGGTTATTCCTAAAGAAATGCCCTGTGCTTATTTTATCACAGGATGGGGCATATTACATAGCAAACTCTTTCTAATTACAACAACACACATTATTTTATAGAAAGAAAGAGGTAAATAGAAATGGCATTTTTTACAACAGCAGTAACAGGATTAAAAACAGTGGTAACAGCAATCGGAGCAGGTGTAGGAGTATGGGGAGTCATTAACCTTTTGGAAGGTTACGGAAATGATAACCCTGGTGCAAAATCACAGGGCATCAAACAGCTTATGTCAGGAGGAGGAATCATTATTGTGGCACAGACGGTGATACCACAGCTTTCCAACTTATTTTCGGCAAAATAAATGGGCGGAATTTTAGACAAGATTACTGATTTCATAAAGGAAATGCTGCAAGGGTGGGTGCTGTCTAATCTGGAAAACATGTTTACCGATGTCAATGAAAAGGTAGGCACGATTGCCGGGGAGGTCAGCAAGACACCCAGCACATGGAATTCCGGAATTTTTGGCATGGTCAAGACCTTATCAGAAAACGTAATCGTCCCCATAGCGGGAATGATAATCAGTTTCGTGCTTGTCTATGAGCTGATCACCATGGTAATTGACAAAAACAACATGCATGACTTTGATACAAGCCTGTTTTTCCGTTTTATATTCAAGGCTTGTATCGCTGTCAGCTTACTTAGCCAGACCTTTGATATAGTCATGGCAGTATTTGATGTGGGAAGCCATGTGGTGACACAGGCAGCATCGACTATATCCGGCTCTACAAGTCTGGATGTGCAGTCTGCGTTGGTTACCATGTTTAATCATCAGCTAAAAGACATGGGAATCGGGGAACTGATAGGGCTTGGAATGGAAACCATGATTATCAGTCTTTGTATGAATATCATGTCTGTCCTCATCACCGTCATATTATATGGACGCATGATAGAAATATATCTTTATGTATCAGTAGCACCAATCCCGGCAGCAACCGTTACCAACAGGGAATGGGGAAGTGTCGGAACCAATTATTTAAAGGGACTTATTGCATTGGCATTTCAGGGATTCTTCATTATGGTATGTGTGGCAATCTATGCAGTGCTTGTCACAAGTGTCACAGTAGCATCCAATTTACATACCGCACTGTGGTCAGTGGCAGCCTATACCGTAATTCTCTGTTTCAGCCTATTTAAGACAGGTTCCTTATCAAAATCAATCTTCAATGCCCATTAAAACGGGCATGTATGGGAAAGGAGCAGACAATGGCAATATCAGTATCAGTGCCGAAAGATTTAAGCGGCATTAAAACAAAAGTAGCCTTAAACCTCACAAAAAGACAGATTATCTGTTTTAGCGGAGCTGCCATTACAGGTGTCCCACTGTATTTTCTTACCAAAGACATGATAGGGACACAGGGGGCAGCCTTTCTTATGGTAGGGGTAATGGCACCGTTTTTCTTTCTGGCAATGTATACAAGGGATGGTTTCCCGGCAGAAAAGATTCTGTATTTTATGATAAAGCAGAAATTTCTCACACCGGGAATCAGACCATATCAGTCAGAAAATCTTTACAGACAGTTAGAAGAACAGGAAAAAATCAGAAGGGAGGTACATTACCTTGAAGCAAAAGCAAAAGGCAGAAAATAAGTCAGGCAGAAANGCTGTGCAACAGGGGGCGGAAAATAAATCAGGCAGAAAGACTGTACAGCAAAAAGCAGGACTTACTTTTTCAGAAAAAAGGCGGCTGGCAGAGCTTAAGGGTATGCTTGCCGGAAAGGGCAAAAAACAGGCAAAGCCCACTACTGCACAGAAAACCATAACCTTTGAAAAAATGTATCAGGATGGAATCTGTCAGGTAACCCCGACTTATTTTACAAAAATGGTGGAGTTTTACGACATNAACTATGATTTACTGGAGATAGAGGATCAGGGGGATATATTAGAGGAATACAGCAAATTTATCAATTACTTTGACCCCTCTATCAAATTTCAGCTATTCCTGTTTAACNGGCAGGTCAGTGAACAGGTGCTTGCAGACCAGTTTGACATTCCCCTNCAGAATGACNAGTTTGACGATATCCGGGAAGAATATACACAGATGTTAAAGCATCAGTCCGCAAAGGGCAACAATGGCATTATCAAGTCAAAATATCTTATTTTCGGAGTGGAAAGCANNGGATTTAANGAAGCAAGNAGTAAANTNAATAACATTGAAAAAGATGTCATCCGNAACTTAAATAATATCGGCACCAATGCCANAGGACTGGANGGAAAGGAAAGGCTTCGTGTTCTCCATGAATATTTTAATCAGGGAACGATGGAGCCTTTCCGTTTTTCCTTCAAAGAATTGTCGGAATCNGGAAAATCGGTAAAAGATTATATTGCACCGCCGGGGTTTGATTTCCGTTATCCAAACAGGTTCCAGTCGGGAAATATGTATGGNAGNGTGTTTTATCTGGACATNATTGCACCAAGGTTTAATGATGAANTGNTAAAGAAACTTCTGGATATAGANGACAACCTTACCNTTACCATGCACATGCAGACCATGGANCCGGTAAAGGCAATCAAGATGNTAAAGGGGGCTTTGACAAACATNCAGAAAATGAAAATAGAGGAACAGAAAAAAGCAGTCCGNAGCGGCTATGACATGGATATTTTACCAACAGACATTATTACATACGAAAAAGATACTTTGGAGCTTCTGGAGGATTTAAACACCAGCAACCAGAAGATTATNAAAATGACTTTCCTGATTACCTGTTACGGCAGGACAAAAAGAAAGCTGGAAAACATTACACAGAGGGTATCGGGCATTATNCAGCAGGCGAACTGCAACTTACGCTGCCTTCAGTATTTACAGGAACAGGGGCTTATGGCNTCNGCACCGATTGGGTGCAACCATACGGGGATAGAGCGTGACCTNACAACAAAGAGTACNGCTGTTTTAGTNCCATTCTGCACACAGGAATTATTTATGCCNGCNCCTGCCATTTATTACGGGTTAAATGCCCTNAGNAACAACATGATTATGGCAGACCGNAAAAGGCTACGNACACCAAANGGNGTGATACTTGGAACACCGGGAAGTGGAAAATCCTTCAGTGCCAAACGTGAGATATTATCCTGCTTCTTAATGACAAGGGATGACATTATTGTCTGTGACCCGGAGGGAGAGTATTTTCCTCTGGTACAGGCATTAAAGGGGCAGGTGGTAAGGCTTGCAACCAGTTCCAAGGATTATCTGAACCCTATGGATATACAACTCAGCCATAAAGGGGATAAGGAAGCATTGAAACTAAAGAGTGATTTTATCATTACCCTGTGTGACTTGATTGCAGGAGGAAAGGAAGGTCTGGAGAATGATGAAAAAGGCATTATAGATACCTGTATCAAACATATTTATGACAGATACTTTGAAGAGCCAGAACCGGAGAATATGCCAATCCTTGAGGATTTATATAATGCGTTATTAAAATATGAGCCGAAAGATGTAGCACCGGAAATGCAGGAAGAAGCAAAGAAAAAAGCAGTGAGGATTGCAAACAGTCTTGTATTATATGTGCATGGTTCACAGAATTATTTTAACCACAGGACAAACATAGATTCCAAGAACCGTATTATGTGTTTTGACATCAGGGACTTGGGAAACCAGTTAAAAGAGCTTGGAATGTTAATTGTACAGGATGCAGTGTGGAACCGGGTATCACAGAACAGAGAGAGGAAAATCGCCACCCGTTATTATTGTGATGAGTTCCACCTTCTGTTAAAGGAAAAGCAGACTGCCATCTATTCGGTGGAAATCTGGAAACGTTTCAGAAAGTGGGGCGGTATTC